>NZ_JBSGDT010000004.1:310443-334890 GCF_053602515.1 Amycolatopsis sp. NPDC004368 | reverse complement strand
CCGTTGTTGAAGAAGGCCGGGACGTTGTTCGAGGACGCCGGGAAGGCGTTCAAGGGTCTCAAAGGCGGCAAGGTCGCCCCGCCGCCGAAGACCAAAGACCTCTCCGGCACCCCGAAAGCACCGCCGGTCAAAACCGCGGGCGGCGACGGAGGCGGCACGCCCAAGGGCGGCGGTTACGAAGGCACCCCGAAGGACTACACGCCCCCGCCCGCCTCGAAGGGCGCCGACGACGGGACGCACGCGTCCAGTTACGAGGGTTCGCCGAAGGACTACACCCCGCCGCCGGGCTCGAAGGGCGCCGACGAGGGCGGCTCAGGAGGGTCGGGCTACTCCGGCGGCTCCACGGACTACACGCCACCGGCAGGCAAGGCGGGCAAATCGGGCGACGATGCGACCCACGCGTCCAGCGCCGGGGCCACCCCGCCGCCGGCCAAGAGCAGCCCGCCGCCCAAGGACCCGGCGAAGAGCGACCCGCCGCCGTTCGACCCGCCGCCGGCCGACCGCGGCGTTTCGGCCGGCGGCGGCGCGGGCAAGGGCGGCGGCGGCGCGGGCAAGGGCGGCGGCGCCAAGGACACCACCACGAAGCAGAGCTCCGTCAAGGACGCCAACACCACGCCGCGCTCGAACGACACCCCGACGGCCGACCGGCTCGCCTGCGGTGACCCGATCGACGTGTCGACGGGCCGGGTCATGCTCACGCAGGAGGACGTACGGCTCGACGCGGCGCTGCCGCTGGTGCTCACGCGCACGCACCTGTCGTCGTACCGGATCGGCCGGGGCTTCGGCTCGTCGTGGGCCTCGACGCTCGACCAGCGGCTGGAGGCCGACGCCGACGGCGTGCACTTCGCCGCCGAAGACGGCACCTTCCTCGAGTACCCGAAGCCGGTGGTCGGCGGCGACGTGCTGCCGGTGACCGGACCGGCGTGGCCGCTGAGCCGCGCCATCGACGGTTCGTACGTGCTCAACCAGCCCGACCACGGCCGCGCGCTGCTGTTCTCCGGCGCCACCGGCCGCCTGGTCACGGTGACCACGCCGACCGGCGACCAGTACTTCCGCCTGTCCTACGACGACGCGGGCGCGCTCACGGACATCACGCACTCGGCGGGCCACCACGTCGGCGTGACCACCGACGCCGGCCGCGTCACGGAGCTGACGCTGCTCAGCGGCGGCGCGCCCGTGGTGCTCGCGCGGTTCGCCTACGACGACCGCGCGAACCTGGCCGAGATCCGCAACTCCTCGGGTCTGCCACTGCGCTTCGAGTACGACGCCGAGGGCCGGCTCGCGAGCTGGGAAGACCGCAACGGCATGTGGTACCGCTACGCCTACGACGTGCAGGGCCGCTGCGTCCGCGCCGAAGGCCGCGACGGCGACCTGCGCTACAGCCTGGCCTACGAGCCGCGCCGCACCA
Organism: Amycolatopsis sp. NPDC004368; assembly: GCF_053602515.1. NCBI lineage: Bacteria > Bacillati > Actinomycetota > Actinomycetes > Pseudonocardiales > Pseudonocardiaceae > Amycolatopsis > Amycolatopsis sp. NPDC004368. The sequence continues at coordinate 333,482 of NZ_JBSGDT010000004.1, read as the reverse complement.
CGGCCGTCGACTCGCTCGGCAACACCAGCGTGTTCGACCTCAACGAGGCGTTCCAGGTCGTGGCGGTGACCGACCCACTGGGCTTCACCACGCGGATGGAGTGGGACGACCGCGACCGGCTGCTCTCGAGCACCGACGCGCTGGGCGCCACCACCCACAACCACTACGACGAGGCCGGCGACCTCGTCGAGATCGTGGCCGCCGACGGAACCCGCACCACGGCCGAGTACGACGAAGCGCACCGTCCGGTGAAGGTCGTCGAGGCCGACGGCTCGGTGTGGCTACGCGAGTACACAGAGGACGGTGACGTCGCGGCGGCCGTCGACCCGCTGGGCGCCCGCACTCGCTTCACCTACGCCCGGCCCGGGCTGCCCGCCACCGTGACCGGCCCGCTCGGCGAAGTGACGCGCTACGAGTACGACACCGCCGGCCTCCCGGTCGCCGTGACCGACGCGGTCGGTGCGACGCGGCGGACGGTGTTCGACCGCTTCGGCCGCCCCGCCGCCGAAACCGGCGCGCTGGGCGCCCTCACGCGCACCGCGTGGACCGTCGAGGGCGAACGGCTGAGCGTGACCCGGCCCGACGGCACGAGCGTCTCGTTCAGCCACGACGGCGAAGGCAACCTCCGCGAAACCCGCGCCGGCACCGCCGTTTCGCGCACGGACTACGCCGGGTTCGACCGGCCCGTCGCCCTGACCGCGGTCGACGGCTCCCGCGTGGAGCTGAGCTACGACACCGAGACCCGCGTGACGGCGGTGCGCAACGAGCTGGGTGCCCAGTGGCGCTACGAGTACGACGCCGCCGGCCGGCTCGCGGCCGACACCGACTTCGACGGCCGCCGCCGCGCGTTCCGCTACGACGCCGCGGGCCGGCTGGTCGAGCAGACCTCGGCGAGCGGGCGCGTGCTGCGCTTCGGCTACGACGCCGCGGGCCGCATCGTGCGGCTGGACGCCGACGGGGCTGTGGCGACGTACGAGTACGACCGCGCCGGACGGCTCGTGCGGGCCGTCAACGACGACGCCGACGTGCGGCGGACCTACGACGCCGCCGGCCGGCTCGTCGAGGAGTCGGTGAACGGCCGCGTGCTCACGTCCGGCTTCGACGCTTCGGGCCGGCGCACCACACGCACGACCCCGACCGGCGCCCGCGCCGAGTGGCGCCACGACGCCGCGGGCCGGCCGATCGCACTGCACACCGGGGGCCACGAGCTCACCTTCGTGCGTGACCTCGAAGGCCGCGAGGTCGAACGGCGGCTGGGCAGCACGCAGCTGCGCCAGGCGTGGGACGCGCGCGATCGGCTCGTCAGCCAGACCCTGGCCACCGGGCCCGGCCGGCCGCCGCGGCAACGCACCCTGCGCTACCGCGACGACAACACCGTGACCGCGGTGGAAGACACCTTGACCGGGCCGCGGCAGCTGCGGCTCGACCCGATCGGCCGGCCGCTGGCCGTCGACGGGCCCGCGGGGCACGAGGCCTACGGCTACGACGCCGCGGGCAACCTGGTGCAGCCCGGCAACCGCGTCTACGCCGGCAGTCTGCTCGAACGTGACGACGCCACGCGGTACGAGTACGACGCCGACGGCAAGCTCGTGCTGCGCCGGACCGCCGACGGCGAAACCCGCTACGAGTGGGACGGGCACGAGCGGCTCGTCGCCGTGCACACGCCGGCCGGGCAGCACTGGCGTTACCGCTACGACGCACTCGGGCGCCGGGTCGCCAAAGAGCTCGTGAACGCCGCGGCCACCCTGCGCACGCGCACCGAGTTCACGTGGGACGGTGACCGGCTCGCCGAGCAGGTCACCGACGGCGTGCGCGCGATGGTCTGGCACACCGAGCCCGGCAGCGGCCGCGTGCTGACCCAGACCGAGCGCGTGCTGCACCAAGCGAGCGGTGCATGGCGGGACCACAACTTCCGCGGTGTCGTCACCGACCTCGCCGGCGCGCCGACCGAGCTTGTCGACCCCGAGCTGGGCCCGGTCTGGCACGGCACACTCACCGCGTGGGGCGCCGCGACCGGGCCGATGCCCACGCCGCTGCGCTTCGCCGGGCAGTACCACGACGACGAAACCGGGCTGCACTACAACTTCCACCGCTACTACGACCCGAGCGCGGCGCGCTACCTCAGCCCCGACCCGTCGGGCTTGAGCCCGGCGACGAACCCGTACGCCTACGTTGCGGACCCCGTCGGCTGGACCGACCCGCTCGGGCTGGCGCCGTGCAAGCTGTCGTTCGACCAGGCTCACAGCACGCCGGCCGGACCGTCGCTGGAGCTGCGGGGGCCGCGCAAGTCGGGCAAGGACGGCCGCACTCCGAACAAGGTCCGCGACGAGCAGCAGTTCAACAGGATCGCGGAGACGGCCGGCGTGCCGAACCCGCACAAGCAGCGCCTGTCGTTCAACGACGACGCCCAGACGCTGCTGGAGAAGAACCGAGGACTCGGCGGCCAGCTGCGTGATCAGGCCCTGGACAAGAACCTGGTCGATCCGCTGGCCAAGGACCGCCAGTCGGTCGAGGCGCTGGGCCGCAACGACCCCAACACCAAGGACTTCTGGGACCAGCAGGACCGGCGTGACCGCCACACGGCGAGCGAGGCGGTCGAGAACAACAAGACCGACCCGCGCGACGCCGACCGCGACCAGGACGTGGACGACCGGCTGCGCCCCGTGATGGACAAGACGGAGGGCACCGGCTCACTGCTGAAGGAGCACGACGGTGTGGTCGTGGGCGGCAAGCACGACGGCAAGCACCCGGGCCTGGAGATGATGCGCGACAACATGGGCGAGCTGAAGCAGAACGGCGTCAACAAGGTCTACCTGGAAAGCCTGCGCGACGACGCGCACAACGGGATGGTGAAGGACTTCCTCAACTCCCCGCCCGGCACGCCGATGCACCCGGACCTGGAGAAGTACCTCAAGGCCAACGGCGCGAACGGGAAGCTGGTGGGCGAGGTGCTCGAGTCCGCGAAGAAGGAGGGCGTGGACGTGATCGGCATCGGCGGCAACCCCGCGCGGCGCGACCTCGACGGCAACGCGGGCCTGTTCCAGCGCCACGCGATGTTCAACTCCTACGGCGCGGAATCCGTGCGGTACCACCAGGCGGAGAACCCCGGCAAGTACGTGATGGAGATCGGCGAGGCGCACGCCCAGCCGCACACGTGGGGCGGCAAGGACCCGGTGCACATCGGCGGGGACAACGGAGTCGACCTGCCGCGCACCTCCGCCGGGATCGGTGACATCCTCGGCGTGCCGCAGGTGAACGGAAGCGGGGTGGGCGGCTCGTTGCAGCGGATCGGCGGCTCGAAGGACCTGAGGTGATCAGTCCACTTCGGAAATGATCCACCAACTGCACAACTTCGCCGAAATGTGTTGTCCGCCAAGGAGAATTCACCCGTCAGGGCGCTTGGCGGACCCCATCAGGGAAGTTACGCGGGCGGGAAACGCTCGTAGCGTTTGAGCCATGGGTAGATCCGTGGCCGTGGTGGCCGGTCTGGTGTTGGTGACGAGCGCGCTCTCCGGAGCCGCCGCGGGAGCCACCGCCGGGGCCGGGCCCGCGGCCGTGTGCGGCAAGGTGGTCACGGAGTACAGCTCGGCGCCGTCGGAGTCGGTGGTGGTGGAGCCGGGGCAGGACCTGGGCGCGCTGACGCGGTCGAACCCGGCCGGCACCACGTTCTGGCTCAGGCCGGGCACCCACACCCTCGGCTCCGACGCCTTCGGGCAGATCCAGCCGAAGGACGGCGACACCTACCTCGGCGCGCCGGGCGCGGTCCTCGATGGGCAGAAGGTGAACCAGGCCGCCTTCACCGGACAGGCCAAGGACGTCACGATCCGCGGCCTCACCGTGCAGAACTTCGCCGCGCCGCAGGACCAGGGTGTGGTGAACCACGACTCGGGCACGCACTGGGTGATCGAGGACAGCACCATCGCGGACAACCGCGGGGCCGCGTTGATGGCCGGCGACCGCCAGGAAATGCGCCGCAACTGCCTGGAGGACAACGGCCAGTACGGCGTGAACGCCTACCGCGCCGGCGACGGCATCACCGGGCTCGTGCTGGAGGGCAACGAGATCACCGGCAACAACACCGACGACTGGGAGACCAAGTCACCCGGCTGCGGCTGCAGCGGCGGCGTGAAGTTCTGGGCCGTGAACGGCGCCGACGTGACCGGCAACTGGGTCCACGGCAACAACGGCCCCGGGTTGTGGGCCGACACGAACAACAACGACTTCCTCGTGCAGGACAACGTGATCGAGGACAACGACGCCGAGGGCCTGTTCTACGAGATCAGCCACAACCTCACCGTCCGCGACAACGTGTTCCGCCGCAACGCCATCGTCGCCGGCCGCGCGAAAGCCGACAAGGGCGACAACTTCCCCGTCGCCACGATCTACGTCTCGGAATCCGGCGGCGACTCCCGCCTGGCCGCCCGCACCCACCAGATCGACATCGGCGGCAACACCTTCGAGGACAACTGGGGCGGCGTCGCCCTGTGGGAGAACGCCGACCGCTTCTGCAACAGCCCAGCCAACACGTCGACGGGCTACTGCACCCCGTTCGCCACGAAGGCGCAGTGCAGCGCACCCGCCATCACCCAGACGCCGCTCTACGACGACTGCCGTTGGAAGACCCAGCACGTCACCGTGCACGACAACACCTTCACGTTCGACCCGGCCCACCTCGGCTGCACACAGTTCTGCGGCCGCATGGCGGTGCTCTCGAACTACGGCAGCTACCCCGACTGGTCCCCCTACAAGGGCGATGTGGTGCAACAGGCCATCACTTTCGGCCAGGACAACCACTTCACGAACAACACGTACTCGGGCCCGTGGACCTTCATCGCCCACGACACGAGCCGGCTGCTGACGCCCGAGCAGTGGCAGGCCGGGCCGTACGGTCAGGACGCGGGCAGCAAGTTCTGACGCGCCGGCTCCAACGCAGGACACCGACACCCGACAACCCAACTCACCAACGCAACGTGAACCGGCAACGCACCCCAGCACCCCACTCACCGCAGCAGACAGCCCACGAACCAACGCAACGGCCACTGCCAACTCAGGGCCGCATACACCCAGGCCCCTCCCCGCACCCCGATCCGAAGCCTCCCTGCGGCCGCCGAGCCGTTGTCAAGGCATCTTTCCCGCCTTGACAACGACTAAGCGGCCGTCAGCACAATCCAGCTTCGGGGTGCACGACCCACCGCAACCCGCCCCGCGAGGACCGCATCATCACACCGGCCAGACAGCCCGCCTACAACCGCACAGCAACCCGATCAATCACGACCGCCGTCACCGGAATCACCACCAACGCCGCAGCAAACCCACCGACAGTGTCCGTCGGATAGTGCGCCCCAAGCCCCACCTCAGCCCACGCCATCAGCACACCGCACAGGAGCATGAGCACGGCGGTGACCACGATGGCGGCGGCGCGGCCCAGACGATCGGCCAGCACGAACGCGGCGATCAGGGCCAGAGCGGTCGCGAACGCAGTATGCCCACTCGGGTACGACAAAAAATGCCCATGAATCGTACGCCCGGTAACAGGCTTCAGCAGCGACGTCACCGCGACCGTGAGCCCACACCCGACCAGAACCAGCACAGCCGTCCGAACCCGACGAGCCAGCAAAACCCCACCGGTGAACAGCACGATCACGATCGCCGACCCCACCGGCTCACCGAGGAAATCGACCCCGGTGGCGATATACCACCACGGGTCAGGCAGCAGATCAGGCCCAGGCAGCAGCGGCACGTCGAACGGCGTCGGCTGCGAGGCACCCGCGAACACCACGGCCAGTACCACCAGCACCACGAGCCCCAGCCCGGCCGCGACCAGCACCGGTGTCCGCACGGAAAGCGGCAACGCGCGTGGTGCCGTGCGCACCGCGGATCTCAGCGAGGGTGAACCCATCATCGAGCCAAGCGCCCCTTCACCCTCAGAACCCCTGACCAGCGACCTGAAGAAACCCTACGACCGAGCAAGTCACCTCGGCGTCAAGCCGGGCATCAAGAGCCGATGGCCGCTTCGTACCCCGCCACCAGCCGGCGCAAGCCGACCTCTGGGGTGAAGTCCTTGTCGTAACGCTGGCGGGCGGCCTCGCCCATCTTGCGGTTGCGCTCGGGGTCCGCGACCACGTCGCGCAACGCGTCGGCCAAGCCGGTGACGGACCCCGGCTCGTGCAGCAGCCCCGTGACGCCGTCCGAGATCAGCTCTTCGAACGCGCCGTGCGCGGGCACGACCGTGGGCACGCCCGCGGCCATGGCCTCCACCACCACCAGCCCGAACGCCTCCAGCCACGCCGAAGGAGCCACCACGGCGGCCGCGGCCGCCGTCAGCGCCTGGCAGGACGCCTTGTCCTGCAGTCCGACGTACGAAACGTCCGCACGCGAAGCCGCCCACTCGGAAACAGACTCCGACAACGGCCCGGTTCCCGCGATCACCAGCGGCAACCCCAGCGCACCGTCGAGCCGATCCCACGCCGCCATGAGCAGCGGCACGCCCTTCTCCTCCGTCAGCCGGCCGAGGAACAGCACGTGCGAACCCTCAGAAGTCCGCCGCACGCCCGGGTCGGTCACGAAGTTGTGCTTCACCGTCATGCGCGAAGCCGGCATGCCCGCGTCGACCAGCAGGCGCCGTTGCGCGTCGGAGATGCAGAAGAAGCGCGCGACCCCGGAGTGCCAGCGCGAGCGGTTCAGCACCAGGTTCGCCGCCATCGGCAGCGTCGCGACGGGCGACGAGCGGTAGCACCCGTGCCGGACCGCGGGCACGGGCGCGCCGCCCACGCAGTCGGTGCAGATGCGGCCGTCGCGGTAGAGCGTGCCGGGTGGGCAGACCAAACCGTAGTTGTGCAGGGTCGCGACCACCGGCACGCGCGCGTCGGCGCACGCCGCCAGGATTGAGGGCGACAGCAGCGGGAACGTGTTGTGCACGTGGACCACGTCCGGCCGCTCGACCTGCAGCCGCGCCGTCAGCTCAGCGCGCGCCGAGCGGTTCCACGGCACCTGCAGCGGCACCAAAGCCTTGCGCGGCAACGGCATGGAAGCGATGTCGTCACTGCGCCGCTCGAACAACGACACCTGAACGCCGCCGGAAGCGAGCAACGCCACCTCGGCGTCGACGACGTTGTTCTCCCCGCTCGGCTGCTCCGAGCGGTAACGGTTGTGGACCACGAGCACCTTCATGCGGGCTGCCCTTTCGGGATGAAGTCATCTTCGGAAGAGCGCACCGTGCCCTGCGCGAGCAGCGACGCGGCCAGCGCCAGGTGCAGCAGGTACGGCGACGCATCACCAAGCCCGGCCTCGGTGTAGGACGCGGAAACGCAGTACGTGATCAGGAAGATCGCGCACGCGCGCGCCAGCGACGGCGGCCGCAGCACCGCCACGGCCACCAGCACCAGCAGGAACGCCGCGACGATCGCGATGCCCGTGTACCCCTGCTCGTGGTAAACGGCGAGCCAGCTGTTGTCGATCGGCAGCCCGTCGTAGGACTTGTCGGTGAGCCCCACGCCGAAGATGTACTCGTTGACCGTGCGCGGGGCCGCCAGCAGCGCGTCCCACACCTTCGCGCGGCCGGTGAGGCTGGAGAAGTTCTCCTCGCTCTGCCCGCGCAGGAACCACGCCTGCAGCAACCCACCGAGCGCCACCCCGGCGAAGCCCGCCACCAGCACCAACGTGGTGAACACCTTGCGCGCCCGGGCGTTGGTCATGGCCAGCGACAGCAGCGCGACCACGAGCCCGGCCACCAAACCCAGCGTCGCCGTGCGGGTGTGCGAGAGCAGCAGCAGCCCCAGCGAAGGCACGATCACGATCAACGCGCTGGTCATCGTGGTGCGCTTGCCCAGCCACAGCAGTGCCGCCAGCCCCGCGATCACGGCCGCGTACTGCCCAACCTGCGGCGGCGTGAGCGGCCAGATCGCCCCCGCGAGCCGGCCGCCGTAGCTCTCCGGCATGGCCTTGCCCGGCGCGATCACGAGCCCGACCGCCACCGACACCAGCACCGCGCTGAACATCTTGATGTGGTGGCGCACGAAGGTGAACCCGCCGTTCCACCAGCGTGTGAGCAACCACAGCGTCGCCAGGAACACCGAAAAGCGGAAGCAGCGGAACAACGACCCGAAGCCGGCTTCCAGGTGCAGGCTCGCCACGGTGCTCGTGACCAGCAGCAACGTGAGCAGCAGGAGGTAGGCGCTCGGGCGGATCTTCAGCCGCGGGTTGAGCGCCAGCGCGATCACGAACGCGGTCATCAGCGCGCCCATGGTCACCAGCTGGCTCACCGCGCGCGGCAGCGGCACCACGGTCTCGGCGCCGGTCGAGCCGAGCGTGTTGAGGATCAGCAGCGCCCACGCGGCGCCCACGAGCTTCGGGGTGTGCTCGCCGGTCTCCGCCGGAGTCGGTTGCCGGATGTCGGCCAGGATCGCCATGGTCACCCTCCCCCGCCGCGCTCATAGGTCGTGCGCGCGTCCTGGTTGTAGGGCGCGCCCTCCCACTCGCCGATGCCGAGGATGTGGCTCATGTCGGTGGCGATGAAGGTCCACGGGCCCACGTACGCGTTGTCGTGCCAGGTGTTGCCCTGCTTGAAGGTGATCGCCTGCTGCACCACGTCACCCTTGTACGGCGACCAGTCCGGGTAGGTCCCGAAGTTCGACAGCAGTCCCATGCGCCCGCACGTCGACTCGCAGCCGATCGCCGAGGGCTGCAGCGAGAAGCGGTTGTTGTGGATGTCCACGCGCTGGGTCTTCCAGCGGCAGTCGTCGTACAGCGGCTTCTTCGCGATCGCCGGCGCGGCGCACTTGGCGGTGTCGGGCTGGAGCCTCGTGCAGACGCCGCTGGAGGTGTTCGCCGGGCTGTTGCAGAAGCGGTCGGCGTTCTCCCACAGGGTGATGCCGTTCCAGTTGTCCTCGAACACGTTGCCGTAGATCTCGAGCTTCGACGTGCGGGCCTTCACGCGTGGTTCGCCGCCGGACTCGGAGACGTAGATCGTCGCGGTGGGGAACGAGTCGCCGCGGTCGGCGTAGTCGCGGCCGTCGACGAGGTTGTTGCGCCGGATCGTGTTGTTCTTGATCACGGCGTTGTAGCTGGTCTCGTAGATGATCGCCGCGCTGTCGTTGTTCTCGATGAGGTTGCCCTCGATCAGGAAGTCGTTGTCGTTCGTGTCGGCCCACAGGCCGGTGCCGCGGTTGTCGTGCACCCAGTTGCCGGTCACGTCGGCGCCGTTGACGGACCAGAACTTGATGCCGCCGGTGCAGCCGCAACCGTCGATCTTCTTCTCCCAGTCACCGGTGTTGTTGCCGGTGATCTCGTTGCCGCGCACCACCAGCCCGGTGATGTCGTCGTCGGCGGAGAACGCGTTCATGCCGTACTGGCCGTTGCGGCGCAGGCAGTTGTCGAGCACCTGCTGCTTGTCGCCCGCCATCAGGGCCGCGCCGCCGTTGTCCTGCAGAGTGGTGTGCTGGATGACCCAGCCGTCGCCGGAGTCGTGGTTCACCACGCCTTCGTCACGCGGGGCGACGAAGTTCTGCACGGTGAGGTTGGTGATCTTCACGTTCTTCGCGTGGCCGGTGAAGCCGTACTGGTTGATCTTGCGCCCGTCGAGCACCGCGCCCGGGCCGCCCACGAACACGTCACCGTCCTTGGGCTGGACCTGGTCGAACCGGTCGTCGCCGAGGTGGTGGCTGCCCGGCGCGAGCCAGAACGTGGTGCCGGCCGCGGCGTCGCGGACCTTCGCCGCGAAGTCGTCGGTCACCGCCACCGTCACCGCACCCGCGGGCGCGGTGGCCGGTCCGGGCGGCATCTTGTCGCACACCGCCGCGACCGGCCCGGACGGAGCCGCCGACGTCGCCGCGACCTGGCTCGACGGGTCGTCGTTGTCGGACGACCCGGTGCAGCCCGTGAGCACGAGCGGGCACAGCAAGCCCAGGAACAGCACCAGCCTGCTGGTCGAACGCACCGGGTCGGTCCTTTCGGGATCAGGGAAAACGCAGGGTCGTCGTCAGCGGCGTCGTGGCGAAGCCGGTGCCGACGAGGGTCGTGGCCGGTTCCCGGCGGCCGAAGCCGGCGGAGTACCAGCCGAGCGGTGGATTCTCCTCGCCGCGGTGCGCGGTCCACGTGAGCTCGGACGGCAGCTCGACGGTCGCCGAGTGGCCGGGCCAGCTCAGCTGCGCACTGGTGCCGGTCAGGGTCACCTCGACGAGCGGGCCCAGGTGGAACGCGAGCTTCGCGGGCAGCGTGGTGTCGCCGTCGACCTCGTCGACGACCGTCAGCGTGCGGTCGGCCAGCTCGACGCAGCGGCGGTGCACCGTCGGGCCGTAGCCGTCGTGCTCGGCGCGCCAGCGCACCGGGCCCACCGCGAGCGTGCGGGTCTGCGCGTGGCGTGTCCACAGGAACGGCCCGCCCGACGCCGACTGGTCGGTGCCGCCGAGCTGCAACGTGTTGTGGCCGAGCGTCGAGCGGAAGTAGGCGCGCCACTCGGGTTCGCCGTGGTAGCAGTAGGTGCCCGGGTCGGCGAGGATGTCGACGCCGTCGTGGCGGACCTCCAGCGAGAGCGCGTCGGCGTGCGCGTGGGCTGCGATGGCGAGGAACCCGTGGGGCCCTCCGTCGCAGCGCACCCAGATCTCCTCGGGCTCTTCGGCCGGCGTGCGCAGGATCGTCACGCCGGCGTCGAAGAGGTCGTCGATCCGCCGAGGGGGTCGCGGATCGGTGAGCTCTCGGGCAGCCCCGAGCGAGGCGAACAAGGTGGTCCGCACGTCGCCACCCGGCACCTTCGGCCACCACTCCTGGCGACCGAACAACGCCTCGCCGGTGGCCAGCAGCGAGGCCCAGCGGCTGGTGCCGGTGCCGTCGACGATCAAGCCGTAGCCGTCGTCGGCGTCGCCCTGGCGCGGCGGCCGCAGCTTCACGTCCACAATGGACGCCAGGGCATCGCACATGCGCCGCAGCACGAGCCAGGTCGACTCGGGCACGAGCGTCCCGGCTTCGAGCGCGGCCGCGAGACCCAGCTCCAGCACCAGGCCGTGGTACTCGGTGGCGAGCTCGCGGTTGAGGCCCGAGGCGAACGTGTTGGCCTGCAGCTGCGTGTCCAGCGACTTCAAGGCCGCGTCGCGCCAGGCCGGCGACTCGGGGAACCAGCCGAACGCGCACGCGGCCGCCAGCTGCCCGGCGTCCTCCGCGATCACGTGGTTGTTGGCCGACGAACCCCGGCTCGGGAAGGCGGCCAGCCAGCGCTGGTGGTGCCAGATCTGGTGCAGCGCCTCGGGATTGTCCTCGAACAGACCGGACGCGCCGGACCAGCCGTCGAGCAGCCGGCGCACCCACACCCACGACAGCAGGCGGATGCCGAGCTCGATGCCGCTCACCCAGTGCACGCCGCGCATCGGCGGGTTGGCCGCCCACCAGGACTTGAGGTGGTCGGCCACGCGGTTGGCGTAGCGGTCTTCACCCGTCACCGCGTAGGCGGCGGCCAGCACGGTGAGGTGCTGGTGGCGCGAGGGCTCCCAGATCTGCTTGATGTCGCCGACCGTGTCCTCACTGCGGTAGGCGATGTCGAACGAGTACGCGTCGGCCGGCGCGTGCCGCCCGGTCTTCGGGTCGAACGCCCAGTCGGGCGCCACGAGGTCCGCGCGCTCCACGCCGAAGTACTCGGCGTGGCCGTCCATCAGCCGCTCGGCCGTGGCCAGCAGCTCGGCGCGGGCCTCGGCCGACACACCCTCGACGCCGGCCGGCCGCTCGAACACGCGGTGCGGCAACCAGGTCGCCTTCTGCTTCGCGACCCCGCGCCACTGCTGCTTGCGCAGCACGTCCGTGGCGCGCCCGGCGACCTCGGCCGGGCTCATCGCCGAAAGTCTTCGCAGGTACCAGGCGGGATCCATCAGCCGAGCACCTCCTTCGGCTCCAGCCGCACCGGCGCGCCGGTCTCGAGGCTGCGGTTCACGGCGAGCGTGGCCAGCGTGGTGTTCACCAGCGACTCGACGCCGATCGGCATCGCGACGCCGGTGGTCAGGGCCGTCACGAACGCCTCGATCTCGGCCTTCTGGCCCTTGTCGCGGCCCTTCGGGATGCGGGAGCTGGCCCAGCGCTTCTTGCCGTACACCGAAGCGCGGGCGAAGTCGTCGAACTTCAGCACCTTGCCGTCGGCCAGCACTTCCAGCGTCTCCTTCTGGAAGGACGTGGAGCCGCTGGTCACGTAGCTGATGGCGGCGGTCGAGCCGTCGGCGTAGCGCAGCAGCACCTGCAGGTCGTCGTTGCCCGGGGTCGCGGTGGCGTAGACGGAGATCGGGTCGCTGCCGAGGAACCAGCTCACGGTGTCGATGAAGTGCCCGCCCTCGCCGACGAACCGGGAACCCTCGGAGTCGGCCTGGTTGTACCAGCTGTTGGACTCCAGGCGACCCGCGTTCACGAGGTAGCGCACCGAAGCCGGGCCCAGGCGTGGCCCGAACTGCACCTTGGCTTCGTTGAGCAGCGGCGCGAAGCGGCGGTTGAAGCCCACCTGAAGCCGGTTGTTGCCCGACTCCTCGATGGCCTCGACGATCCCGCGCAGCTCCTTCTCCGACAGCGCCAGCGGCTTCTCCACGAACACAGCCTTGCCGGCGAGCAGCGCGCGGCGCGTGAGCTCGGCGTGGCTGCTGTGGCGGGTGACGACGAACAGCGTGTCCACGGACTCGTCGGCGAGCAGCGCGTCGAGGTCGGTCGTCGCGCGAGCGAAGCCGAACTTGCGCTTCGCGTTGGCGCCCGAGAGCGCCGACGTGGTGACCACTTCGGACAGTGCCACGCGGTCCTGTTCGACCAGGTGCGGCAGCAGCATCGACGACGCGTAGTTGCCGGCGCCGACGAACCCGACGCGAAGGCGCCCGCGCGGGGTCGCCCGGGCGGTGAGCGCGGCGGGCGGCGCGACCGACGAGACCACCGGCTCGGCCTGGCCCTCGGGGCCGTCCGGGTACTGGAAGAGCACCGCGACGGCCTTGAGCTCACCGTCCTGCAGCGACTTGTAGGTCTCCACGGCCGTCGAGAAGTCGGCGGTGTGGGTGATCAGCGGCTCGACGTCGAGCTTGTCGCGCGCGGCCAGGTCGAGGAAACACTCGATGTTGCGGCGCTCGGTCCAGCGCACGTAGCCGATCGGGTAGTCGCGGCCTTCGAGCTCGTACTCGGCGTCGTAGCGGCCCGGCCCGTAGGAGCGCGAGAAGCGGACGTCGAGTTCCTTCTCGTAGTACGCGTTCCACGGCAGGTTGAGCGAGATCTTGCCGATGTCGACCACGCGGCCGCGGTCGCGCGCGAGCCGCGCGGCGAGCTCCACCGGGTCGTTCGAGGCGCCACCCGCGGCCAGGTAGACCTGGTCCACGCCGTGGCCGCCGGAAAGTTCCACGACGGCGCTCTCGATCGTGTCCGACCCCGGGTGCGCGCAGGCCAGCGCGCCCAGCTGCTCGGCCAGCTCACACCGTGACGGGTCCGGGTCCACGCCGACGACCCGCACCCCCGAGGCGACCAGAAGCTGCACCACGAGCTGCCCGATCAGGCCGAGCCCGATCACCAGCGCGAGGTCACCGAGCTGCGGCTCACCACGGCGCACACCCTGCATCGCGATCGACCCGACCGTGCCGAACGCCGCGTGGCGCGGTTCGAGGCCGGCGGGCACGCGGGCGTAGAGGTTCTTGGGCACCCAGTTGAGCTCGGAGTGCAGCGCGTGCTCGTTGCCGGCGCACGCCACGACGTCGCCCACCGCCACGTCGTCGATCCCGGCGCCGACCTCCACGACCACACCGGACAGCGAGTAGCCCAGCGGCGTGTAGGAGTCGAGCTTGCTCGTGACCTTGCGGTAGGTGGCGGCGAGCCCGTTGGTCGCGACGCTCTGCATGACCTTGGCGACCTGGTCCGGCCGCGAGCGCGCCTTGCCGATCATCGACATGCTGGCCTCGGAGACCTTCATCATCTCGGTGCCGGTCGAGATCAACGAGTACACCGTGCGCACGAGCACGCCACCCGGTTTGCACGCCGGGACCGGGACGTCGAGGAGGGCCAGCTCCCCGCTCTTGTAGTTCTGCACTACCTGCTTCACAGCGCTCCTAGCTTTGAAAACTCAGCTGCTTGAGATCTCGGTGGACGATGCGGCGCGGTACCAGTACTCGAGGGTCAGCACGTGCCAGAGGTGCTTCGCGCGGTCCTGCTGCCCGGCGGCGTCCTCGGCCACGAGCTTCTGCAGCGCATCGCGGCGCAGGAACCCGGATTCGACGAGCACACCCTCGTTCACGACCTCCCGCACCAGCGGCGCGAGGTCACGGCTCATCCACGCCCGCAGCGGAGCGCTGAAGAGGCCCTTCGGGCGGTAGACGATCTCCTTCGGCAGGATCGCCAGCGCGGCTTCCTTGAGCGCCGCCTTGCCCTGGCGGCCGACGATCTTGCGGTTGCCGGGCACGCGAAATGCGGCCTTGACCACCTCGACGTCGACGAACGGCGTGCGCACCTCGGTGCTCACGGCCATCGTCGACCGGTCGGTGTAGGTGAGGTTCAAGCCCGGCAGGAACATCCGCGTGTCGGCCAGGCACATGCGGTTCACGTAGTCACGCAGGTGCTGGTCGTGGTACGTGTCGGCGTGCTCGGTCAGCACGTCGTCGACGTCGGGGGCGAGGTCCGGGTTCACGAGGTTCAGCAGCTCGCCGCGGTCGTACATCGTGTAGCTGCGCCGGAACGCCGTCTCCTCCGGCAGCTCCGCGAACGACAGGAACCGCTTCGCGAACCGCACCGTGCGGTAGCCGCGGCTGGCGGAGGCGACCGGCAGCCGGTCCACGACCGTCTCGATCGGCTTGCGCACCAGCCCCGGCACGCGTTGGTAGCGCAGGGCCAGCTGGTTCGCGTAGTGCTTGCGGTAGCCGGCGAACATCTCGTCGGCGCCCATGCCCGACAACATCACCTTCACGCCGGCCTCGCGTGCGGCCGTGCAGATGAGGAACGAGTTGATGGCCGCGGGGTCGCCGATGGGCTCGTCGAGGTGGTACGTCATGCGCGGCAGCAGGTCGAGCACCTGCGGCGCGATCTCGATCTCGTGCAGGTCGACGCCGAACTTCCCGGCCACGATCCGGGCGTACTTCAGGTCGTCCGGCATCGCCTCGAACTTGGCGTCCTCGGCGCGGAAACCGATGGTGTAGGCCGAGATCCCGGGCTGCTGGCGCGCGGCGAGCGCGGTCAGGTAACTGGAGTCGAGGCCGCCGGAGAGGAACGTGGCGACCGGGACGTCGGAGAGCAGGTGCTTGCTCGTGGAGTCGGCGATGACCTGGTGCAGGTCGACGTCCCCGCGGTACGCCTCGCCCTCTTCCGCGACCTGACGCAGCGACCAGTACGCACCGCGCTCGCTCGTGCCGTCGGTCCGGAACCGCACCCACGTGCCGGGCTGCAGCTTCTCGACCTCGCGGTACGCGCAGCGGCTGTCGGGCACCCAGTAGTAGAGCAGCGACGCGATGAGTGCCGCTTTGTCGACTTCCAGCGTGCCGCCGAGCTCGGTGGCCAGCGCCTTGAGCTCCGAGGAGAACGCGACACCACCGTTTCGCCGCACGAAGAACAGCGGCTTGATGCCCAGCTGGTCGCGCACCAGCGTCAGCTCGCCGGTGCGTTCGTCGAACACGCCGAACGCGAACATCCCGCGCAGCCGCGGCAGGCACTCGAGGCCCCACTCGCGCCACGCGCGCAGCAGCACCTCGGTGTCGGACGTGCCGCGGAACCGCACGCCCTTGCCTTCGAGCTCGGCCCGCAGCTCGGGAGCGTTGTAGAGCTCGCCGTTGTACGTGAGCGCGAGCCCCTCGGCGACCATCGGCTGCGCGCCGGTCCCGGACAGGTCGACGATCGACAACCGGCGGTGTCCGAAGTGGACTTCCCCGGCACCGGCACGGTGGTCGTAGCGGCCCGAGCCGTCGGGCCCGCGGTGCGCGAGGCACTTCGTGAGCCGATCGACCAGCGGGCCGCCGTCCGGCCAGTGGTAGGCACCTGCGATGCCGCACATGGGCGTTTGCCTCTCTAGCTTTCCGGACCGGACTGGACGGGCGCGAACTTCTTGGTCGGCATCTCGGAGTTGCCGGGTTCGGACTTGCGTTGCTCGGGCGCGCGCTCTTCGGGCTTGCGCGGCACCGGGCTCAGGCGCCGGGTCGGCGCTTCGAGGTGGTCCTGTGACTCGGCGGGCTTGGCGGGCTTGGCGGGCTTGTTCGGCTTGGCGGGCTTGATCACCGACGACTCGACCGTCTTCTCGCTGTCGTGCTCCACCGGCCAGTCGATCGGCTTCTCCGGCTCCTGCTCCACGAACTTCCGCGGCGGCTCCACCGGTTTCTCGGCCGGCTTCTCCAGCTGCTTGGCCGCGACCACGGACGCGCGTCCGCGCAACGCGGTGTGCAGGCCGTCCCACAGCGTGCCGTCCGTCTTGTCCTTCGGGTCGGGGTCGACGAGGACCACGCCGAGGATCGGGATCCCGCAGTCGGCGAGCTGGCGGGCCACGGTGTGCAGCCACAGCGTGTTCGCGTGGCCCGAGCGCACCACCAGCACGGTCTCCGTGCCGAGGTACTCGAGGTCCGTCCACGCCGTGCCGGGTGCGACCGTGCCGACGCCCAGGCGGTACACGGCCCGCTTGATCGACGGGTCACCGACGGCGACCACCTTCACGTCGCCGGCCGTGCTCAGCTTGGTGGCGTCGCGGCCCGGCAGGTCGTCGACCACCACCACCGGCCCGTCGTCGGCCAGCTCCGCGGCCATGTCCACCGCCAGCGCCGCGGCCACATCGGGCGCGCCGAGTTCCAGCAGCGACAGCGGGCCGCGTTCGGCGCGGGCCGCGCGCACCAGCGTCACCGCGATGCGCTTGCGTTCCACCACCGGCTTCGACTTCGCCCACAGCCGCTTCGGGCCCCGCAGCTTCGACGGCACCTGCGCGATCACCGAGGCACCGAGGTTCTCGGAGATCTCGCGCCGCAGTACGGGCCGGTCGCGCACGAGCGCGGTGACCACGGCCAGGCCGAGCCCGAGGGCGAGCCCCAGCGCGAAACCGATCGCGCCGTTGGTGGCGACGGTCTTCGGCAGCGACACCTTCAGAATCGCCGGCGCGTCCACGATCTGCGTGCCCGCGGCGACCTGCGGCGAGCCGATGCCCGCCTGCTGCGCCTGGTTCTGCAGGTCGGCGACTTTCGACACGAGGTCCGCGCGCTGGGTGTAGAGCTGCTCCAGCGTGCCCGCGTTGGCGCGGCTGCCCTTGTCCGCCTCGGCGGCGGCCTGCGCGTCGATCTGCGCGAGCTGCTGCTGGGCCTGCGTGCGCTGGTCGAGCAGGGCCTTGGCCTGGGCGTTCGCGGCGGCCTGGTTGCGCTTCACGTGGTCGGCGATGAACACCTCCGCCAGCGCCTGCGCCTTGGCCAGCGCGTCTTCCTTGGTCTTGGCCGTGACCGTCACTTGCATGACGTTGTTGGTCAGGCCCAGGCCGGTGTAGTCCTTCAGGAAGTCTTCGGTCGCCTCGGTGCTGTGCACCTTCTTCAGGGCGTCCGACGCGATCTTCGCGGTCTCCAGCACGGCGACGTCGGTGCGCATCAGCGTGCCGCTGTCGGTCGGCGAGTCGTCGGGGTGGATCACGATGATCTTGGTGACCGCGGTCGGCGGAGCCGGGAGCAGCACGGCCACCGCGCCGCCGATCACCAGGCCCAGCAGGGCGAAGGTGACCCACAGCCGGCGGTGCCGGCGGACGGCGACGATCAGGCGCTGGAAGTCGATCAGTGGCGGCGAGAAGCTCTGCGAACTGGTCATGCCGAACCTGCCATCACGTCACGGTCCACCGGGACCTGGGGTGGGCCGGCCGACGCCGGTTCTCTGCGTGGTTTCCCGGTGACGCGGACCTGGCGCGTGAGCACGGCGCCGAGCACCTCGTGGCCGGCGTCGGCGCACGCCTCGGCGATCGTCACCAGCTCCCACGCGCTGCGGCTGCCGACCGAGAGCACCACGAGCACGCCGGCGGTGCCGTCGGGCACTGTCGGCTGCACACCGGAGCCCACGGTGACCTCGGCGACCGACAGCTCCACCCGCACGCGCTCGGTCTCGGCGACCTTCGCGAACTGCGCCACCGCGCGCCGCGCCGCGCTGTCGCCGGCGGCGACAAGCACGAGCAGCCGCAGCACGCCGTCGCGGTCGGTGCCCAGCCGGGCGAACACCCGGCGGTAGCGCACTTCGCGGCTGGCCGCGTCGGCCGAAGCCGGCACCTCCGGCAGGTTCCACGGCTTGTCGCTGCCCATCACCCGGCGCAGCGCGCCCCGGAAACCACCGGTGCGTTCGGCTTCGCCGGTCTCCGGCACGTCGACGCTCGCCAGCACCGGCGCGCCCAGCGCCGAGCCGATCTCCGTCTCGCTGCGCGGCCGGCGGTCGCTGCGCGCGCCGAAGAGGTAACTGAGGAGACCGATGAGGAAGAACAGGATGGCGCCGCCACCGGCGAGCTGCGGCAGCGTGGGCGGTGCGGGCGCGGTCGGCTTCTCCGACGGCCCCATCACGACCATGTTCCCGGCGCCCGTGGCCGCGTCGGCCGCGTCGAGGTTGTTCATCGCCTGCTCCAGCGACGTGCGCAGGCCCTGCAGCTCCGTGCGGACCTGCACGCCCTCCACCGTCTGGCCGTCCGTGACCGATCGCGAGAGGTCGAGGATGCGCTGGTTGGTCTGCGCCACCTGCTGGCGCAGTGCCTCGCGCTGCTCCTGCGCGAGCTGCGCCGACGAGCCGGCCGCGTTCGACAGCAGCTGCGTGGAGTACTTCACGAACTCCTTGGCCACCTGATCGGCCAGCTGCTGCGCGTGCTCCGGGCTGTCGCTGGAAGCACTGATCGCCACGACGTTGCCCTGCGCCACCGAGGCGGTGACCTTCTTCTGCAGGTCCGGACCGGCGTCCCGCATCCCGAGCGCGGCGGCCGCGCGGTCCAGGACCACCGAGCTGGTGGCGACCTGAGCCTGCGTGAGCAGCTCGTCGGCCTGGCGCGGTCCTTGCAGCAGCACACTCGCCGTGGTCTCGTACCCGGGCGAGAGCACGACCGAAGCCCCGGCACCGACGCCCGCCCCCACGACCGCCAGGATCAGCAGCGCCCGCCAGCGTCTGCGCAGAACCTGTCCCACCATCGAAAGCCGTACCGTGTCGTCACTCAAAACCGGGGTCTCCCCTCCGAAAGTGGCGTACCGGTCACTGACCCCGTCGTCGTGCTGGAGGCGTTGGTTACACCGAACGCACGAACCTTGTTCAAACCGCGATCAACCACACGGACTCAGCGCACGGCCCGCTCATACGCCGCGAGCAGCGCTTTCTGCGAGTTCTCCCAGGCCAGCGGCCCGCTGACCCGTGCCTTGCCGAGTTCGCCCATCCGGACGCGCATCTGCGGGTCGTCGAGCAGCACGGCGACGCGCTTCGCGAACTCGGTCTCGTCGTTGGCCGGCGCGTAGAGCGCGGCCTCGCCCGCTGAAACCCGGGCTTCCCGCAGCTCGAACGAGACGATGGGCTTGCTCATCGCCATGTACTCCATGATCTTGTTCATGGTCGACACGTCGTTGAGCGGGTTGAGCGGGTCGGGTGAGAGGCAGACGTCGGCCGCCGACAGGTAGCGCAGCAGGTCGGCATCGGACACGCGACCGGTGAACTCGACCTGGTTCTCCAGTCCCAGCTGCTTCGACAGCGCCACCACGTCGTCGAACGCGTCGCCCGCGCCCACGAACACGGCGTGCCAGTCGTCGCGGCCGATCTCGTCGCGCAGGGAAGCCAGCGCGCGCAACGCGTAGTCCACGCCGTCCTGCGGCCCCATCACGCCGAGGTAGCAGAGCAGGTGCGGTTTGCCGCGCTTGAGCTCTTGCTCCACCGGAACCTCGTGGAAGCGCTCGACCACGGGTGCACTGCGGACCACGAACACGTCCTCGGGTCGCTTGCCGCCGCGGATGAGGGCGACCTGGCGGTAGCTCTCGTTGGTGGCGATCACGACGTCGGCCGCGCGGTAGGTGGAGCGTTCCAGCGCGCAGACGCCGCGGTAGAGCAGGTCCTGGCCGCGGTCGAAGCGCGAGAGGTACAGCTCCGGCACGAGGTCGTGCTGGTCGAAGATGAACTTCGCGCCCTGGCGCTTGAGCATGCGCGCCACGAGGAACAGCAGGTCGGGCGGGTTGCAGGCGTGCACCACGTCGACCGGACCGACCTTGCGGGCCAGCCGGAAGGTGTGCCAGAGCGCGGAGCCGTACTCCTGCGCGTAGCCGGCGGGGCCACCGGTCGCCGCCTTGAGCGGGTAGCGGTGGATGTGCACCTCGTCGATCACGGCTTCGGGTTCGGTGTCGCGTTTCGTGCCCTGCGGGCAGATCACGTGCACCTCCCAGCCGGCGTCACGCAGCGTCTGGCACTCCTGCCACACGCGGCGGTCGAACGGCACCGAGAGGTTCTCGACCAGGATCAGGGCTTTTTTCTTGTCACCAGGCAAGGCCGACGTATCCCTCTTCGGCCCGGCGCACCTCGGCGTCGGGGATGCGGACGAGGTCGACGAGCGTCTGCTCGCCGCCGTGGGGAAGCGCGGCCAGCACGGCCGGGTCGGCGGTGCCGACGAGGCACACCTCGGCGTGCTCCAGCACCTCCTCGACCGAACCCGCGAGCAGCTGCCCGAGGTGCGGCAACCGGCTCTCGATGTACTCGCGGTTGGCGCCCATGAGCCGCGAGAGGCTCACGTTGGCGTCGTAGATCTTGAGGTCGAACCCCTTGCCCAGCAGCCGCTCGGCGAGCTCGACGAGCGGGCTCTCGCGCAGGTCGTCGGTGCCTGGCTTGAACGACAGGCCGAACAGGCCGACCTTGCGCTTGCCGGTGCGCGCGACCAGGTCGAACGCCCGCTGCAGGTGATCTTCGTTCGAGGGCAGCACGTGTTCGAGGATCGGCACCGACACGTCGGCGCGCCGCGCGGCGTAGACCAGTCCGCGCAGGTCCTTCGGCAGGCACGAGCCGCCGAACGCGAAGCCCGGGCGCAGGTACGCGGGGCTCACGTTGAGCTTGCGGTCGGCGAGGAACACGTCCATCACCTTGTGCGAGTCGAGTCCCAGCGCGCGGCACACGGCGCCGAGCTCGTTGGCGAAGCCGATCTTCAAGCCGTGGAAGGCGTTGTCGGCGTACTTGGTCATCTCCGCGACCGGGATGGGCACGCGGAAGACGTCGCCGGGCAGGCCCGTGTACAGCTGCGCGACGATGTCGCCGCTGGCGCTGTCGAGCTCGCCGATCACGGTCTTGGGCGGGTCGAAGAAGTCGCGCACGCTGGTGCCCTCGCGCAGGAACTCCGGGTTCACCGCGACCCCGAAGTCGACACCCGCGGTGCGGCCGCTGGCCTTCTCCAGGATCGGCACGAGCAGGTCGAGGCAGGTGCCCGGCAGCATGGTGCTGCGGAACACGACAGTGTGCCTGGTTGCTTTGTTCGCCAGCGCTTCGCCGATTTCGTCGGCCACGCGCTCGAGGTACTCGGTGGACAGGCTGCCGTTGGGCGCCGACGGCGTGCCCACGCAGACCAGCGACACGTCGGTCGCCGCCACCGCTTCGGCCACGTCGGTGGTCGCGCGCAGCGCCCCCGACGCCACGACCTCGGCCGTCAGCTCCCCGATGCGCTCCTCGACCACCGGCGCGTTGCCGCGCGTCACGAGGTCCACCTTCACGGGGTTCACGTCGACCCCGACGACCTCGTGGCCGTTGCCCGCCAGACAAGCCGCGGACACACACCCCACGTACCCCAGCCCGAAGACACTGATCCTCACGCTTGAACCTCCGCCCGCATTCGCTGATCCCTTGGTCGGCGCGCGGGGGCGGTTCGTTACCCGTTCAGGCCAGTGGAGAAATGGCAACCGGATTTGGTATCGATTGTGCGCAGATTCGGCACTGATTCGACTGGCGGCCGTGGTCTCGACAACATTTTTTCGTTACAGTGACCCGATTCCGGCCAAGAACCGACGAAACGCCGGGGAAGCTCGACAAAGCTTCCCCGGCGTTTCAGGTTCGCGGTCGAGTCAGTTGTTGTTCACGAACGTGCTCGCGAGACCCTGGCCCGTACTCGTGGCCGCGCCGTGGTTCTCGATGGGCGAGACCTTCGAGTTCTTGAAGCAGATGTAGGTCACGCCGGAGTCGGTGCCACCGTTGGACGGGTCGGGGTTGATGCCCAGATCCTTCGCCGTCGCATAGGAAGCCTCCCCGATGATCGCGGTCGGCCCGGTGTCACCGATCACGGCGTACTCGACTTTACCGTTGTAGATCACCGCGCAGCTGCCGCCGCCCTTGAGGCCGGAGGAGCTGTAGTTCCAGGTGCTGCTCGAACTGGGGACCACGATGTAGGGCAAAGTGGCGGCGTTCAGGGGGCGGCCGTCGCTCTGGTGGAACGCCGTGTCGGCTTGGAAACAGCAGTCGGTGTCTTCGTTGCACTGCGAGGTGCGCTGTCCGTCGCAGTCGATGTCCATGTCGGCTTTCCAGAAGACTGCTCCGTTGGCGTCGCACACGGCTACCGTCTTGGTGCTGGTGTCCTCGTCGGTTTTGTACTTGCCGTTGGAGATCTGGTTGCAGCTGGTGGTCTTGGCGAGTAGCTGCGCCGCCGTTGGGCCGGCGGCCGGTCGGGCTTGGACTTGAGCTTGTCCAGCGGCGGCCGGCGCTTGTGCCGATGCCGCCGCTGTCGGCATCACTGCGGCAGTGATGGCCATGGCTGCGAACAGGATCAGCTTCCTCATCGAGGCTCCCTGTCGAGGTTAGTTAGGAAAGTTTCCTTACTGGTTGCGGCGTGCGGACAGGATGCGCCTGAGCTGCAGGCTGTGACAAGAGGTTGATGTGGGTGGTTTTCTCACTGGGTGGATGAGATTGACGAAACCGCAGCTACGACAGGGGAATGTTCGTGGACTCGCGACAACTCACGTCCCGAACACCGGCACACAGTTCAGGTGCAGTGGACCCGCCGACTTGCCGCAAGTGCTTGCGGGGTGGCTGGGGTCCCGCGGGGCGGGTTGCGGGTGTTGGGGTGTTGTCCTCGCGGGGCGGCGTGCGGGGTCGGGGGTGTTGGCCCCGCGGGGCGGCGTGCGGGGTCGGGGGTGTTA
>NZ_JBSGDT010000004.1:0-310347 GCF_053602515.1 Amycolatopsis sp. NPDC004368 | reverse complement strand
GTTGGCCCCGCGGGGCGGCGTGCGGGTTTCGGGGGTGTTGGCCCCGCGGGGCGGCGTGCGGGTTTCGGGGGTGTTGGCCCCGCGGGGCGGCGTGCGGGTTTCGGGGGTGTTGGCCCCGCGGGGCGGCGTGCGTTGGGCGTGCACCCCGAAGCTGGAGTGTGCTGACGGCCGCTGAGCCGTTGTCAAGGCGGGAAAGCGTGCCTTGACAACGGCTCGGCGGCCGCAGTGAGGCTTCGGATCGGGGTGCGGGAAGGGGCCTGGGTGATACGGCCCTGCCTTGGTCAGGGGCCGTTGCGGTGATTCGTGGGCCGTTCGTTGCGGTGAGGCGGTGGGGTGCGCGGCCGAGTGCGGAGGTGCACTGAGTGAGGCCCGTGCGTTGGCTGGTGGGCCGTTCGTTGCGGTGAGCGGTGGGCTGCGCGGCCGAGTGCGGAGGTGCACTGAGTGAGGCCCGTGCGTTGGCTGGTGGGCCGTTCGTTGCGGTGAGCGGTGGGCTGCCTGTTGCGTTGGACTGGCGGGGTCGGCCCAAACCTAAAACGCAAGAAACCGCCCAGACCACCCGCCCGGCCGCCGCCCCACCACGCTCTCAACCCATCGGCGCTCGAGATCCCGATGCACCTCAACCCGCCGCTGCAACCACTCCCCACCCGCGCCAGGCCCTCGCCCGGCATAAACCCGCGTCGCCCCCGCCTCCCGAAGCCGACCCAACACCCGCCGATCCACGCGCCGCCCCGACAGTGAGTACCGGCGCACCGCCCGTCCGCTCAGCTCCCCCAGCAACCGCGGCGCCGCATCGAGTTCCCGGCGCAGGACCCGCTCCTCGAGCCGCCGTCCGCCGAACCGGTCCCATCCGTGTGACCCCACGTCCATTCCCGCCGCCACCAGCGAGCGCAGCCCTGCTCGGTCCACGAACCCCCGCGACCCGACGCGGCCGGCGAGCGGGAAGAACTCCCCGCGCAACCCGCGCTCCACCAACCTCGGCAACGCCACCTCGACGTCCGAGACGTTCCCGTCGTCGAACGTCAGCCGCGACTCGGGGCACCGGGCGACCACGTCCAGCAAGGTCTCGAACTGCTCCACCGTGATCCAGCGTTCGTCCTCGCCCGGGTCGAGCGCGCGCTGGGGCCTGCCGATGCCGTGCACGGTGAAGTTGACCATCGCACCTCGTCCCGGTTCGGAGCGTCGGACCTCCTGGTGTCCCGATTAATCGGATTGGCAAATGGAGTAGTTACACTATCTACACAAAGTTATTTGCGAATCTCCAAAGTGCAGCACTTCGGCCCGCCGCCGGCCTTCCGCAGTTCGGAAATGTCCAGGTAGACGGGCTCGTAGCCGCGCGAGGCAAGCTCCGCGCCCAGCCCGGTCGCCTCCAGGGGCAGCACGACGTTGCGCCCGTCGGACACCCCGTTGAGGCCGAAGCACGCAGCATCGGCAGCCGTGGCGATCACCGCGTCGGGGAACAAGCGCCGCAGCACCCTTCGCGAGCCGGGCGAGAAGGCCTCCGGGTAGTAGGCGATCTGGCCACCACTCCCACCGTCGGCCTCGGTGAGCACGAACAGTGCCGTGTCGAGGTGGTAGTAGCGCGGGTCGACGAGGCTCAGCGACACCACCGGCACGCCGAGCACCTCCTGCGCCTCCGCGTGCGCGGCCTGGTCGGTGCGGAAACCGGTGCCGGCGAGCAGCAGCCGGCCGGTCCAGGCGAAGTCGCCCTCGGCCTCGTTGATGCGCTCGGGCATGGTGAGGTCGCGGTAGCCGTGCTCGACGAACCAGCGGCGGAAGTGCTCGGCCTCGGCCGCGCGCTGCGGCGCCCGGAAGCGCGAGCCGAGCACGCGCCCGTCCACGACCGTGCCGGAGTTCGCCGCGAACACCATGTCGGGCAGGCCCGGCTGCGGCTCGATCTCCTCGACGGTGTGGCCGAGGCGCCGGTACGTGTCGCGCAGCTCGGTCCACTGCGCCACGGCGACGTCGGCGCTGACCGGCTTGGTCGGGTCCATCCAGGGGTTGATCACGTAGTCCACCGCGAAGAACCGCGGCGGGCACATCAGGTAACGGCGGGTGGTGGGCACGCGCTGCACAGACTCTGCCTGCATAGACGCAGACTAAGGTCGGCCTAATACGCAATCAATCGCTGTTCGCTGCGCACATACCTGCTAAACATTGCGTGTGAACACCATCGACCAGCGAATCGTTTCCTGTCTCGTGGCCAACGCGCGTTCGAGCTACGCCGAGATCGGCAAAGTCGTGGGGCTGTCGGCCCCGGCGGTGAAGCGCCGCGTCGATCGGCTGCTGGAAACGGGTGTGCTGCGCGGCTTCACGGCGGTGGTCGACCCGGAGGCGCTCGGGTGGGGCACCGAGGCGTTCGTGGAGGTCCACTGCCAGGGCAACGTCACGCCGGCCCGCATCCGCGCGCGGCTCGAACCGCTGCCGGAAGTCGTGGCCGCCTACACCGTCTCGGGTGCGGCCGACGCGATCGTGCACCTGCGCGCCGCCGACATCCACCACCTCGAGACGGCGCTGGAACGACTGCGGGGCCTGGAGATCATCGACCGCACCGTGTCGACGGTCGTGCTGTCGCGGCTGCTGGAACGGCCACCGAACCCGCAGGGCTGATCCAGGTGCGCTCGCGCGTTCATCGAGAACTCGAATGGAACTCATCCACATGTCGGGACGCGGATGCGGGACCAGTCCATTCGGTGGCATCGTCCGTGTCACAAACCGGGAAATCCGGTTTGTGTGGACCATCAGGGGGAGACGTGCGTCACTGCGGCTACCCGGTTAATCCCGTTACCATCGGTTACAGGTAACGAAGTGCGCCCGTCACCGATGCCGGGAGGGAAACCTTCCTCTCCGGGAACCCCACACTTCGGGAACTCCCGAGTCCCCGACGAGTAACCTCGGGAGTGGCCTGGTGATCCAGCCGACATCGCCGGGCGGGCGTTTCCCCGGGGGCCGACCCGGGGTCGCAGCACGTCGGGAGAGAGGGATTCCCTGACCCATGAGCACGAGTGCGAACGGCGGTCCGGGAAGCACGGCGGCCGGCAACGGCCACAGCAACGCTTCCCTGACCAGCTCGAGGTCCACCGAAGTCAGCAAACTGGATCGGGTCGTGATCCGGTTCGCGGGTGACTCGGGTGACGGCATGCAGCTGACGGGCGACCGGTTCACGTCCGAGGCCGCGGCCTTCGGCAACGACTTGTCGACGATGCCGAACTTCCCCGCCGAGATCCGGGCGCCGCAGGGCACGATCCCGGGTGTCTCGTCGTTCCAGGTGCACTTCGCCGACTACGACATCCTCACCCCCGGCGACCGGCCCGACGTGCTGGTGGCGATGAACCCCGCGGCGCTGAAGGCGAACCTGCGCGATGTGCCCCACGGCGGCACGATCATCCTCAACACCGACGAGTTCACCAAGCGCAACCTCGTGAAGGTCGGGTACGACAACGACCCGCTCGACGACGAGACGCTCTCGGCCTTCCAGGTCCACCGGGTCGCCATGTCGACACTCACGCAGGGCGCGCTCGCCGACACCGGCCTCGGCAAGAAGGACGCCGAGCGGTGCAAGAACATGTTCGCGCTCGGCCTGCTGTCGTGGATGTACCACCGGCCGACCGAGGGCACCGAGCGGTTCCTGCACGAGAAGTTCGCGAAGAAGCCGGACATCGCCGAGGCCAACGTGCTGGCGTTCCGCGCGGGCTGGAACTACGGCGAGACCACCGAGTCGTTCGCGACCACGTTCGAGGTCGCGCCCGCGAAGCTCGACCAGGGCACCTACCGGCAGATCACCGGCAACACCGCGCTGGCCTACGGGATCGTGGCGGCCGGGCAGCAGTCCGGGCTGCAGATCCTGCTGGGCACCTACCCGATCACCCCGGCGTCGGACATCCTCCACGAGCTGTCCAAGCACAAGAACTTCGGCATCATCACGTTCCAGGCCGAGGACGAGATCGCCGGCATCGGCGCGGCGCTGGGCGCGTCCTACGGCGGTGCGCTGGGCGTCACCTCGACCTCCGGCCCGGGCATCGCGCTCAAGTCCGAGACCATCGGGCTCGGCGTGATGACGGAGCTGCCGCTGGTCGTGATCGACGTGCAGCGCGGTGGTCCGTCCACCGGCCTGCCGACGAAAACCGAGCAGGCCGACCTCCTGCAGGCCATGTTCGGGCGCAACGGCGAATCGCCCGTGCCGATCATCGCGCCGCTCTCGCCGGCCGACTGCTTCGACGCGGCGATCGAGGCCACGCGGATCGCGCTGAAGTACCGCACGCCGGTGCTGCTGCTCTCCGACGGCGCCATCGCCAACGGCTCCGAGCCGTGGCTGATCCCGAACGTCGAGGACCTGCCGGACCTGCGCGTCGAGTTCGCCACGGAACCCAACGCCACCAACGACTCCGGTGAGTTCTGGCCGTACGTGCGCGACCCGGAGACGCTGGCGCGCGCCTGGGCCGTGCCGGGCACGCCGGGGCTGCAGCACCGCATCGGCGGCCTGGAGAAGGCCGACGGCACCGGGCACATCTCCTACGATCCCGACAACCACGACAAGATGGTGCGGCTGCGCCAGGCCAAGGTCGACGGCATCGACGTGCCCGACCTCGTGGTCGACGACCCCTCAGGCGGCAAGGCCCGCGTGCTCGCGCTCGGCTGGGGCTCGTCCTACGGCCCGATCGGCGCGGCCTGCCGGCGCGTGCGCAAGCTCGGCATGCCGATCGCGCAGGCGCACCTGCGTCACCTCAACCCGCTGCCCGCCAATCTGGGCGACGTGCTCCGCTCCTACGACAAGGTCGTGGTGCCGGAGATGAACCTGGGCCAGCTCGCGCTGCTGCTGCGTGGGAAGTACCTGGTGGACGTGCAGTCGTACACCAAGGTGGCGGGGCTGCCGTTCAAGGCCGAAGAGCTGCAGAACGTGTTCGCAGAAATCATCACCAGCACCATCGCGGAGGGCGTCAAGTGACCGCCATCGACCTCGGACTGCCGCAGCTCGGTGGTCTGGACCTCGTTCCCACCACCGATGAACCGCAGAAGGCCAAGGACTACAAGTCCGACCAGGAAGTTCGCTGGTGCCCCGGCTGCGGTGACTACGTGGTGCTCAACGCCGTGCAGTCGTTCCTGCCGACGCTGGGTCTCAAGCGCGAGAACATCGTGTTCATCTCGGGCATCGGCTGCTCGTCGCGCTTCCCGTACTACCTCAACACCTACGGCATGCACTCGATCCACGGCCGCGCGCCGTCGATCGCGACCGGCCTGGCCACCACGCGCCCGGACCTGTCGGTGTGGGTCGTCACCGGCGACGGCGACGCGCTGTCCATCGGCGGCAACCACCTGATCCACGCGCTGCGCCGCAACGTGAACATCAAGATCCTGCTGTTCAACAACCGGATCTACGGCCTGACGAAGGGCCAGTACTCGCCGACCTCGGGCCAGGGCATGGTCACCAAGTCGACGCCGATGGGTTCGGTGGACACGCCGTTCAACCCGCTGTCGCTGGCCATCGGCGCCGAGGCGTCGTTCGTGGGGCGCGCGCTGGACTCCGACCGCAAGGGCCTCACCGAGGTCCTCGAGGCGGCGGCCCGCCACCGCGGCTCGGCCGTGGTGGAGATCTACCAGAACTGCCCCATCTTCAACGACGGCGCCTTCGACGTGCTGAAGGACAAGGACGAGGCCGCGTCCCGGCTCATCCCGCTGAAGGCCGGCGAGCCCATCCGCTTCGGCGCCGAAGGCGAGTACGGCGTCCGCCGCGGCGAATGGGGCGGCCTCGACGTCGCCAAGGTGACCGACATCGGCGAGGACAACCTGGTCGTCCACGACCCGTCGATCGCCGACACGTCGTACGCCTTCGCGCTCACCCGCCTCGGCGACCAGAACCTCAACCACGTCCCCACGGGCATCCTGCGCTCCGTCGAACGCCCCACTTACGACGACGGCGCCCGGGCCCAGGTGGAAGAGGCTCGCGCCGCCCGCAAGCCGGACCTGCAGGGCCTGCTGCGCGGCAAGGACACCTGGACTGTCGTTTGATTCTCTGAAGCACAGAAAACTCAGCCACAGAGCGAGATCGCGCCGGTTTCTTCCCACCCGATGTGGGCGGCCCCCCGGGCCGACCATGTCGGGTGGGAAGGAGCCGGCTCAAAGGCGATCTCGCACGCGGCGGCGGAGCCGACGCCAAAAACACAGCTTTCTTGATTGCTCCGGCGAAGCCGCAAGCAATCAAGAAAGCGGCCGGAAGCCGACGCGTTCGGCGTCCGCGGCCGTGCGGAACCAGACTTCCGCGACCATGCGGGGGAACTGCGGGGATTCCTCGGTGCAGTACCGCAACGCCGTGACGCTCGCCTTGACCGTGAAGGCGTCCGAGGGTCGGCCGCCGCCGGGGCGGGGCATGGCCGAGCCCGGGCCGAAGGGGCCAGGGGGCACGGAGTCCTCGGCGGTGTCGCGGGCCGGGGGCGGTTCGGGGGCGGCCATGGCGGCGACCTGGTTGGGCTGCACCGACGGCTCGAACAGCGAACCGCTGTGCGCGCCCGTGAGGTCGGGTTCGCGGCGTTCGACCGCGCGCATCGACGGCTGGATCGGCTGCGGCGGGTCGAACCCGCCGCGCGGCGACTCGCGGGGCTGGCGCTTCGGGAGGCCGCCGGGTTCCGGCGGTTCCTCTGTGGACTCTTCGGCGACGTCCTCGGCGGGAGTCACCGGGGCGGCCGCGCCCGGCGTGAGGTGCTCCGTGGACTCCGGCTCGTCGAGGTAGTCGCCACCCGGTGCGTCCTCGAAGGGCGAGCGCTCGGGCAGCTGCTTCGAGAACCAGTCCGATTCGGACTGTTCCGCGGCGGGCTGGAACAACGACACCGGTTCCTCGGCCGCCGGCTCGAGCCGGCTTTCGAATGGCTCCAGCTTGCTCTCGAACGGTTCCACGGCCCGGTGGTGGCCGCTGGCGTGGTCTTCGTCGGCAGTGTCGAACTCGGCACCGTCGAAGTCTTCGACCGCGTGGTGGTAACCGCTGTCCGACTCGCGCGAGACCGGGCTCAGGTACTCCGTCGCGGCGGCGCGGTACATCGAGCCGCTGTCGACGGCGGACACCGCCGCCGGCTCCGCGCGCTCGGGTTCCGGCGCCGGCTCGTCGGCCAGGCGGTACTCGGCGTCGTACTCCGCCTCCGGGTCGAACCCGGCGGGCGGCGTGGCGGCGATCAGCTCGGTCGGCGCGTGCTCGCGTTCGTCGCGCGTCCAGGCCGGCTCGCGGTCGGGCTCGGCGAACCCGGAGGCGACCGAACCCACCGGCTCTTCGGGGGCGTCCACCGGCGGCAGCACCGAAGTGCGGGCCGACGCGGCGAGCGCGGCCGCGTTGGCCGGCGTGCGGGCGTTCTCGGCGTGCGCGGACGCCAGCGCCTCTTCGAGCTCACGAATGCGCTTGCGCGCCGGTAACACCAGGACCAACCAGGCCACGAGCGCGCCGACGAAAAACGCCAACAAGCTCCACAGCCAGACTTGTCCGAAAATGGACATCCGTTTTGCCCCTTTTTAATGCGTCCGCGCGACCAGGTAGTCGGCGACCGACTCGCAAGCGTCGCGGGCAGGGGAAGCGGGCAGCGCTGCGAGCTCGGCACGTGCCCGGGAAGCGTAGTCGGAAAGGGTGACGCGCGCGCGTTCGAGTCCACTCGAACGGCGAAGCAGCTCCAGGGCCTCGGCGACCACCTCGTCGTCGGCGATCGGGCCGGCCAGCAGCTCCACCAGCCGCGGGTCGGCGTCCGGGTCGGCCAGCGCATAGAGCATGGGCAGCGTGCGCACGCCTTCGCGCAGGTCCGTGCCCTGCGCCTTGCCCAGCTCGTCGGACGGCGACGCGATGTCGATGATGTCGTCGGAGATCTGGAACGCGGTGCCGATGATCTCGCCGAAGCGGCGCAGCGCCTGGATGTACTCCTCCGGCGCGCCCGACATCATGCCGCCGAAGCGCCCCGACGTCGCGATCAGCGAGCCGGTCTTCTGCGCGATGACGGTGAGGTAGTGCTCCACCGGGTCGTCGCCGGGGCCGGGGCCCACCGTCTCGCGCATCTGGCCGGTCACGAGCTCGCCGAACGTCTCGGCGATGATCCGCGCCGCGTCCGTGCCGAGGTCGGCCACCAGGCGCGACGCGTGGGCGAAGAGGAAGTCGCCGGTCAGGATCGCGACGGTGTTGTCCCAGCGCGCGTTCACGCTCTCCGCGCCGCGCCGCATGGTGGCCTCGTCCATCACGTCGTCGTGGTACAGCGTCGCCAGGTGCACCAGCTCCACCGCGGCGGCAGCGATGAGCACGTGGTCGTCCTGACGCGGCCCGAACTGCGCCGACAGCAGCGTGAACAGGGGACGGAAACGTTTGCCCCCCGCCTCGACCAGGTGCAACGCCGCGTCGTGCACCGCCTGCACATCGCTCTTCACGACGTCCCGCAACATCGCCTCGACGTCCGCCAGCCCCCCGGCGATCGCCCTCAGCAGCTTCTCGTCCTCGATCTGCAGCCCGACGGTCGCGCGGAGGTCCTCGACGGCGCCATCCCGCGCAGCGGTGGCTCCCGCCCCCGGGGGTGGTGAAGACACAGACACGTCGGCTCCGCTCTCTCATGCGCCAGTCGGGTTATCCGGCTTTCAGAGTAGTGGCTACCCCTGGTACGCCGTTTACCCGCTGTCCAGGGGAAACGGTGACGAACATGACACCGGGGGGCAACTCGGTCCCAGAAGTCAAGGCCGGGCCACGAAAGGGTTGATCCCCTGGCACCGACGAGTGATCAGCGGCCAGGACCGCAACGGGGGAAACGGCCGCGCGGATATTCACTCAGTGGGAGAAACCGACGGTCGCTCCCCGGCACCAGGAGGAGGACAAGGTCATGCGGAACACGAACATCAGGCGGGCGGGGCTCGTCAGCGCGTTGCTGGTGGCCGGGAGCGGGCTCGCGGGCGCGCCGGCGCAGGCGGATACCCCGGCGGGCGTGGCCGACCTCGGTGAAGCGAGCTTCACCAAGGGCTCGACCACGGTCACGGTGCCCACGCTGGCGCCCTGCGCGGTCGAAGGCCCGACCAGCGCCTCGGCCGGCTCGCTCAGCAAAACCGGCCTGAGCTGGGGCGGCGGCACGTCCTCCTGCACGACCACGGTCGTCGACCCCGACAACGACACCACCAGCACCAAGTCCACCGCCACGGGCAAGAACTTCGAGCTCTCGGCCCTCGTCAGCGCCGGCGGCCCGCGCATCCGCCTCTCGAGCTACACCGTCACGTGCGACGCCGTGCAGAAGCAGACCAGCGCCAACTGGACGTTCAGCGGTCTCGCCGGCATCACCGGCCTGCCCTCGCCCATGCCGGCGGGCTACACGAAGCCGATCACGAAGTCGAACGGCACCGTGCTGGCCAACGCGGTTTTCAACACTCAAACGCTCCCGGGCAACGGCAGCATCAGCCTGACCATGCTCCGCATCGATTTCCTCCCTGCTTCGGGCATCACCGGCTCAGTGACCGTCGGCCGCACGGCCTGCTCCCCGACGCCGTAACTGTCCCTGCTCCGCGACGCTAAGCCAGCAGTTCAGCACGCAGCTCGGCGTCGCGGAGCAGGTCGAGCAGGGAAGGGTCGCCGAAAACGCGGGGAGCGCCCGGCAGGAGGGCTTGGCGCAGCATCGCGTGCAGGACGTCGGCGTGCGGCTGGTCCCGCAGGGTCCACACGGCGCGGCGGCGCGTCTCGGCGTCGCCATTCCACCAGTGGAACACCAGGGCCGTCACCTGGTCCACGGCGGCGGCCCGGCCGCGTTCCAGCAGGGGCCGGTTCAGGCCGCACACCTCGATCGTCGCGCGGCCCTTGTCGGTCAGCGCCCGGTAGGTGCCGATGGACAGAACCAGGAACAGGTGGTCCAGCGGATCCTCGGCCGTCGGGTCGATGAGCAACGGTCGGCCGAGGCCATCCACCGGGAAGCGGTCGCGTTTGTGGTGGCTGTTGCAGTACTCGCACGCCAGCAGGTGGTTGAGCCAGTCGAACGCGCGGTGCGGAGCCAGCGCCACCGGCTCGAAGTGGTCCACAGTGGACCCGAGGCCGTCGCCGCAGTACATGCAGTAGCCGCGGCCCGCCGCCATCGACGTGAGCCCCGTGCGGATCGAGCGGCGGGCGCCGCGGGCGGAAGTCCACAAGCGACGCGCGGTTTTGTTGTCCCCCGGCGGAATCCGGGCGGTCAGCCGAGCCAGCTCGGCGGCCACCAGGGCGGGCAGCGCCACCCGGCGCAGCCCGATCACAGGTCGTCGAGGTGGCGCGTGACGTCGTCCACGCGGCTCGGCGGTGAGCTGCTCAGCCGGTCGCGCAGCTGTTCCCACTCGCGCACACCGTCGTCGTCCGCCTGGCCCGTCGCCACGAGCAGCTCAAGCTCGGCGAGGTGCTCGCGCAGCTCCACGGCGCGCGGCGAATAGGGGCTGTCGAGCCCGAACAGGTCCGACAGCACCGCGTCGTCACCGCTGCCGTAGACCACGCGCTGGTACAGCTCGTCCGACACCACCCGCGGCGGCTCCTGCTCGTCCGGCCCCGGCAGGCGGATCAGGCCACCCGGGTCCGCGGCCTGGCACACGTACGGGCTGTGCGTGCTCACCACGAACTGGATCCGCGGGAAGTGCGCCTTCAGCCAAGGCCCGATCCGCTTCTGCCACGACACGTGCAGGTGCGCGTCGACCTCGTCGATCAGCACCACACCGGACGCGTCGACCCCGAGCCCGGCGTCGGCGAGCTGGCGCACCAGGTCGACGACCAGCGCCGTGACCGTGCGGTACCCGTCGCTCATCTCGCGCAGCGGGAAGCGGTCGCCGCGGTAGGACACCCACAGGCCGTCGGAGTCGACGTCGCGCACGCGGTAACCGTCGGGCAGCAGGCCGTCGCCCAGCAGGCCCAGCACGGCGTCCTTCAGCTCCCGCGCGCCCGCCTTGCCCTCCAGCGCGCGCAGGTGCTGGTTGATCAGCCACGCCACGCCTTCGGACAGCGAAGCGTCCTCGCTGAACAGGCTCGCCACCCGCGCGAACTCGCCGCGCATCAGCGACTGCGCCTCGGGCGCACCGCCGGCCAGCCGCCGGAACGGCCCGTAGCCCGCGCAGAACGCCGGCCCCTCCCCCACCACGTCAACGGCAATCGAGCTGCCCTCGGCGATCAGGCTCTCCGCGAACGGCAGCTGCACGAGCGCCTGCGCCAATGCCCGCAGGAAAGTGGTCTTGCCCGACCCGTTGCGCCCGGCCAGCACGGTCCAGCCGGGCCCTGGCAGCTTCAGGTCCACCGTGCGGGCACCGCGGAACCCCAGGACGTCCGTGATCCGCACCCGCTCGATGTGCACAGAACCAGCTTATAGGCCAGGCACGGCAAAGGAACCACTCAGCGAGATCGCGCCGGTTTCTTCCCTCCCGATGCGGGCGGCCCCCCCGGGCCGACCGTGTCGGGAGGGAAGAAACCGGCTCAAAGGCGATCTCGCACGCCTCGGCGGAGCCGAGGCCAACTACACAGCGAAACCGCCAGAACTCGCCCAGCTGAGAGCGAACGAGGGCACCAGGCCCAGCACCAGGGTCACCACCACGCCGAGCGTGATGGCCGCCGCGGTGAAGCCACCCGGAATCGCCACCGTCGGACCGTCGGCGGCCGGCTCCGAGAAGTACATCAGCACGATCACCCGCAGGTAGAAGAACGCGGCCACCGCGCTGAACACCAGCGCGATCACCACCAGCGGCGCCATGCCGTCGGACAGCGCCGCGGAGAACACCACGAACTTGCCCACGAACCCGCTGGTCAACGGGATACCAGCCAGCGCCAGCAGCAGGAACGTGAACACCCCGGCCAGCACGGGCGAGCGTTTCGCCAGCCCCGCCCAGGCCGACAGGTGCGTGGCCTCACCGCTGGAGTCGCGCACGAGGCTGATCACGCCGAACGCCGCCAGCGTGGTGAAGCCGTAGGCCAGCAGGTAGAACAGCGTGCTCGACAGCCCGTCCTCGGTCATCGCGATCGTGCCGACGAGCAGGAAGCCGGCGTGGGCGATCGAGGAGTACGCGATCATGCGCTTCACATCGGTCTGCGTGAGGCCGAGGATCGCGCCGATGGCCATCGAGATGATCGCCACCGCCCACAGCACCCCGCGCCACTCCCAGCTCGTGGAGGAGAACGCGACCGACAGCACGCGCAGGATGGCACCGAACGCGGCGACCTTCGTGCACGCGGCCATGAAACCGGTGACCGGCGTCGGCGCGCCCTGGTAGACGTCGGGCGTCCAGGTGTGGAACGGGCCGACCGAGCCCTTGAACAGCAGGCCCACCACCAGCAGGCCGAGGCCCGCGAACAGCAGCGTGTCGGAGCGGTCCGAGCCGGCCGCCGCGTTGGCGATCTCGCCGAGCTTCACGGAGTTCGCGTAGCCGTAGAGCAGCGCAAGGCCGTAGAGGAAAAACGCCGACGAGAACGCACCGAGCAGGAAGTACTTGACCGCCGACTCCTGCGAGATGAGCCGCCGCCGCCGGGCCAGGCCGCACATCAGGTACAGCGGCAGGCTCAGCACCTCGAGCGCGATGAACATGGTGAGCAGGTCGTTGGCCGCGGTGAAGGCCATCATGCCGCCGAGCGCGAAGAGCGTGAGCGGGAAGACCTCGGTCTGCGACGTCGTCGCCGAGGCGACCTGCGCGCGGTCCTGCACGGTGCCGGGGCTGATCGCGGCCTGGGCCACGAACGCGCCACCCGGCTCCACCTTGCGGTCGGCGATGAGGAACACCGCGCCGAGGCCCAGCAGGAGCAGCGTGCCCCAGAGGAACAGCGACGGCCGGTCCACCGAGATCGCGCCGGCGAACGTGGTCACGCCCGCCTTCGTCGACGACGAGCCGGTGGCGTACTTGATCAGCGCGACGCCGGACGCGACGATCGCGACCAGGGTCACGATGACCTGCGTGTACCAGCGTGACGACTTCGGCGCGAACGCCTCCACCAGCACGCTGATGCACGCCACGCCGAAGATGATCAGCAACGGCAGCACGGCCGCGTAATCGACCGAAGGTGTCGCCACCTGGGTC
Source organism: Amycolatopsis sp. NPDC004368 (assembly GCF_053602515.1). Lineage (NCBI taxonomy): Bacteria > Bacillati > Actinomycetota > Actinomycetes > Pseudonocardiales > Pseudonocardiaceae > Amycolatopsis > Amycolatopsis sp. NPDC004368. Next base: position 297,351 of record NZ_JBSGDT010000004.1, on the reverse strand, counting down.
ACCGGAGCCTGGGCGAGAACAGGCCCAGAAAGACTGTCGAGCACGGTTTACTTGCCTCCCTGCACGGCAGACAGCGTCGCCTGCACCGACGGGGTGATCGTGTCGAGGATCGGCTTGGGGAAGAAGCCCAGGCCGATGATCAGGATGACCATCGGGGCCAGGATCGCGATCTCCCGCCCGCCGAGGTCCTTGATGGCCTTCTTGGCCCCGAGCTCCGGCGCGATCGCCGTGCCCGGGCCTCCGCCCACGCCCACGAGCGCGTCACCGCGCACCGGGCCCTGCATGATCCGCTGGTAGAGCCACAGCACGTAGGCCGCGGCGAGCACCATGCCGACTGTCGCGATGATCGTGTACACCGGCTGCGTCACGAAGGAGCCCAGCAGGACCAGCAGTTCACTGACGAACGAGTTGGTGCCCGGCAGCGACAGCGCGGACAGACCGGCGATCAGCAGCATCCCGCCGAGCAGTGGGGTCACCTTCGCCATGCCGCCGTAGTCGGAGATCCGCGTGGAGCCGCCCCGCGTCACGATCAGGCCGATCACCACGATCAGCATCCCGGTCGAGAGGCTGTGGTTGAGCATGTACGAGACCGAGCCGATCATCGCCTGCTCGTTGAAGGCGAAGATACCCAGCGAGATGAACCCGAAGTGGGCGATCGACACGTAGGCGATGAACCGCTTCATGTCCGACTGCCCCGCCGCGAGGATCGACCCGTAGATCACGCCGATCACCGAGAGCACCAGCACCAGCGGCGCCAGCGTCTTGCTCGCCTCCGGGAACATCGGCAGGCAGTAGCGCAGGAAGCCGAACGTGCCGACCTTGTCGAGCACACCCACCAGCAGCACCGCGACACCGATCGGGGCCTGGCCCGCGGCGTCCGGGAGCCAGGTGTGGAACGGCACCAGCGGCGCCTTGATCGCGAACGCGAGGAAGAAGCCGAGGAACAGCCACACCTGCGTGCCCGTGGGGGCGTCGCGCACGACCGTGACCAGCGTGGCCCAGTCGAACGTGCCCTTGCCCAGCTTGTCCGACGCCAGCGAGTACGCGCCGATCGCCGAGGCCAGCATGATCAGGCCGCCGAGGAACGAGTAGAGGAAGAACTTCACGGCCGCGTACTGCCGGTTCGCGCCGCCGTAGCCCCCGATCAGGAAGTACATCGGGATCAGCATGATCTCGAAGAGCACGTAGAAGAGGAACACGTCGGTCGCCGCGAAGACGCCGATCGTGATCGCCTCCTGCAACAGGATCAGCGACAGGAACCCGCCGGCGCTGCGGCCGGCCGGGAGCTTGTCGGTGAGCCCGAGCGCGCCCACGACGATCGGCACGAGCAGCGCGATCACCGCGATCATGATCAGCGAGATGCCGTCGGTGCCGAACGAGATGTGGATGCCGAAGGCCGGGATCCAGTCCATCGTGGTGGCCTGCTGGATCCGGTCTCCCGAGGGCGAGTAGCTCGCCCAGAACGGGATGATCAGCAGGAACTCCACAATGGACACGACGAGCGCGGTCGCGATCGCGGCCCGGTCGTTCCCCTTGAGGAACGCCAGCACCAGCGAGCCGACCAGCGGCAGCAGGATGAGCGCCAGGAGCCAAGTCATGTCAGGAGAACCTCACCAGCAGAAGGGCCGCCAGAAGCAGGAACGTGCCGCCGAGCATGGACAGCGCGTACGACCGGACGAACCCGGTCTGCAGGCGCCTCAGCCGGCCGGACCCGCCGCCCAGGGCCGCGGCGAGGCCGTTGACGGCCCCGTCGACGCCGCGGTTGTCGACGTACACCAGCGCCCGGGCGAGCCAGGTGCCCGGGCGGGCGACCAGTGTCTCGTTGAGGGCGTTGCCGTACAGGTCCTTGCGGGCCGCCCGGACGACCCAGGAGACGTTCTCCGGGCGCTCGACCGGGATGTCGCGCGAGGGGCGGAAGACCAGCACCGCGATGAGGACACCGAGCGCGGCGAGCACGAGGGTGGCCGCCGGAACCGTCCACGACGGGATCGGCGTGTGCTCGGCTTCCTCGAACTGCCCGACCACCGGCGAGAGCCAGTTCTCGAACCGGTTGTTGATCGCGAAGAACGCACCGGAGCCGACCGAGCCGATCGCCAGGATGACCATCGGGACCCACATGATCGGCTTGGACTCGTGCGGGTGGAAGTCGCGCCCGTCGGAGCTCTTGATCTCCTTCCAGCGCGACTTGCCGAAGAAGGTCATCATCATCAGGCGCGTCATGTAGAACGCGGTGAGCCCGGCGCCGATCACGGTCGCGAGCCCGAACGCCCAGCCCCGCCAGCCTTCCTGGCCGAACGCGGCTTCGATGATCGCGTCCTTGGTGTAGTAGCCCGCGAGGAACGGGAAACCGATCAGCGCGAGGTAACCGAGGCCGAAGGTGACGAACGTGATCGGCATCTTCTTGGCCAGGCCGCCGAACTTGCGCATGTCGACCTCGTCGTTCATGCCGTGCATGACCGAACCGGCCCCGAGGAACAGCCCGGCCTTGAAGAAGCCGTGGGCCACGAGGTGCATGATGCCCAGCGCGTAGATGCCTGGGCCGAGACCCACTGCCAGCATCATGTAGCCGATCTGGCTGACGGTGGAGTAGGCGAGCACCTTCTTGATGTCGTCGTAGGCACAGCCGACGATGCACCCGATCAGCAGCGTGACCGCACCGACGAGCGTCACGACCAGGCGGCCGTCCGGCGTCGCGGAGAAGATCACGTTGGAGCGGGCGACGAGGTAGACGCCCGCGGTGACCATCGTTGCCGCGTGGATGAGGGCCGAGACCGGGGTCGGGCCCTCCATCGCGTCGGGGAGCCAGGCCTGCAGCGGGAACTGGCCCGACTTGCCGCAGGCACCGAGCAGCAGCAGGATCGCGATCGCGGTGATCGCGGCCGGCGGGATCTGCCCGTTGGTGAGGCCCTCGAAGACCTGGGTGTAACCGGTGGAGCCGGTGTATTTGAACATCAGGAAGATCGCCAGCGCGAGCCCGACGTCACCGACGCGGTTCATCAGGAACGCCTTCTTCGCGGCAGTGGCCGCGGACGGGCGGTTCTGGTACCAGCCGATGAGCAGGTAGGACGCGAGACCCACGCCTTCCCAGCCGAGGTACAGCGTCACGAAGCTGTTGCCCAGCACCAGGATCAGCATCGACGCGACGAAGAGGTTCAGGTACGCGAAGAAGCGGTACCGGCCTTCGTCGTCGGCCATGTAGCCGATCGAGTAGAAGTGGATCAGCATGCCGACGCCGGTGATCAGCAGCACGAACGTCAGCGACAGGGCGTCGATGCGCAGGCCGAAGTCCACCTGCAGCTGACCCGCGGGGATCCACGAGTACAGGTTGACGTTCTCGGTCGCGCTGCCGGTCGTGGAGAAGAACAGGATCACGGCGTACACGAAAGCCAGGGCAACGGTGGCGGTGCCGAGCAGATGCCCCCACGCCCTCGCCTTTTTCCCGGCCAGCAGGAGGATCAGGGCGCCGAGGGCGGGAAGGGCCACCAGCAGCCACGATGATGCGGTCACTCGGTCTCTCCCCTAGTACTTCAGCAGGTTGGTGTCGTCGACCGAGGCCGAGCGCCGGGTGCGGAAGATGGCCATGATGATCGCCAGGCCCACCACGACCTCGGCGGCCGCGACCACCATCACGAAGAACGCCATCACCTGGCCGTCGAGCCCGCCGTTGATGCGGGCGAACGTGACCAGGCTGAGGTTCACCGCGTTGAGCATCAGCTCGATGCACATGAACACGACGATCGCGTTGCGGCGCACCAGGACGCCGACGGCGCCGATGGAGAACAGCAAGGCCGACAGCAGCAGGTAGTAGCTCGGGGTCACTTTCCTTCCCCTTCCTCGTGGGCGCCGTCCCCGCCGACCAGCGCGTGGGCGTCGGGCTTGGGGCCCTCGTCGGCGATGAGCTTGCGCTCACGCATGAGCTGCAGCGCCGAGGTGGACTCGATGATCGCCGAGAGCGACTCGGGGGCGATCGAACCGTCGGGCAGCAGGGCCGGCACGGCGACCGAGTTGGCCGTGGCGAACACACCCGGGCCGGGCAGCGGTGACGGGCGGTCGTGCTCGCCGCGGAAGCGCAGCTTCACGAGCTCGCGCTGCGGCAGCTTGCCGCCCTTCTTGTGGCGGTCGGTGAACGCCAGCACCATCGCGCCGAGCGCGGCGGTGATGAGCAGCGCCGACGTGAGCTCGAACGGGAAGAGGTAATCCGTGAAGATGATCCGCCCGAGGCCACCCGCGCCACCGCCGTTGGCGGCGTACGGGTCGAGCGACGGCGCCGGGGTCACGTTCACCATCGAGCGGAACACGCCGGCGGCGATCAGGGCGGCGAGCCCGATACCGAGGACCGTGGCGGCGAACCGCTGTCCCCGCAGGACTTCCACCACCGAGTCGGAGCTCTCGCGACCGACCAGCATCAGCACGAACAGGAACAGCATCATGATCGCGCCCGTGTAGACCACGATCTGCGTGAACCCGAGGAACGGCGCCGACTGCGTCATGTACAGCGCGCCGAGGCTGAGCATCGTGAGCACCAGCCACAGGGCCGAATGCACGGCGTTGCGCGAGAAGATCATCCCGAGCGCGCCCAGCAGCGAGAGCGGGCCGAGGATCCAGAACGCGATCGCCTCGCCCACCGACACCGAGGTCGAGGCGGGCGGTGGCGCCTGCGTCAGAAGGGCCGTGATCATTGCTGGGCCTCCTGCTGCTGCGCCTTCGCCAGCTCGGGCCCGTTCACGTAGTAGTCCTGCTCGTTGTCGCCCAGCCGCATCGGGTGCGGCGGCTGCTCCATGCCGGGCAGCAGCGGGGCGAGCAGGTCTTCCTTCGTGTAGATGAGCCGCTGCCGGTCGTCGTCGGCGAGCTCGTAGAAGTTGATCATCGTGAGGGACCGCGTGGGGCAGGCCTCGATGCACAACCCGCAGCCGATGCAGCGCAGGTAGTTGATCTGGTAGTCCGCGCCGTACCGCTCGCCCGGGGAGTACCGCGCCTCCTCGGTGTTGTTGCCACCTTCGACGAAAATCGCGTCGGCCGGGCAGGCCCAGGCGCACAGCTCGCAGCCGACGCACTTCTCGAGCCCGTCCGGGTGGCGGTTGAGCTGGTGGCGACCGTGGTACCGCGGCGCGGCCGGGGCACCGGCCTCCGGGTACTCCTCGGTGGCGACCTTCTTGAACATCATCGCGAAGGTGACGCCGAACCCCTTGATGGGATTGAGGAAGTCAGTTGCCCCCATCTTCTGCCCCTTCCTGTGCTGCGGTGCCGACAGCCGCCGGCTTGCGCCGCGCCGCCCTGGCTTCCGCCTTGGCCAGCGCCTTCTGGCGCGGAGTGGTCTCGGGGACCTTCAGGTCCAGCGGAGGCACCGGGAACCCGCCGCCGGTGAGGTCGACGTAGTCGCCTTCCGGCAGCTTCTTGTTCGGCACCGCCAGGCTGATGAGCACGAGCACCACCAGCACGATGCCGACACCGACGAGGATCTGCGGCCAGCTCCACTGGATGGTCTTGATCGCGACGACCACGAGGATCCAGACCAGGTTCACCGGCACCAGGACCTTCCAGCCCAGGCGCATGAACTGGTCGTAGCGCAGCCGCGGCAGCGTGCCGCGCAGCCAGATGAAGCCGAACAGCAGCGCGAACAGCTTCACGAAGAACCAGAGCATCGGCCACCAGCCCTGGTTCAGGGCCGAGTCGTCACCGACGAACGGGAACCGCCAGCCGCCCAGGAACAGCGTGGTGCAGAACGCCGAGACGATGACCATGTTCACGTACTCGGCGAGGAAGAACATCGCGAACTTCATCGAGCTGTACTCGGTGTGGAAGCCGCCGACCAGCTCCGACTCCGCCTCGGGGAGGTCGAACGGCGCGCGGTTCGTCTCGCCGACCATCGAGATCAGGTAGATCACGAAGCTCGGGATCAGCATGTAGAAGTACCAGCCGTGCGACTGCGCTTCGACGATCTCCGACGTCTGCAGCGAACCCGAGTAGAGGATCACCGCGACGATCGAGAGGCCCATCGCGATCTCGTAGGAGATCACCTGCGCCGCCGAGCGCAGACCGCCGAGCAGCGGGTACGGCGAGCCCGACGACCAGCCGGCGAGCACGATGCCGTACACACCGATCGACGAGCAGGCCAGGATCACCAGCACGCCGACCGGCAGGTCGACCAGCTGCAGCGTGGTCGTCTGGCCGAAGATCGACACGACCGGGCCGAACGGGATGGCCGACAGCGCGATCAACGCCGGGACCGCGGCCAGCACCGGAGCGAGGAAGTACACCTTGCGGTCGGCCGTGTCCGGGATGATCTGCTCCTTGAACGGGAGCTTGATCGCGTCGGCCAGCGACTGCAGGTACCCGCCGGGGCCGACGCGGTTGGGGCCGGGCCGGTTCTGCATCCGGCCGACCGCCTTGCGCTCCCACACGATCAGGAAGATCGTGAGGATCGGGCCGATCAGCAGGATGATGACGGCCTTGAACAGCACCAGCCACCAGGGGTCGTCCGCGAGCAGGCGGGCCCGCTCGGCGGCGTCCGGCATCTGCGCCAGGTACGGCAAGAGCTGCGGGCTCACTGGTCACCTCCTGAGATCTGCACCAGCGCGCCGTGGCCGGTGGCCAGTGCGGCGCGGACGGCGGAGCCGTCGGAGTTGCCCGGGAGCCACACGACCCCGTCGGGCAGGTCGGCGACCTCGACCGGCAGCGTGATCGAACCGCGCTCGGTGGACACGCGGACCGTAGTGCCGAGGCCTTCGGCGGTCTTCGCCGAGAGCCGGGCCACGGGCGTGCGCTGCGTGCCCTTGAGGTGCGGTTCGTCATCCTGCAGCGAGCCGTTGTCGATCAGCTGCCGCCAGGTGGCGAGCACGGCCTGGCCGGTGCCCGGCACCGGGGCGGCCTGCGCCCCGGTGACGATGTGGCCCCAGCTCGTGGTGCCCTGGCCGAGCTTGGCGAGGTCGCCCGCCGCGGCGGCCGGCGTCTGCGTGAACAGGTCCACGTCCATCTCGACGGCGAGGGTGTCGAGCACCCGGCCGTCGGGCAGGGCACCGGTGCCTTCGAGCGTGATGTCGAACGGGCGGTGGCGGCCTTCCCAGTTGAGGTAGCTGCCCGTCTTCTCGACCGACGGCGCGATCGGCAGGACCACGTCGGCGCGCTCGGTGACCTCGCTCGCCCGCAGTTCCAGGCTGACCACGAAGCCGGCGTTGTCCAGTGCGCGCCGCGCCAGGTCCGGGTCGGGCAGGTCGTTCGGGTCGAGCCCGCCGACGACCAGGCCGTCGAGGTCGCCGCCGGAAGCGGCTTCCAGGATGCCCGTGGTGTCGCGGCCCGGCTCCGACGGAAGCCCGATGCCCCAGTGCTTTTCGACCTCGGCGCGCGCGGTGTCGTCGGACACCGAGCGCCCGCCCGGCAGCAGCGTCGGCAGGCAGCCGGCGGCCAGCGCACCGCGTTCGCCCGCCCGGCGCGGGATCCACGCCAGGCGCGCGCCCGTGCGCTCGACCAGCGCCTGCAGTGAGGAGAACAGGCCCGGCACCTCGGCGGCGCGCTCGCCGACGAGGATCACCGCGGCGCCGCCGCTCAGCGCCGCGTCGAGGTCCGGCGCGTGCTGGGCAATGCCGTCGACCGCGGCGGCTTCGCCGCCCGGCACGCAGGCGAGCAGCTCACCGAAGGTCTTGCGCACCGACGAGGTGCTCCACTGTCCCAGGTGGACGACCCGGGTGCGGTTCTTGCGGGCCGCCTTGCGCAGCCGCAGGAACACGATCGGCGCCTCGTCCTCGGGCTCGAAGGCCACGCACAGCACCGTGCGGGCGGCCTCGATCTCGCCGAAGGTCACCCCGGTCTCGGGCGTCGTGCCCACGACCGACGAGGTGAGGAACGCGAGTTCCTCGGCCGAGTGCGGGCGGGCGCGGAAGTCGATGTCGTTGGTGCGCAAGGCGAGCCGGGCGAACTTCGAGTACGCGTAGGCGTCCTCGACGGTCAGCCGGCCACCCGGGAGCACCCCGACACCCTTGCCGTCACGGGCCTTCTCGAGACCGGCGGCGGCAGCGCGCAGCGCGTCGGTCCAGGAGGCTTCCTCCAGCACACCGGCCTCGTTGCGGACCAGCGGACGGCGGATGCGGTCGTCGGCCTGGACGTAGCGGAACCCGAAGCGGCCCTTGTCGCAGAGCCACTCCTCGTTGACCTCGGGGTCGTCGCCCGCCAGCTTGCGCTGCACCTTGCCGCGGCGGAAGTCCGTGCGCTCGGCGCAGCCCGAGGAGCAGTGCTCGCACACGCTCGGGGCGGACACCAGGTCGAATGGGCGCGACCGGAACCGGTACGCGGCGCTCGTGAGCGCACCCACCGGGCAGATCTGGATGACGTTGCCGGAGAAGTAGCTCTGGAACGGCTGGCCGCTCGTGGTGCGCGAGGCCAGGTCCAGCACGTCGGCCGTCTCGGCGGTGCCGATCTGCTGGTGGGCACCGCGTTCGAGCAGCTCGATGAACGGATCGCCCGCCACCTGCGCGGAGAACCGCGTGCAGCGCTGGCAGAGCACGCAGCGCTCGCGGTCCAGCAGCACCTGCGTGGAGATCGGCAGCGGCTTCGGGAACGTGCGCTTGGTGTCCACGAACCGCGACTCGGTGCGGCCGTGGGCCAGCGCCTGGTTCTGCAGCGGGCACTCACCGCCCTTGTCGCAGACCGGGCAGTCGAGCGGGTGGTTGATGAGCAGCAGCTCCATCACGCCCTGCTGCGCCTTGTCGGCGACAGCCGAGGTGAGCTGCGTCTTGACGACCATGCCGTCGGCGACCGTCATCGTGCAGGAGGCCTGCGGCTTCGGCATCGGCCGGCCGCCCATCTCCACCTCGACGAGGCACTGGCGGCACGCGCCGGCCGGGTCGAGCAGCGGGTGGTCGCAGAAGCGCGGGATGACCGTGCCGAGGCGCTCGGCGGTGCGGATCAGCAGCTCGCCCTTGGGCGCGATGACCTCTTCGCCGTCGATGGTCAGCTTCACGTGACCTTCGGGGACCGGCGTCTCTTCGGTCGCCGGCTTGTCGGGTGCGATCGTCATGCCTGAGCTCCCACCAGTTCGGGCTGGGCGGCCTTGTTCTTCTCGCACAGGTCCAGGAACTCCTGGCGGAAGTACTTGATCCCGCTCTGGATCGGCGACACCGCGCCGTCACCCAGGGCGCAGAACGAGCGGCCGAGGATGTTGTCGCAGACGTCGAGCAGCGTGTCGATGTCCTCGGCGGTGCCGTGGCCGGAGACCATGCGCTCCAGGATCTGCGCGAGCCAGTACGTGCCTTCGCGACACGGCGTGCACTTGCCGCAGGACTCGTGCTCGTAGAACTCGGTCCACTTCATCACGGCCCACGGCACGGACACGGTCTCGTTGAAGACCTGCACCGCGGTGGTGCCGAGCATCGAGCCGGCCTCGGCGGCGCCCTCGAAGTCGAGCGGCACGTCGAGGTGCTCGGCGGTGAACATCGGCGTGGACGAGCCACCCGGCGTCCAGAACTTCAGCGGGATGCCGTCCTTCATGCCACCGGCGAGCTCCAGCAGCTCGCGCAGCGTGGTGCCGAGCGGGCACTCGTACTGGCCGGGCTTCTCGACGTGGCCGGAGATCGAGTAGATCTTCGGGCCGGGCGACTTCTCACGGCCCATCTCGCGGAACCAGTCGGAACCCGCGTTGATGATGAACGGCGCGCTCGCGATGGTCTCCACGTTGTTCACCGTGGTCGGCGCGGCGTAGAGGCCGGCGGCCGCGGGGAACGGCGGCTTGAGGCGCGGCTGGCCGCGGCGGCCCTCGAGCGAGTCGAGCAGCGCCGTCTCCTCGCCGCAGATGTACGCGCCGGCGCCGGCGTGCACCGTCAGCTCCAGGTCGTAACCGGTGCCGAAGATGTTCTTGCCGAGGTAGCCCTTGGCGTACGCCTCGCGCGCGGCCGCGTTGAGCCGGCGAATGCAGTGCAGGGCCTCACCGCGCACGTAGATGAAGCAGTGGTTCGACCGCATCGCGTACGAGGCGATGATGCAGCCCTCGATGAGCGAGTGCGGGTCGGCCATCATCAGCGGGATGTCCTTGCACGTGCCCGGCTCGCCCTCGTCGGCGTTGATCACCAGGTAATGCGGCTTGTCGAAGTTCGGCGGCATGAACGACCACTTCACGCCGGCCGGGAACCCCGCGCCGCCGCGGCCGCGCAGGCCTGAGTCCTTGACGACCTGCACCAGCTGCTCGGGCGTGCCGGCCAGCGCCTTGCGCGCCGCGGTGTAGCCCTCGAGCTGCTCGTAGGTCTCGATGCGCCAGGAGTTCGGCGACAGCCAGCGCTTGGTGAGGACTGGAGTGATGGGATCAGGCATCTACTTCTTCTCCAACTCAGGCAGCGGAACGTCCTGCGTCGCCGGCGCGGCCCAGCCGCGGTCGGCCGCGATCTGCGCGCCCCGCAGGGTTTCGACGGCCTGCGACGGCCCGTCGACGTCCCCGCGGAAAGTCTGTTCGTCCTCCGGCCAGAACCCGGCCAGCTGCAGTTCGGCGCCCTTGAAGTTCGTCAGCGGCGCGCCGCGCGTGGGGGCCGGCTTCTTGCCCGCCTGCAACGCGTCGACCAGCGCCACCGCCTTCTCCGGCGTCTGGTTGTCGAAGTACTCGTAGTTGACCTGGATGACCGGGGCGAGGTCGCAGGCCGCGAGGCACTCGGCGTGCTCCAGCGTGATCGAGCCGGGTTCGTTCGGCGTGCCCGCCGTCTCCTCCTGGCCCAGCGGCGCGTCCTCGGAACCGAGGTGCGTCTGCAGCTTCTTGTAGATCGCCTCGCCGCCCATGGCCGCGCACAGCGTGTTGGTGCACACGCTCACCAGGTGCTCACCGCACGGGCGGCGCTTGTACATGGTGTAGAACGTCGCGACCGCGCTGACCTCGGCGTCGGAGAGGTCGAGGTGCTTGGCGCAGAAGGAAATGCCCTCCTGGCTCACGTACCCCTGCACCGACTGCACGAGGTGCAGCATCGGCAGCAGCGCCGAGCGCGCCACCGGGTAGCGGGCGATGATCTCCTCCGCCCGCGTGTGCGTGGCCACGTCGAACGGGTCCACGGGCGGAGCGTCCGCCAGGATGCCCTCGGCCACGCTCGGGTCGGGCGCGATGCCGACCACGTCGGTGTCGCCGGCCGCCGCCATGTGCGTCTTCTTCGCGTCGTGCGGCCCCGGCTCCGGAACTGCCGTCGAGTACGTCATCGGTCCACTCCCCCCATCACCGGGTCGATCGACGCGACCGCGGCGATCACGTCGGCCACCAGCCCGCCCTCGGCCATCGCGGGCATCGACTGCAGGTTCACGAAACTCGGTTCGCGCACGTGCACGCGCAGCGGCCGGGTGCCGCCATCGGACACCAGGTGCGCCCCGAGTTCACCGCGCGGCGACTCGACCGGCGCGTACACCTGGCCGGCCGGCACGTGGAAGCCCTCGGTCACGAGCTTGAAGTGGTGGATCAGCGACTCCATCGACTGGCCCATGATCTTCTTGACGTGCTCGAGCGAGTTGCCCATGCCGTCGCTGCCGATCGAGAGCTGCGCGGGCCACGCGATCTTCTTGTCCTCGACCATGACCGGGCCCGGTTCGAGCATCTTCAGGACCTGCTTGATGATCCGCAGGCTCTGGTGCATCTCCTCGACGCGGATCAGGTAGCGCGCCCAGCAGTCGGCGTCGGTCGACGTCGGCACGTCGAACTCGATCTCGTCGTAGCGCGAGTAGGGCTCGGTCTTGCGCAGGTCCCAGGGCAGGCCGGCCGAGCGCAGGATCGGGCCGGTGACGCCGAGCGCGAGGCACGCGTCGAGCGGCAGGACACCCACGCCCTTGAGCCGGTTGCGCCAGATCGGCTGACCGGTGAAGAGCTTGTCGTACAAGGGAAGGCGGCTGTCCATCACCTTGCAGAACGCGGAGACCTTCTCCTGGAAGTCGGCCGGCATGTCCTGCGCGAGGCCGCCGGGGCGGATGAACGCGTGGTTCATGCGCAGGCCGGTCAGGTGCTCCAGCAGGTGCAGCACCTCTTCGCGCTCGCGGAAGCCGAGCGTCATCGCCGTGGTGGCGCCGAGCTCCATACCGCCGGTGGCGATGTAGACGAGGTGCGAGCCGATGCGGTTGATCTCCAGCAGCATCACGCGAAGCAGCTCCGCGCGCGGCGGGGCCTTGATGCCGAGCAGCTTCTCCACGCCGAGGCAGTAGGCCATCTCGGTGGACAGCGGCGCGAGGTAGTCCATGCGCGTCACGAACGTGACGCCCTGGGTCCAGGTGCGGAACTCGCAGTTCTTCTCGATGCCGGTGTGCAGGTAGCCGATGACCGACCGCAGCTGCGTGACGGTCTCGCCCTCCATCTCCAGCACGAGCCGGAGCACGCCGTGCGTCGACGGATGCTGCGGGCCCATGTTGATGACCATGCGCTCGTCGTGCTGCGCGTCGGAGACGACGTCGTCCCAGTCGCCACCGGAGACCGTGTAGACGCGGCCCTCGGTGGTCTCGCGGGAATCGGCGTACTCGACGTTGTCGGTGCTGTCGGCGCCTTGGGCGGACGTGTCGGTGCCCGTGGTGACGTCGGAAAGGTTCTCGGTGCTCACGAGTACGACCTCCGCTGGTGTTGACAGGGTCGGGATTTCCGCGCCCGACGACACAGACCGTGGGTGGTCACGAGTACGACCTCCGCTGGTCCGGCGGCGGAATCTCCGCGCCCTTGTATTCGACCGGGATCCCGCCGAGCGGGTAGTCCTTGCGCTGGGGGTGGCCGTCCCAGTCGTCTGGCATGAGGATGCGGGTGAGCGCGGGGTGGCCGTCGTAGACGATGCCGAACATGTCCCAGGTCTCGCGCTCCTGCCAGTCGGCCGTCGGGTAGAGCCCGACGAGCGAGGGCACGTGTGCGTCGTCCACGTCGACGGTGACCTCGAGGCGGATGCGGCGCCGGTAGGTCATCGACGTGAAGTGGTAGACCGAGTGCAGGCGTTGCGGCACGTCCACGCCGTAGTCCACACCGGACACCGAGCTGAGCAGTTCGAAGCGCAGGCCGGCGTCGTCGCGCAGCACGCGGGCGATCTCGACGAGGTGCTCGCGGTCGACGTAGAACGTGATCTCGCCGCGGTGGACCGTGGTCTGCAGGATCGCCGCGGCCGGGACCTTGTTGTCGGCCAGGGCCGCGTAGAACTCGTCGGCGAAGTCGTCGAACCAGCCGCCGTACGGGCGCTCGGCGGGGGGCGGGCTGTACGCGGGCAGGCGCACGCCGCCGTAGCCGGAGGTGTCACCACTGCCGGTGACACCGAACATGCCCTTGCGGGCACGGCCGGCGACAACGGGTTCGACCGGCGCGGCAGGCGTGGTGCCCTGCGGCTCGAGGCCGGCGTCGGGCCGTTCGGCACTGGACTGCTCGGCGCCGGGCTCGGGAGTGCCGGGCGTCACGGGGGTTTCGGGGTTGTCGGGCACCGGGCTCACTTCTTCGCGTACTTGATCGACGACGGGATCAGCTCGGTGCGCGCACCGCTGGCCGCGCGGATGGCGGCGCGGCGGGCGTTGATCGGCTCGTCCTGGATCTTGGCGTGCAGCTTGAGGATCGCGTCGAGCAGCATCTCCGGGCGCGGCGGGCATCCGGGGAGGTACATGTCGACCGGCACCACGTGGTCGACGCCCTGCACCACGGCGTAGTTGTTGAACATGCCGCCCGACGAGGCGCAGACGCCCATCGCGAGCACCCAGCGCGGCTCGGCCATCTGGTCGTAGATCTGGCGCAGGACCGGGGCCATCTTCTGCGTCACGCGGCCGGCCACGATCATCAGATCGGCCTGGCGCGGCGTGGCGGAGAAGCGCTCCATGCCGAAGCGCGCGATGTCGTAGCGGGAACCGCCGACGGTCATCATCTCGATCGCGCAGCACGCGAGCCCGAAGGTGGCGGGCCACAGCGAATTCTTGCGCGCCCAGTTGACCAGGCCCTCGAGGCTGGCCAGCAGGATGCCGTTGGGGAGTTTCTCTTCGAGGCCCATGGCTCTAGTTCCAATCCAGGCCGCCGCGCCGCCACACGTAGGCGTACGCGAACCCGACCGTAACGATGAACAGCACGATCTCCACCAGGCCGAACACCCCGAGCGCGTTCGCGTTCACGGCGAACGGGTAGAGGAACACCATCTCGATGTCGAACAGGATGAAGAGCATGGCCGTGATGTAGTACGCCACCGGCATCCGGCCGCCGCCGACGAGCGGCTGCGGCGAGGGCTCGATGCCGCACTCGTAGGCGGACAGCTTGGCCCTGTTGTAGCGGCTGGGGCCCATCAGCGGGCCGAGCAGCACGGACAACGTCGCGAAACCGAGCGCCAGCACGAACAACAGGACGAGCGGCAGGTACACCTTCAGGCCGGGCGCGGCCGCAGCTCCACTGGGGTCGGCCTGCGCCAGCACGGGCAACATCAGCACGGGGTCTTCGCCATCCTTTCCGCGCCGCTGCGGGTTGCATTTCGGGTGGTGGTCCGCTTCCTCGTCGGCACCCTAAGGGAGCTGGGTCACACCGCCGAGGGTCAGGGCACCCTTACGGCCCGTGGTTGGACCGCAGGTCGCTTGTGAAATAGTTCACAAGCCACTCGTCGTGGATGTGAAGCGATTCACAAGCATGGGGGGAGTGTAGGACGCGACTCACACGGCCGTCTCTAGGGGCCGTGGTATAAGGCTTACCTAACTTGACCGCCCGGCCAGGACGGGGCAGCGCCGGTTGCACTCGTGGGACCAGCGACAAAGGGGTTGATCACGGTCGTCGCGGCGGACATTCCGGACGTGATCTTGTGACGTATCCCACCTGACCGGCCGGGCAACCATTGCTCCAGCCGGGTATTTCCGGTGTGTCGGCGACCCTCAGCGCGGGGTGGGCGTGACCCGGGCGAGAGCCGCGATGAGGCGGTCGACGCCGTCGCCGCCCTTGGCGTCGTAGCAGCCCGAAAGTCCCTTGTACACCAACGGAAGGATCTTGTTGATCCGCAGCCCGTACTTGGTGCACGCGTGCATGACCTTGGGGTTGCCGATGAGCTTCGCGAACACGTTGCCGAGGCGGTAGTAGCCGCCCATCAGCTCGCCGACGGCGCGCGGGTAACCCTCGAGCGCGCGCTCGCGCGAAGGGCCTTCGCGCCTCGCCAGCGCCTGCACCACAACCTCCGACGCGAGCTGCGCCGACTCCATGGCCGCGGAGATGCCTTCGCCGTTGAACGGGCTCACCATGCCGCCGGCGTCGCCGAGCAGCAGCAGGCCGTCGCGGTAGTGTGGGGTGCGGTTGAAGCCCATGGGGAGACCGGCGCCACCGACCTTGCCGATGGCGTTCTCCTCGCGGTAGCCCCACTCCTCCGGCGTGCCGTCGAGCCACTGGCGCAGCAGCGCGCGGTAGTCGGTGTTGCGGAAGGCCGCCGACGTGGAGAGCATGCCGAGCCCGACGTTCACGGTGCCGTCGCCGAGCGGGAACGCCCAGCCGTAACCCGGCAGGAGCTTGGGGTAACGCGGGTCGGAGCGGTCCCACAGCTCGAGGTGGCCCTCGATGAACGGGTCGTCGTGGCGCGGGCTCTTGTAGTAGCGGCGCACGGCGACACCCATGGGGCGCCGTTCGTTCTTTTCGATGCCCACGCTCAACGCGAGCCGCGCGGACACCCCGTCGCACGCCAGCACGAGCGGCGCGCGGTAGGTGACCGGCGTCCTCTCGGGGCCGACCTTCGCTTCCACGCCGATCACGCGGCCGCTCGGGCCGGTGATGGCACCGGTCACGGTGGTGCGCTCATACAGGCGGGCGCCGGCCTTCACGGCCAGCTTGGCGAGCAGGTCGTCGAAGTCCTGGCGCGTGCGCGCGACGCCGTAGGGCGGGTAGCTGGTGAGGTCGGGCCAGTCGAGCTCCAGCGTGAGGTCGCCGGTGAGGATGCGCAGGCCGCGGTTGCGGACCCAGCCGTTCTCCTCGCTCGTGTCGATGCCCAGGTCGATCAGCTGCTTGACGCCACGCGGGGTGAGGCCGTCGCCGCACACCTTCTCGCGCGGGAACTCGGTCTTCTCCAGCAGCAGCACGTCGACACCCGCGCGCGCGAGGTACGTGGCCGCGGTCGCACCGGCCGGTCCTGCGCCGACCACGATCACTTCGGCGTCGTGGTCCGGGTTGCGGCGGGAGATCGTCATACCCTGAAAATACAGCGTGGCGAAGCCACTCCGTTGAGGGCGGCGGAGGGGAAGAAGGTTGGGGCTAGAGAGGCTTCTTCGCCCGATGGATGGCGACGACGCCGAATGTGAGGTTCAGCCACTCCACTTCGGTCCAGCCCGCGCTCGCGATGATCTCGCCCAGCGCCCGCTGGTCGGGCCACGCGAGCATGGATTCAGCCAGGTAGGAGTAGGCCTCGGGGTTCGTCGAGGAGCGGCTGCCGACCCAGGTGAGCAGCTTGAGGATGAAGCGGCGGTAGATGAACCGGATGGGCGCGAACGTCGGTGTGGAGACCTCGCAGATCACCAGCCGGCCGCCGGGCTTGACCACGCGAAGGATCTCCTCCAGCGCCTCCTTGGTGTTGACGAAGTTCCGCAGCGCCAGCGAGATGGTGACGGCGTCGAACGAGTCGTCGGCGAAGGGCAGGTGCAGCGCGTCGGCCGCCACCATCGGCAGCTTCCGGCGCAGGCCCGCACGCAGCATGCCCAGCGAGAAGTCGGCGGCGACGCAGTAGGCGCCGTTACGCGCGTACTCGACCGTGGAGACGCCGGTGCCGGCCGCGAGGTCGAGCACCTTCTCACCGGCCTTGGCGTCGAGCACCCGGGCCGTGGTGGTGCGCCAGCGCCGGTCGAAGCCGAACGTCATGAACGAGTTGGCCCGGTCGTAACCGGACGCCACACCGTCGAACATGGCGGCGACTTCGTGCGGATCCTTGTCCAGGCTTGCGCGGGGCATGCGTCGAATCTAGACACCGGGTGCCGGGTCCGGCAGCGAGGGTGGCCCCACGCGCAGGTCAGCCGAGGGCCGCGAGCATCCCCCGCACGGACTCCGGCCAGGCGAACTCCTCGGCCCGCGCCCGGGCGGCGGCGCGGCGGAGGTCCTCCGGGCTGTCGAGCAGGCCGGTGACGGCGGTGGCGAAGGCGGGGGCGTGGTCGTCGACGGCGGCGCCGCAGCCGGGGCGCACGATCTCGCGCAGCGCGGACGACGCGGAGACCACGACCGGGGTGCCGGAGGCGAGGGCTTCGAGGGCGGCGAGCCCGAACGTCTCGTGGGGACCCGGGGCGAGGGAGACGTCGGCGGTGGCCAGCAGGCGGGCGACCTCGTCGCGGCCGGAAAGGAAGCCCAGGAACGTCACGGGCAGGCCTCGGGCGCGGCGTTCCAGCGCGCGTCTTCGCGGTCCGTCGCCGGCGATCACCAGGCGGACGCGGGCGCCGGACTCCGTGAGCTCGGCGACGGTGTCCACGCTGCGCTCCACGTGTTTCTCCGGGGACAAGCGTCCACAGTGGACCAGGAGCGCGTCGGCGGTGCCCGCCAGGGAAGACCGCCACTCGTCCGAACGCATCGACGGGGCGAACGTCGCCAGGTCGACGCCGAGGGGCACGCGGCGGACGTTCGGCGCGGCAATGCGGTCGAACTCCGCGCGGGCGAAGGCGGTGGTGCACACGACCGTGTCGTAGCTGGCGGCCATGCGGCGGTTGGCGACATCGGCGAGCCCGCGTGCCACCGGTTCCGGCAGCAGGAACTGTTCGAGGAGCCGGTCGAGGCGTTCGTGGGAGATGACTGTGCTCGGCACGCCGTGGCGGCGGGCCCAGGTGCCCATGCCGCGCAGCGTGAGGCGGTCGGAGACCTCGAGGCGGTCCGGTTCCAGCCGCCGCAGCACGGACCGCACGCGGTGCGGGTCGACGGCCCGGTAGCCGCCCGTGCCGGGGATGCGCGGTGCGGGCAGGGAGTAGCGGCGCACGCCCGTGGGCAGCGTTTCCACGGCGTACCTCGTGCCGGGCACCACGAGCGTGACGCGGTGCCCACTGGCGACGTAGCCCGCGCCGAGGTGGTGCAGCGCCGTGCGCAGCCCTCCGGAGCGTGGCCCGTAGAAGTTCGCCAGCTGGACGATGTGCATCGTTCAGGCCGCGCGCGCGGCCCGGCCCTGCACGGCCTCGTAGTGCCCCATCAGCTCCCGGCAGACCGCGGGCCACGTCCGGCCGAGCACGACCTTGCGGGCCTTTTCGCCGAGCCGGGCGCGCAGGGCCGCGTCGCGCAGGTCGTCGATCTTCTCGACGAGCGCGCGGCCGAAGTCCTCGCGGTCGGCGGGCAGCAGGTAGCCCGTGCGGCCGGGCAGCACGAGGTCCTTGGGACCGCCCGCGTCGGGGGCGAGCACGGGCAGACCCGAGGCCATGGCTTCCTGGACGGCTTGGCAGAACGTCTCGTGGGGTCCGGTGTGGACGAACACGTCGAGGCTCGCGTAGGCCACCGAGAGGTCGTCGCCGTACTTCGCGCCGAGGAAGGCGGCGCCGGGGAGGCGTTCGCGCAGGCTCGGCAGCTCGGGGCCGTCGCCGACCACGACCACGCGGATGCCGGGCACGTCGGCCAGCGCCACGAGCCGGTCGACCTCCTTCTCGGGTGCGAGCCGTCCGACGAAGCCCACGAGCAGCTCGCCGTCGGGTGCCAACTCGGCCCGCAGCGCGGGGTCGGCGTGCGTCGGCGAGAAGCGGTCGATGTCCACGCCGCGGGCCCAGCGGTGCACGCGGGGCACGCCGTGCAGCTCCAGCTGAGCGACGGAGTCGGACGACGGCGCGAGCGTCCGGTCGGCCCGCGAGTGCACGCGGCGCACCCAGCGCCACGCGGCGCGCGCGCCGATGCCGAAGCCGTAGGAGGTGGCGAAGCCCGCGATGTCGGTCTGGTAGACCGCGACCGACGGCACCCGCAGGCGCCGCGCCGCGGCCAGGCCGCGCGCGCCGACCACGAAGGGTGACGCCAGGTGCACCACGTCCGGGCGGAAGTTGCTGAGCGCGGTGAGCACGGTGCGCGTGGGCAACCCGATCGGCAGGGAGTGCACACCGGGCACGTCCAGCGCGGGAATGCGCACGACCGGTGCGCCGCGGTAGGACTCGGGCCCCGGCCCGGGCGCGACCACGAGCACGTCGTGGGCCCGGTCGACCAGGTGCTCGACGACCCGCAGCACGGAGTTCGTCACGCCGTTCACCTGGGGCAGGAAACTTTCGGTGACTATGGCGACTCGCACCCGGTCACTGTCGCACCGACGTGCGCGAACCGGACCAATCCTTCGTGACCGGTGGACCAACGGTGTTCGAACACTCGCGGTTGGTGTTTTCCCGGACACAGTCCGTCGACAAATTCGCCACGACATGTCATCTCAAGGTCGTGTCCCGGAAACCAGGACGGCCCAGACTAAGCAGGCATGACCCTCTTGTCCTCCAGGCCGTCGCAGCCCGTGGAGCCGGGGCTGCTCTCGAGGGCTCTCGAGGTGGCCGGCCGGCTGGCCAACGACGCCACCGACGTGATCACCGCGACGGCAGGCCGCGGCGCCCACCCCTCGACCCTGGATTCCCCGTTCGACTGGGTCACCGACACCGACCGCATCCTCGAACGCCACACCCGCCGGGTCCTGACGGCCGAGTTCCCCGGCATCCCCGTGGTGGGCCACGAGTTCGGCGCCGACCACGGCGCTGACGTGGCGCAGTACCGCTGGGTCGTCGATTCGGTCGACGGCACCGCCAACTACGTCGCGGGTGTGCCTTGGTGCGCGTACAGCCTCGCCTTGATCGACTCGTCCGGGCCGGTGGTGGGCGTGGTGGCGGACCCGTACCGCGCACAGATCTACGCCGCGGCCCGCGGGCGCGGGGCTCGGGCCAATGGCAAGCCGATCCAGCTGGTGGACCGCCGCGTGACGGCGGGGGCGATCGTGTGCACGGAGCTCGCCCGCAGGGGCCCGTGGCCCGGGATGGGCGGGTTCATCGAACGGGCGGCCGCTGCCCACGCCGGGGTGCGGGTGCTGGGGTCGGCGGCGCTGTCGATCGCGCAGGTCGCCCTGGGCCATGCCGCCGCGGCCGTGCTGCACAGCTACCACGAGTGGGACGTCGCGGGCTCCGTCGCGATGGCCATCGAGGCCGGTGCGGTGGTGCTGGACAAACACGGTGAGGACACGACGTTGCCCACGGACGGGTTGCTGGTGGCGGCACCGGGGGTCGCGGACGAGGTCCTGAGCTGGTGGCAGGAGACGGCTACGGTGGCCAGCTGATCGCTGGGTTGCCAGCGGCTGACCGAACTCGGCCAACCGCCGTTCAAGGTCGATCAGTCGCGAGCAATCCCGCTCAGGCGACCGGAACCTCCGGCACCGCATCCGCCTCACGGGCGGCCCGGTCACGTTTGATCAGCCGGCGCAGCCACCACATCGACGGGCCCGCGATCAGCCAGGTGATCAGGACCGTCAGACCCAGCGGCAGGAGCGTGAGCGTCGCGGTGCGGCCGGCGACGCGGGCAGCGCGGTCGGGGTTCGTGGTGTCGTACTCGATGGCCACGAGCTGGCCCGCGGCGAGGCCCGAGGGGTAGAGGACGCCGTTCGTCGGGCTGTGGATGATGCCGTCCGGACTGGCGAACTGGATGATCGTGCGGTCGAACGCCACGGATTCGACGGTCGCCGTGGCCGTGCCGAGGTGGGATTCGATCGCGTTGTCGTTGCGGATCGCCGCGAAGAGCAAGCTCACGCACATCACGGTGAGGAGCGAGGCGACACCGAGGACGGCGAACCACCCGATGCGCCTCGCCCGTTCACGCCTGACCGTCACGCCGCGAGTTTAGTGCCTCACCGTTCACCCGCGGCGGCGAGCATGCGGTGGTTGGCCCGGATCTGGTCGTAGGACTTCGGCTTCACCAGCGCGTGGGCCGTCCTGAATGCGGCGGTCCCGTTCGGACCGACGGCGGGCTTGCCCAACGTGTACAGCCACGTCTGGAACAACGCCTGCAGCGGCTTGCCCGACACCTGCTCAGCCAGCGCCTTGAACTCCGGGATCACCGCGTGGCCACCGCCCTTCACGACCTGCCACTTCTTGAGGATCGCGAAGAACGCGTCGTCGCCGACGGCCGTGCGCAGGGCCTGCAGGGCCATGGCGCCGCGGTCGTAGACGGCGCCGTCGAACTGGTTCTCCTCGCCCGGGTCGCCGGGCAGCACCTGCCAGAAGGCGTCGTCAGCGGCGTAGGAGTCGTAGGCGTACTGGGCGAGCTCCGCCGTGGTGCCCTCGCCCTCGTGCTCGGACCACAGGTACTCGGCGTAGGACGCGAAGCCCTCGTTGAGCCAGATGTCGCTCCACTTGCCGAGCGAGACGTTGTCGCCGAACCACTGGTGGGCGTTCTCGTGGGCGATGAGCGTGGTGTTGGAGCCGGCGAGGAAGTTTTTCAACCCGTACGTCGGGCGCGTCTGGTTCTCGAGGGAGAACGTGATGCCGCTCGTGACCACGCCGCCCTCGGCCTCGAACGGGAACGGCCCGAACTGCGTGGCCAGGAACGCGTCGATCTCCGGCGTCCGCTCCACGCTCGCCTTGGCCGCGTACAGCGAGTCACCGAGGTCGGCGCCGTACGCGGTGATGAACGGCTTGCCGTCCGGCGTCGTCGACTGGTTGACCTCGTACTTCCCCACCACGAACGACGTCAGGTACGTGGCCTGCGGCTTCGTGCTGCGCCAGCTCCACCGCGTCCACCCGGCACGTGACTGGGTCTTGCGCACGAGGGTCCCGTTCGTGATGGCCGCGTTTCCGTCGGGAGCCTCGATGCTGACGTCGTAGGTCGCTTTGTCGGTCGGGTGGTCATTGGAGGGGAACCACCACTGCGCGCTCTGCGGCTCGTCGACGCCCAGCGCCCCGAACGCCCCGTGCTTCCACCCGTGCAACCCGTCGACCGCCTCGGCCGACGGCGTGTCGTCGTACGCCACGACGACGGTGGTGGTCTGACCCTTCGCCAGCGCGTGCTTCGGCGTGATCACGAGCTCGCCGTCGCCGTTCTGGTTGGTGAACTTCGCGGCCTCGTTGCCGACCAGCACGCTCTTGGCTTTCAACGCGAAGTCCAGATCGAACCGCGACAGGTCCTGCGTGGCCGTGAGCAGCAAGGTCGTCGTGCCCGACAGCCGGTCGGTGTCCGGCTGGTAGGTCAGGCGGATGTCGTAGTGGAGCACGTCGGTGCCGCCGTTGCCGGCGTTCGGGTAGTACGGATCCCCCACCCCGGCCGCCCCGGGCTCCGCCGCGGCGGACGCCACCCCGGCGACCAGCACCGACACCACTCCCGCCGCGACCATCCCCAGCCCGGCCCGACTTCTGACACGCATGGCGGTTCCTCCCAGTCCTCCCAGACGGTGATCAACGCGCTCGAACGTAGCCAGGGTTGCGGTCGCGAGGTACGTCCGTTGGGAGGTTCTTACCGGCTGGAACACGGGGAGGTAATCACTTGACGAGTTGGTGATGCTCGGTCGTGTGAAGGAAGAGCCGCTGGCCGGCAACGTGACGAGCGGCATCGTCCGCGTCGGCGACACCGTGCGGCGCCCGGCAGGACCGTGGACCGAGGCGGTGGACGCGGTGCTGGCGCACCTGCACTCGGTCGGCTTCGACGCCGCGCCACGGCCCCTCGGACGCGACGAGCGCGGCCGGCAGGTGCTCGAGTTCGTGCCGGGCAGCACCGGAGCCGAGAAAGGGCTCTACGTGCCCGCCGAACTGCGCGAACTCGGCCGGATGCTGCGCCGGCTGCACGACGCGCTCGCCGAGTTCACGCCGCCGCCAGGCGCCGTGTGGCACCGGCTCATCCCGCCGGACCGCGAAGAGCTGGTGTGCCACAACGACGTCGCACCCTGGAACCTGGTCCGCAACGACCGCGGCTGGGCACTGATCGATTGGGACTGCACTGCCCCGGCATCGCGAGCATGGGACATGGCCTACGCGGCGCAGACCACCGCGGGGCTGCGCGCCGAGCGGCACGTCGCGGAATCCGCAGCCCGTCTGCGCGCCTTCACCGACGGCTACGGTCTCGACGACCGCCAGCGCGCCGAACTCCCCGCCGCCCTGGGCCGCCGCGCCCGCGCGATGCACGAGTTCCTGCGTGCGAACGCCGACATCCAGCCGTGGTCCCGCATCTGGACCGAGGACGGGCCGTATTGGCGAGCGACCGCCGAATACCTCGAAGCGCACGAAGGCGCATGGCGAACGGCCCTTGACTGAGCCCGACCAGACCCAGGTCAGCGAACCCCGCTCACCCGTTCCCCACCGCCGACGCCACCGCCTTCCGAAGCCGAGCATGCAGATCCCGGTGCCCGGACCGATCCACCCGCACCTCGACCACCCGCAGCCCCGGCGCGGGCTTCAGCGCCTCGCGGAACTCCGACACCGAAGTGGCCAAAACATGCGGCACCCGGTACCCCGCGCACAACGCCCCCAGATCCGCCCCGTGTGGCGTCCCGAACACCCGCTCGAAGCTGGCCGAGTGCTCCGGCGCCCCCTGCTCCAGCAGGGAGAAGATCCCGCCCCCGTCGTCGTTCAGCACCACGATGGTCAGGTCCGGGCGTTGCTCCGTCGGGCCCGTCAGCAAGCCCGAGGCGTCGTGCAGGAAGGTCAGGTCGCCCAGCAGCGCGTACGACGGCGCGCGGTGCACGGTGGCCGCGCCGATGGCCGTGGACACGGTGCCGTCGATGCCGGCGACGCCGCGGTTGCGGTGGACCAGCACGTCGGGGCGCAGGGAGCCGGCGAGGGCGACGTCGCGGGTCGGGTTGGAGGAGCCCACCACCAGCAACGCGCCTTCGGGCAGGGCAGAGACCAGTTCGGACGCGACGCTCAAGCCGCTCGGCCACGGCTCCGAAGCAAGAGCCGCCGCGACCGCGGCGGAGGCGGCCGCGTCGGCGCGTTGCCAGCCGGCGAGCCAGTCCGGGTCGGCGGGTTTGGTGGGTTCGGCGAACCACTGGCCGACCTGGCGGACGTTGTGCGCGGGCGCCGGCCAGTCGGAGTCCGGGCGCACGAGCAGCACCTCGACGGCCGGGTCGGAGAGCACCTTCTGAACCTGCCGGAACACCGTGGGGCGGCCGAGGCAGAGGACCTGTTCGGGTTTGTGGGCGGAGATGAACTCCTCCACGCCGAGCAGCCAGGCGCCCGACGAGATGGCCGTGGTGCCGGACAGGCCGAGGCCGCCGGTTTCGGAAACCACGGGCCAGCCGTGTTGTTCGGCCCATTCGCTGGCGGCCTGCACGCCGGTGTCGCACGCGATGACCAGGCCGTGGCGGGCCGAGGGGACCACGAAGGAGGGCAGGGCGCCGAAGTCGGGCAGCTCCGTCCAGCGTTCCCCGTCGGCGCGGCCCTCCGTCGACTCGTACCACGAACCGTCGTCGTCGAGGTCGGGCACGAGCGGGTCGCGGAACGGGATGTTCAGGTGGACCGGACCGCTGCGCCACTCGCCGTACGCGGCGTTCCAGGCGCGGCAGATCTGGCTGCGCCAGTACGAGTTCTGGCCGGCGCGCCGTTCGGCGACGGCGAGCTCGTCGAAGTAGCGCACGGCGTTTCCGTAGAGCTGGTACTGGTCGATCACCTGGCTGGCGCCCGCGGATCGCAGCTCGGGCGGCCGGTCGGCGGTGAGCACGATCAGGGGCACGCCCGCGCGGTCGGCTTCGAGCACGGCCGGGTGGAAGTTCGCGGCCGCCGTGCCGGAGGTGCAGACCACCGCCGACGGACGGCCCGTGCGCGCGGCGATACCCAGCGCGAGGAAGGCGGCGCCGCGCTCGTCGATGCGGACGTGCAGCTTCAGGCGCCCGGCCGCGGCGGCGTCATACAGCGCGATCGACAGCGGTGCGTTGCGTGAACCGGGGCACAGGACGACGTGCGACACGGTGTTGCGGACCAGTTCGTCGACGATGACCCTGGCCTGCGCGGTGGAGGGGTTCACCGGCAGGCTCCCGACCCCGCCGACGCACTCTCTCCCGCGGAGGCGGCATCAGGCACAGCACAAGTGTCCACAGGTCCTATTCTCCCAAACGTGGATGACGCCCGAGTTTCCGAGCTGTTCGATCCGGCCGCGTGGACCGAGGTCGAAGGTTTCGCCTTCACCGACATCACCTACCACCGCTCCGCGGAGAGCCGCTCCGGCAAACGGGTGGTCCGCGTCGCGTTCGACCGTCCCGAGGTCCGCAACGCCTTCCGCCCGCACACGGTCGACGAGCTCTACCGCGCCCTCGACCACGCCCGGATGAGCTCCGACGTCGGCTGCGTCCTGCTCACCGGCAACGGGCCGTCGCCCAAGGACGGTGGCTGGGCGTTCTGTTCCGGCGGTGACCAGCGTATTCGCGGACGGTCCGGGTATCAGTACGCGAGCGGGGAGACCTCCGACACGGTCGACCCCGCGCGCGCCGGCCGGCTGCACATCCTCGAGGTGCAGCGGTTGATCCGGTTCATGCCGAAACCCGTGGTCGCGGTCGTGCCGGGCTGGGCCGCGGGCGGCGGGCACTCGCTGCACGTGGTGTGCGATCTCACGCTCGCCTCGGCCGAGCACGCCCGGTTCAAGCAGACCGACGCCGACGTCGGCTCTTTCGACGCCGGCTACGGCTCGGCCTACCTCGCCCGCCAGGTGGGGCAGAAGTTCGCGCGCGAGATCTTCTTCCTCGGCCGCGACTACACCGCCGAGCAGATGCACCACATGGGCGCGGTCAACGAGGTCGTGCCCCACGCCGACCTTGAAAAAGTCGCGCTCGAATGGGGCTGGACCATCGTCGGCAAGTCGCCGACGGCGCAGCGCATGCTGAAGTACGCGTTCAACGCGATCGACGACGGCCTCGTCGGCCAGCAGCTCTTCGCCGGCGAGACCACGCGCCTGGCGTACATGCAGGACGAAGCCGTGGAAGGCCGCGACGCGTTCCTGCAGAAGCGGGACCCGGACTGGTCCGACGTCCCGTACTACTACTGATCACCGGGAGACCTCGTGCGTGTGGTGTGGCTCGACGGGAGCGCCGAAGCGGTGTCCACCCTGGACACGGCGGTGGCGGCCGCGCTCGACGGTGGCGAGGCCGTGCTGCCGCTCTCCAGCGCGGACCCCGCGGCGCCCGGCGTGCTGGAGGCGATGGCGCCCGACGAGCCCGTGGAGCCGGACACGGGCGTGATCATCGCCACGTCGGGGTCGACCGGCGCGCCCAAGGGCGTGCTGCTCTCGCCAGGAGCACTCACGGCTTCGGCCACCGCCACCCACGCCCGGCTGGGCGGTCCGGGCCACTGGCTGCTGGCCACGCCGGCGCACTACATCGGCGGCCTCCAGGTGCTCGTGCGCGCGCGGCTGGCGGGAACCAAACCGGCTTTCCTCACGGGCGCGGGCTTCCGGCCCGACGACTTCGCCGCGGCCGCCGCGCCCCTGCTGGCCGAGCACGGGCCGCGCTACACCGCCCTGGTGCCCACGCAGCTCGTCCGGCTGCTCGACGACGACGGCGCCGGGCTGGCCGCGGCCCGTGCGTTCGACGGGATCGTGCTCGGGGCCGCCGCGACGTCGGCGAAGCTGCGTACGCGGGCCGGTGAGGCGGGCGTGCGGATCATGCCCGCGTACGGCATGAGCGAGACGGCCAGCGGCTGCGTCTACGACGGCGTGCCCCTCGACGGCGTTCGGGTGGAGCCCGACGCCGACGAGCGGCTGCGCATCTCCGGCCCGGTGCTGGCCCACGGCTACCGGCTCCAGCCCGCCCTGACCGAGGAGTCGTTCCGCGACGGCTGGTTCCGCACGTCCGACCGCGGCCGCCTGCTCGACGACGGCCGTGTCGAGGTGCTCGGTCGCGCCGACGACGTGATCAACACCGGCGGCGTGAAGGTGTCGGCGGCGTCGGTGGAGAAGGTGCTCAGCGGGATTGCGGGCGTGCGCGACGTGTGTGTCGTCGGCGTCCCGGACCCGCAGTGGGGCGACATGGTGGTCGCGCTGGTCGTCGCGGACGGACCGGTCGCACCCGAGACGATCAAGGCCGTCGCCCGCGAAGAGCTGGGCGCCGCGGCCGCGCCGAAGCGGGTCGAGTTCGCCGACGAGCTGCCGCTGCGGGGCCCCGGGAAGATCGACCGGGCAGCCGTCAAGGCCCTGTTCGACCTCCGGACGGCGTGAAATCCCGCCGGATCGTTGACAGGGTGCCAGTGATCACGGTTGCCTCGGGGTATGACGAGGTGGACGAAGGCGGCCGTCGCGGTCGCGGCACTGGCGGTCGGGTTGCTCATCGGCACGGGTGCCGCGTCGGCCGACGAGCCGGCGACGAGCGGAACACTGACCTGGCAGGTCACGGGTTCCTGATCGGGTGAAGATCCCATGGGCTTGAATGAAGTCCATGGCGACAGTGAGTGAGTGGATCGAAGGCGCCCGCCCGCGGACGCTGCCCAACGCGATCGCGCCGGTGGTCGCGGGCATCGGGGCGGCGATCGCGCTGGACGCGTTCTCGTGGTGGCGTTCCGCGCTCGCGCTGCTGGTCGCGCTCTCGCTGATCATCGGCGTGAACTTCGCCAACGACTACTCCGACGGCGTCCGCGGCACCGACGAGAACCGCGTCGGCCCCCTGCGCCTCGTGGGCTCCGGCACGGCCGCCCCGAAGGCCGTTCTCGCGGCGGCTCTGGCGTGCCTCGGCTTGGCCGGCGTGCTGGGCCTGGTGCTCGTGGTCCTCACCGGCTTCTGGTGGCTGCTGATCATGGGCGCCGTCTGCATCCTCGGCGCGTGGTTCTACACGGGCGGCAAGAAGCCCTACGGCTACTACGGCTTCGGCGAGATCGCCGTGTTCGTCTTCTTCGGTCTCGCCGCCGTACTCGGCACCGTGTACGTGCAGGCCGGCCGCATCAGCTGGGCCGGCCTGGCCTGCGCCGTGGCCGTCGGCAGCTTCTCCACCGCGGTCCTCACGGCCAACAACCTCCGCGACATCCCCACCGACATCGAATCCGGCAAACGCACCCTCGCCACCCGCCTCGGCGACGGCGGCACCCGCCGGCTCTACCTGGTCCTGGTGGCCGTGCCGTACGTGCTGACCGTCGTGCTCGGCATCTGGCACCCCCTGCAGCTCATCGCCCTGGTCACGGCACCCATGCTGCTCAAGTCCGTCCGTGCCGTCGGCGGCGGCAAGGTGGGCCGCGAACTCATCCCGGCCCTGCGCGACACGGGCCTGGCGATGCTGGCGTGGTCGGTGCTGAGCGCGGTCGCGCTGGCTTTCTGACCACACACTCACCGCCTCACGACGCGAGCGCCCCCCACCCCACTTCACCAACGTGAGGGATCACCACCCGACAAAGCATGGGGCCGAACCAACGGAGGGACGCGTGGACCCAGGCCCTCCCCGGCACCCCGATCCGAAGCCTCCTCGCGACACAATCAAGCTTCGGGGTGCTGACCCAACGCACGCCGCCCTGCGAGGACAACACCCGTGACCCCGCCAGGACCTACCCCTCAAACCGCCCCGTCACCATGAACTCATCAAACTTCCCCCGATAAACCCCGATATCAATCCCCTGCTCCCCCAACCACTCATCCGAGTAGTACGTATTCGCATACCGATCCCCACCATCGCACAACAACGTGACGACAGACCCAGCCTGCCCCTCGGCCACCATCCGCGAGATCAACACGAACGCCCCATACAGGTTCGTCCCCGTGGACCCACCGGCCCAGTGCCCCGTGTGATCCCTCAACAACCGAATCGCCGCCAACGACCCGGCATCCGGCACCGAGAACATCTCATCGATCACCCCGGGCACGAACGACGGCTCCACCCGCGGCCGCCCGATGCCCTCGATCCGCGACGGCATCCCCGTCGAGTAATCGAGCGCTCCGGATTCCCAAGCCCCGTAGAACGAAGAATTCTCCGGATCCACCACCGCGATCTTCGTCGTGTGCCGCTTGTACCGCACATACCGCCCGAAGGTCGCGCTGGTCCCACCGGTCCCGGCACCCACCACGATCCACGACGGCACCGGATGCCGCTCCGCGCGCATCTGCGCGAACACCGACTCCGCGATGTTGTTGTTCCCCCGCCAGTCCGTCGCACGCTCCGCATACGTGAACTGGTCGAGGTAGTGCCCCCCGCACTCCGCCGCGAGCCGCTCCGCCTCCGGGTACATGTCCGGCGCCCGATCGACGAAATGACACTCCCCACCGTAGAACTCGATGAGGGCGACCTTCTCCTTGCTCGTGCTCCGCGGCACCACCGTGACGAACTTCAGCCCGAGCATCCGCGCGAAGTACGCCTCGGACACCGCCGTCGACCCACTGGACGCCTCGATGAGCGTGGTGTCAGGCCCGATCTGCCCGTTCACCAGGCCGTAAAGCAACAACGACCGCGCGAGCCGGTGCTTGAGCGAGCCCGTGGGGTGCACGGACTCGTCCTTCAGATACAGGTCAACGCCCCACTCCGGAGGCAGCGGAAAGACGTGCAGGTGCGTGTCGGCACTGCGGTTCGCGTCGGCCTCGATGATGCGCACGGCCTCGCGCACCCAGGCCCGGTTGTGCAGCCGGCTCATGAGTCTTCGGACGAGAGGTCGCCGCGCAGCTGGGCGCGCAGGGCCGCGCGGGCGCGGGCGCGGGACTCGTTGCGCTTGGCCAGCCCGGCCGTCACGCGTGCGTTGAGCCCGCGGAAGAGCAGCAGCCCGAGGGGCAGGCCCACGACGAGGCCGATGAGGAGGGCCACCAGCAGCGGCACCCCGACCAGCGACAGGACCCAGGCGACCACGGCCACCAGCGCGAAGCGCGCGACCAGGTACAGGGTGAGGTCACGGGGCAGGTGGTCCGGCGATGCGGGTTCCGGCGATTCGCTCACATCGAGGCAGGCTACGCCTTGTTCCCGGCTTCTTCCTCAAGGCCCGCGTTGTTCGGGCGGCCTTCGAAGCGCGTCGAGAGCACCACGGTCGTGTTGGTGCGCCCGACGCCGGGGATGCGGCGCAGGCGCCCGAGCGTGTGCTCCAGCTCGTCGACGGTCGAGACCCGCACCTTCACGACGAACGCCTCGTCGCCGGCCACGGCGTAGCAGCTCTCGACCTCGGGGAGCTCGCCGAGCGCGTTGGCCACGTCCTCGTCGGTGGCGGTGTCGGTCGGGTGGATGCCCACCAGCGCCGTGACACCCAGGCCGACGGTGCCCGGGTCCACCATCGCGTGGTAGCCGGTGATCACCCCCGCGGCCTCGAGCTTGCCCACTCGTTCGTGCACCGACGAAGCCGAGAGCCCGACGGAGCGGCCGAGGTCGGCGTAGGTGGCCCGGCCGTTGACCCGCAACGCCGCGATGATCTTCCGGTCCAGCTGATCCACGGGCCTCATTATGCTGCGCGCGTCTCGGCGGCCGCAGGGAAGGTAATGACCGGAGTGTCTACTGCGTCACAACGTCGCCGTTGGTCGCTATGGTCCGCGATGCCCCTTTGGCACGTCTTTACCTGAGGACGCCGCGCGGCAGAAGAAAAGCTCCAGGTCAGAGCCATTTCTACAAGGACTTCACACGCGGAGTCACGTCAGAGGTTATGTCCCTTTTGCACTTTAAGGGCTCTTTACTCAAGGACAACCGTTCGAGTACCCGACGGGTGAAGTGCCACGATTGCCGCGTTGGCTACCCCGGCGCGACGGGCGAAAGACCCGATGCCTCCGGTATAGCAAGTAGGTCGTTAAGGAGGCGGAAAATGACCGCGACGATGGGCGGAAGGTTGCTCACCCCGGGAGAGGTGGCCGCCTTGTTCCGCGTGGACCCGAAGACGGTCACCCGGTGGGCCACGGCCGGCCGGATCGGCTCGATCCGGACCCCCGGCGGGCACCGTCGGTTCCGCGAGTCCGAGGTGAACGAGCTCCTCGCCGAGCTCACCACCGACGCGAGCGAACCGGCCCGCAAGGCCTGAACCACCGAGACGCGAGGGTCGTGAGTGGTAAGAGGTGACATCGCGCACCTCTTACCGGTCACGACCCTTCGTCGTGCCCGGGTCCGGGCCGCTTCACGGCCTTGCGGCTACTGTGCCGTTGATTGCCAATCCGACCACAGCCACGGCGGGAAGGGTCGCCACACGCTGCGGCGTCCAGTTTCGTGCCCGCCTTCTTCCGGCCGGATTGGTAACGTGGGTGACTGGCAAGGCCTGCACGACGGAAGGACCGGGCATGATCGCTCTGCTCGCAGCGGTGGGCGCCATCACCATCGCCGTTCTGTTGTGGCGGGCGTTCGGCGCGCAACGCATCGGCGTCCCCCAGCGCCGTCCCACCCTGGCCCCGGACGACGACCCCGACTTCTTGCGCAAGCTCGGCGAACAGCAGCGCAAGCGGCCGACCGACGACCCGGACGCGTAACCGCCCGAATGTAAAGAAGCGCCCCACGCCCGGGGCGCCCTTCACACGGCGAACGTCAGCGGTACTGCTGCGCCCCGAAGCCGTCGGCCACGGTGGCGGCCAGATCGAGCAGGGCGAGGCGCGTGTCGCCGCCCAGGCGTTCCAGCTCGATCTCCGCGCCTTCCTCCAGGTGCGGGTCGAACGGGATGCGGCAGACGGCGCGAACCTTGGCACCGAAGTGGGCCGAGAGCTTGTCGAGGTCGACGGAGCTGCCCTTGGGGCGCACGGAGTTGATCACGACCACCGAGCGTTTCACCAGGTCGCCGTAGCCGTGGGCCTCGAGCCAGTCGAGGGTGGCCGAGGCGCTGCGGGCGCCGTCGACGGAGCCCGACGAGACCACGACGAGCGAGTCGGCGACGTCGAGGACACCCTTCATCGCCGAGTGCATCAAGCCGGTGCCGCAGTCGGTGAGCACGATGTTGTAGAAGTGCTCCAGCAGGTTGACCGTGCGCCGGTAGTCGGTCTCGGAGAACGCCTCCGACACGGCCGGGTCTTGCTCACTGGCGAGGATCTCCAGCCGGCTCGAACCCTGTGAGGTGTACGAGCGGACGTCGCTGTAGCGGGTGATCTTCTCGGCGTCGCGCAGCAGGTGGCGCACGGTCGCCGTGGTCTCGATGGCGATCTTCTGCGACAGCGTGCCGCGGTCGGGGTTCGCGTCCACGGCCACCACGCGGTCACCGCGCAGCGAGGCGAAGGTGGAGCCCAGCGTGGTCGTGGTGGTGGTCTTGCCCACTCCGCCCTTGAGCGACAGCATCGCGATCTTGTAGCACCCGCGCAGCGGCTGGTTCACGCGCGCGATCAGCTCCCGCCGACGGGTGTCGGCCGGGCTTTCGCCGGGGTTGATGAGCTTGCCGGAGCCCAGCCACAGCGCCTTGCGCCAGCCCGACTGCGGGGTGCGCTTCTGCTGCTTCACCAGGTGCGCGGTGGTCAGGTCGTCGGGCACCGAGTGCCGGCCGCCCGGCTGCGGCAGGCCCGAAGGCTGCTGCTGAGACGGCGGCTGCTGCTGGGGGTAACCCGCGGGCGGGTACTGCTGCTGGGCCGGCTGCAACGGCGGCAGGTTCTGGTCGTACTGCTGCTGCGCGTAGCCCGCGGGAACCTGACCCGGCTGGGCCGTACCCGGTTGGGCGACACCCTGCTGGGGAGCAGGCTGAGCCGCCGGTACCGCGTGCGGGCCCGAGTTCGGGTTGGGCGAAGCCACGACCTGCGTCGGCTGCGCGGCATACGCGTCCGGGTGCGGTGTCGAGTCGGTGCGTTCTTCGGAGAACAGCTCGGCTTGGGCCTGCTCGGCCGCTGCCTGCTCGGGCTGCGCCGGATCACCGCCGGCCTCCGCCCGGGTGGCCGCCTCTTCACTGGGTCCGGTCACCGCTGCCAACCTCCCGCGTCGAATCTGCGTGCTGGAACGCTCAGGTATCGACGGTAGTCGGGTGGTGCGTTACGAACCGCGTGGGGCCCCGCTCAGTTCACCCCTGCGTAGGAGTGCAGCCCGGCGGTGACCAGGTTCACGAAGAACAGGTTGAAGATCGTCACCGCGAACCCGACGATGTTGATCACGGCCGCCCGCGTGCCCCGCCAGCCCGCGGTGGCGCGGGAGTGCAGGTAGGCGGCGTAGACGACCCACGCGATGAACGCGACGGTCTCCTTCGGGTCCCAGCCCCAGAACCGGCCCCACGCGGCCTCGGCCCACACCGCGCCGCAGAGCACGCCGAAGGTGAAGATCGGGAACGCCACGATCGTGGCGCGGTAGGCGATGCGGTCGAGCACGTCGGCGGCCGGCAGCTTCGGGCCGAAGCCGGAGAACTTGGCCGGGTCGCGGTCGTAGGCCGTGCGGAACAGGTACAGCACACTCGCCACACCGGGCACCAGGAAAACGCCCGAGCCGATGATCGCGGCCGACACGTGGATGTAGAGCCAGTAGGACTGCAGCGCGGGCACGACCGGCGCGGCCACCGTGTAGAGCAGCGTGCCGTTGATGAACATCAGGATCACGACGGGCAGCAGCAGGAAACCGGTGAGGTGGCGCACCGGGAACTTCCGGATCACGATCAGCCACGCGACCACCGTGATGAAGGTGACCGCCATGCCGTACTCGTACATGTTGCCCCACGGCGCGCGGTGCACGGCCAGGCCGCGCAGCACGATCGCGGTGAGCTGCAGCAGCGCGCCCAGCACCAGCAGCGAGGCGCCCATGCGCCCGACGCGCTCGGGGCGGCCGACCTCGCGGGGAGCTTCGGCCTCGGCGGGCTTGTCGACGTCCTCGATCACCGGCCCGCCGGCGCCGACCAGCGACTTCTGCGCGCTGCGCTGGTGGGCCAGGCGGCCCTTGGCGCCGAAGGCCTGCTCGAAGAGCGAGAGCAGGAGCGCGAGGACGTAGATCGCCACCGTGGTGGTGTAGAACCAGTCGCTGTACTGCGACAACGTCTCGTTGATCTGCATGCCTCAGCTGCCTTTCCGGCCCGTGACCAGCCGTTCGCTGATCCGCTGGAACTCTTCGCCGTACCCTGCCTGGTCGGTGCGCGCCAGCCCGGCGACCTCGATCACGGTACCCGCGTGTCCGTCGTCACCCGGGCGCACCCGCACCCACACCCGCCGCCGCTTGACCAGCAGCGATCCGCCCAGGCCCACGAACATCACGATCGCGAAGCCCAGCACGTACACCTGCGTGGGGTCGTGGGAGACCTGGAGGTTGACCCACTTGTTCACCCCGTCGAAGCGCACCTTCGTGCCGTCGTCGAGCGTCACCGACTGACCGACGGCGAGGTTCTGCCGCGCGACGCGCTTGAGCCGGCCATCGGCCACGAGACCTTGGTCGACCTCGAACACCGACTGCCCGCGACCCGCGTCGAGCCCCAGGTCTCCGCGCAGCACGTCGACGGCCACCATCGGCTTGTTCAGCTCGGGCGCGGTGGACGTGAGGATTCCCTCGTGGACGAACGACGTCGGCGCCAGCACCCCGGTGATCGCGAGCTGCTTGGTGCGGCGCTGGATCTCGTCGGTGACGCCGGGCTGGTCGAACTTCGTGGCGCCCTGCGACAGCATCGTGGTGGTGTCCGTGGGCCGCCACTGCGTGTTCTGCGTGCGCGTCTCGCCGTTGGGGAACGTCACGGTGAACTGGGGCGAGTAGCCGTTGCCGAGCAGGTAGACGCGGTCGCCGACGGTGCGCAGCGGGTCGTTGACCTGCAGGTTGAACGGCCGCCAGGTATTGGTCTTGAGGTCGTCGCCCGACTGGTACTGGATGTTCGAGTGGTAGTAGTCGGCCTCGCCCGCGGGCGTGTAGTTCGCGGTGAAGTCGTTGACCTTCACGCAGAACGCGTCGAGGTCGGTGCCGTCGATGCGCAGACCGGCTTCGAACGAGTCGTAGTTGTAGATGCCCGAATTGCAGAACTGGCTGCCGTCGGCCTGCACGATCACCTGGCCCTCGTAGCTGTAGAGCTTGCCGAGGGCGAAGAAGATGATCAGGCCGAGCATGCCGAAGTGGAAGAACAGGTTGCCCGTCTCGCGCAGGTAACCGCGTTCGGCGGAGATGGAGAACCCACCTTCTTCGTCACGCTCGATCTTGCGCCAGCCGCTCAGCTGCTTGCGCACGTCGTCGCGCACCGACTCCGGCGTGCGTGACGTGCGGGCGATGCGGTGGTGCGGCATGCGCGCGAGGTTGCGCGGCGTGAGCACGGGCTGTGCGCGCATCTGCCGCACGTAGTCCCAGCTGCGCGGGGTGAGGCAGCCGACGAGCGAGATCATCAGCAGCAGGTAGATCGCGGAGAACCAGACGCTGGAGTAGACGTCGTAGAACTGCAGCTTGTCGAGCAGGCTGCCCCACCAGCCGTGGGCGGAGATGTACTCGTCGACCTTGGCCGCGTTGAGCCGGTTCTGCGGCAGCAGGGCACCGGGCAGGGCGGCGAGCGCCAGCAGGAACAGCAGCACGAGCGCGGTGCGCATCGACGTGAGACCGCGCCAGGTGTTGCGCAGGAAGGCGAGCACCTGCTTGCCCGCGGACGGCTTGTACGGGCGCTGTGGGTTGGTCGGCGGGGCCTCGATGGGGGGCACAGTGGTCACAGTGGCAGCACCAGGTTCGAGGCAACGGAGTTGCGGAGCCAGCCCATGACGTCTCCCCAGAGTCCGGTGACGAGCAGGATGCCGACGACCATCAGCAGGCCGCCGCCGATGAGCTGCACGCGGCGGCCGTTGCGGCGCAGCCAGTCGGTGGCGCGCACGGCCCAGCGGGCGCCGAGCGCGATCAGCAGGAACGGCAGGCCGAGGCCCAGGCAGTAGACGAGCACCAGCAGGTACCCGCGCGCCGCCGCGCCGCCCGTGGCGCTCGCGAGGCTCGTGACGGCCGAGAGCGTCGGCCCGATGCACGGCGTCCAGCCGAGGCCGAAGACCGC
The DNA here is from genome assembly GCF_053602515.1 of Amycolatopsis sp. NPDC004368. Taxonomy (NCBI): domain Bacteria; kingdom Bacillati; phylum Actinomycetota; class Actinomycetes; order Pseudonocardiales; family Pseudonocardiaceae; genus Amycolatopsis; species Amycolatopsis sp. NPDC004368. Next base: position 261,753 of record NZ_JBSGDT010000004.1, on the reverse strand, counting down.
ACCCAGCAAGGGCGCGCCCCAGATCCCGCCACCCGGCACGCGGTGCGAGCGGACCTCTCGCTGCAGGCCGGGGATCCAGCCGAGGAACACGAGCGCCATCGCGATCGTGAGCACGCCGCCGATGCGCTGCAGCAGGTCCTGGTTGATCAGCAGGGTGTCGGCGAGCCACACGAGCGTGCCGAGCGTGGCGACGAAAACGACGGTGAACCCGAGCACGAACAGGCCCGCCGCGCCGAGCACGGCGTAGCGGCCCTTCTTGCGTTCCTCGTCGACGCTCACCGCCGGCGCGTCGGCACCCACCAGCGCCGCCAGGTACGCCAGGTACCCGGGCACGAGTGGCACCACGCAGGGCGAGGCGAACGAGATCGCGCCCGCCACCAGCGCCACGCCCGCCGCGAGCAGCAGCGGTCCGGAGATCGCCAGCTCGGACACGGAGTTCACGCACTTGAGAGTAGGCAGTGAGCTTCGCGTGAGCCGGGCGGGGGCAGCTCACAGGACGTACGCCACCGCCCGAACGGGACCAAGGTCCCACTCGAGACCGGTGCTGCCGGACGGTTCAAGGGCCTGCTACTTCTCGGCCAGCAGGCCCTTCACCGTCGGCATCAGGTCCGCCGCCAGGACCGGCCGCAGGAAGATCGCGGCGACCCGGTGCTGCTTGTCCAGCACGATCGTCGACGGGATCAGGTTGCGGGGGTAGCCCTCGAGGCTCAGCAGCACGCGGCCCGAAGCGTCCCAGATGGACGGGTACGTGATGCCGCGGTCGCGCACGAAGTCCTGGGCGACCGAGCGGGCCGGGTCGCGGACGTCGAGGCCGATGAGCTTGGCGCCGAGCGGGGCCATCTCCTTGCTGGCGGTCTCGAGCTCCGGGGCCTCCGCGCGGCACGGGCCGCACCACTGGCCCCACAGGTTGATCACCACGACCTGGCCGGGGAAGTCGGCGATGGAGAGCTGTTTGCCCTCGTTCATCAGGTCGTCGCCGGCGAGCGTGGGCGCGGTCTGGCGTTGCGCGACCGGGTACTTGATGTCGACCTGGCCGCCCGGCGACACGAAGCTGAAGGTGCCGCCGGAGACGACGGCGTCCTTGCCCGTGGAGCAGCCGGCCACCAGCAGCGCGGCGGCCAGCAGAGCGCCGATCGCGCGTTTCATGCGCCCGTCACCTTCGGGTCGGTGGTGCCCGCGGGCTCGCTGTAGATGATGTCCACCAGGGCCTCGCCGTCGAACACCAGCGACGTCAGCGACGCGAGCGAGCACTGGCGGTTGCGCGGGTCGTGCCACAGGCGCTTGGCTTCGAGGAACCGGCGCAGCGTCCAGATCGGCAGCTGGTGCGACACGCACAGCGCCTCGCGTCCCTCGGCCTGCTCGCGGGCGCGGTACACGGCACCGAGCATCCGGTGCGCGATCTCCACGTACGGCTCGCCCCACGACGGGCGGAACGGGTTGAGCAGGTGCGGCCACGCCTTGGGCTGGCGCAGCGCGCCGTCGCCGACGGCCACGCGCTGGCCCTCGAACACGTTGCCGGCTTCGATCAGACCCGCGTCGGTGGCGATGTCGAGGCGGTGGGCGGCGGCGATCGGCGCCGCGGTCTCCTGGGCGCGCTGCAGCGGCGAGGCGACGACGTGCGCGAGGTCGTGACCCGCCACGGCTTCCGCGACGGTGAGGGCCTGGCGCTGTCCGCGGTCGGACAGCCGGAAGTTCGGCAGGCGGCCGTAGAGGATCTTGTCGGGGTTGTGCACTTCGCCGTGGCGCAGGAGGTGGACGACCGTGGTCACTTCTGCACCGCCTCGGCGGCGGCGCGGGCGGCGGCCGGGAGGGCCGCTTCGATCACGCCGAACGCTTCGTCGTCCATCGCGGCGTTCACGAACCACGCCTCGTACGCGCTCGGTGGCGCGTACACGCCGGCGTCGAGCAGTGCGTGGAAGAAGGCCGGGAAACGCCAGGTCTCGGTGGCCTGCGCTTCGGCGTAGTTGCGGACCTCGCCCTCGCCGAAGAAGACGCTCACCAGGTTGCCCGCGTACTGCACGTTGTGCGCGACGCCCGCTCCGGTCAGCGCGGAGTCGAACAGGTCGCCGAGGCGCTTCGCGTTGGCGTCGAGGGCCGCGTACACGGCATCGTCGGCCGCGCGCAGCGTCGCGAGGCCCGTGGCGACGGCCACGGGGTTCCCCGAGAGCGTGCCGGCTTGGTAGACCGGACCGCCTGGAGCCAGCTTCGCCATCACGTCGGCGCGCCCACCGAACGCGGCGGCCGGCAGCCCGCCCGACATGACCTTGCCGAAGGTGTAGAGGTCGCCGGCCACGCCTTCGAGGCCGTACCAGCCGGCGCGCGAGACGCGGAAGCCCGTCATGACCTCGTCCATGATCAGCAGCGCGCCCTGCTCGCGGGTGATCTCCGCGAGGCCCGCGTTGAACCCGGCATCGGGGGCGACCGCGCCCATGTTGCCCGCGGCCGCCTCGGTGATCACCGCGGCGATCTGCCCTTCGTTTTCCACAAAGGACTTCCGCACCGCGTCGAGGTCGTTGTACGGCAGCACGATGGTGTCGGCGGCCTGCGCGCCCGTGACGCCCGGCGAGGTCGGCAGCCCCAGCGTCGCGACGCCGGAGCCGGCCTGGGCCAGCAGCGCGTCGACGTGACCGTGGTAACACCCGGCGAACTTCACGACCTTCGCCCGGCCCGTGAAGCCGCGGGCGAGGCGGATGGCGCTCATCGTCGCCTCGGTGCCGGAGTTGACCAGGCGCACCTGCTCGACGGGCTCGACGCGGCCGATGATCTCCTCGGCCAGCTCGACCTCGCCGATGGTCGGCGTGCCGAAGGAGAGCCCGCTCGTGGCGGCCGCGCGCGCGGCCTCGACCACCTGCGGGTGCGCGTGCCCGAGGATCATCGGGCCCCAGGACGAGACGAGGTCGACGTAGCGGTTGCCGTCGGCGTCCCACAGGTGGGGACCCTCGCCGCGGACCATGAACCGCGGGGTGCCGCCGACCGAGTTGAACGCCCGCACCGGCGAGTTCACCCCGCCCGGGACGACCGTCTTCGCGCGTTCGAACCAAACCTTGGACTGCTCGGTGCCAGTGCTCACCCGTCCAGTCTCGCAAATCCCCCGGCCCGACCGGCGGCCGACGTCGGGCGCGCGGACTGTGGTGCTCCTAAAATGCCGTCTACGGGCGGTTCAGCCAGGTGCCGCCCAGCCGGGGTGACGGGGAGGGAACGTGACCACGCCCACGCACAGGCGCAACCCCTGGGTCGTGCTCGTGGTGTTCTTCGCGCTGGTCGCCGTGGTCGCCCTCGTGGGCTCGCTCGCGGCCACGTCGGCGCCCGAGACCTACGCGCGGCTGATCCTGCCGGACTGGGCACCACCCGCCTCGCTTTTCGGTCCTGTGTGGACAGTGCTGTACGTGCTGATCGCCCTCTGCGGCTGGCTCTACTGGCGCACCGACGGCGAGACGCAGGGCTTCGCCATGTACGGCGTCAGCCTGCTGTTCAACCTGCTGTGGACACCACTGTTCTTCGCCGGCGGCTCCACGCGCGTGGCCTGCGTGGACATCATCCTGCTCGACTTCACCGTGCTGATGACGATCGGCCTGTTCTACCGCCGCTCCCGCCTGGCCGCGGTGCTCTTGCTGCCGTACTTCTTCTGGATCGCCTACGCGACGGCGCTGAACGTGGCGATCATCGCGTTGAACGGTTAGCTGCTCGCCCCCGTGTAGCGGCGCAGGCCGGTGCGCCACACGAGCAGCGCGACCAGCACCGCGACGACGTTGCCGAACAGGCTGTGCAGATCCAGCTTCGGCGCCCAGAACGCGAGGCTCGCGAAGATCATGCCCACCGCCCACGTCGTCGCGGTCGCGGCCACCACCAGCACCGCCCACGCCACAAACGCTCCGGCGCCCGGGAAGTGCGGGCAGCGCGACCGCTCCGGCGACCACCACGCCGAGCCCGAGCAAGATCTGCGCAGCCGTGGCGAAGCTGACGAGGAACATGCTCGGCACCGGCTGCAACAGGTGGTGGTCGAGGCGGCCTTCGCGCACGCCGCGGGTCGGGAAGCCGGCGAGGGTCGTGGTGCGCGTGAAGATGACCAGCACCGTGGCGATCGTCGAGGCCACGACCAGGGAGAGCACCACGTCGAACACGAGGTTCGCGCGGAACGCCAGCGCTTGCCGCAGCGACAGCGAGAAGCTCGTGCCGAACAACCGGAGCAGCTTCACGCGCCCACCGCCGTGTAGCGGCGCACCCCGGACCGCCAGACGACCACGGCGGCCACCGTGAACACCACGCACCAGCCGGCCTGAAGAGCCACGCCCGAAGCGGAAGAAGTGCCCGACGCGATCGCGGCCGGCAGGCCCAGCATGGCGTGGATCGGCAGCAGCGAAGCCACCGGCTGCCACGCCGCGGGCAAGCTCGGGAGTGGATGCCGTCGCGACCGGTGAACGTGCCGCGCCACTCGTTCACATCGGTGCCCACCCGCCAGTGCCCGGTGCCTTCGTCGAGGTGCACGTGGCTCGTCCTGCCGCGGCGCCAGGTGCTTTCCGGCAGCGCGGGCGCGTAGTACGACGGGAGCTTGACCTCTTCGCCGTCGAGCACCACGGCTTCGCGCGCCGGGCGGTAGCACTGCAGGTCGATGAGCAGGCCCTCCCCGAGCTGGAACCCGACGAACCCCCACGGGTTGATCACCGCGGCCTGCACCCCCGTGATGCCGGCGGCGCTGTCGAAGAGGTCCGCGACGCCGGTGCGCCGCCCGGTCCGACGCCGGCACCGGCGCCCCGGTGACAGAGCGCGTGACCATCGCCGAGTTCCTGCGGCGAAGTTGCGGCTTCGAACGCGCCGGCCTCGACGAAAATTCGGGGCCGCAGCAGGGAAACCAGGTCGAGGAACAGTGGTGACCAAGCTCAACCGGCTCGGCCGCTCCCTAGAGCATCTGATCGAGCTGCCCAAGCAGCTGCAGGCAAAAGGTGTGGCCCTGGTGGTGCTCGACCAGGGCATCGACACCTCCACCGCGGTGGGGCGGATGTTCTTCCAGATTCTTGGCTCGATTGCGGAGTTCGAGCACGCCCTGATGTCCGAGCGGACGATGGATGGCCCGGCCGCCGCTCGGGCCCGCGTCCGCACCGGCGGCAGAAGCCGAAGCTGGGGTCCCGCCAGGTGCAACTGGCCCGGCAGATGTACGACGAGCGCGGCGACGACGGCAAACGCCGCTACACCGTCCCCCAGATCGCCGCCGAGTTCGGCGTCACCCGACCCACCATCTACCGTTTCCTGGGCAAGGCCCTCGACACCGCGCCGGCGACGGCCACGTCGGCCTGACCAGCGCCACCCCGACGCCAGCGGGCCGCGGGCGTCGAGCAGAGGTGTAGCGGTGCCCTGCGGTCCAACGGGAGCCAGGTGTCGAATCCCCACCCCGCGACAACCGACACCACGGCCGTACCGCACCCACGGCGTCCTGGCCGCTCACCATCTCACTGTTCACCACGGGCAATCTGATCGCGGACCTGGCAGTCGGGATTCGGGCATTCGGCCGCGTGGCGCTCGTTGTGGGCCGTCACCATCTTTTCGTGCCGCGCCAAGAACTGGGCGTCGCGCCGGGCGCGCCACGGCGACGGCGCCAGGCGGCCGGTGACCAGGAGCTCGTCCGGCGCGTAGTCGTTGGCGGTCCTTTCGACCTTCAGCCCGGCTGCCGTCAGGATCGCGTGCATCGCCGCCCCCATCGCCTCGCCGATCGCGGACGTCAACCGCGAGAACGCGGCAACCTCCTCGCCTTCGCGGTGCGGATCGTCAAACCACGCTTCCTGCGCCGCGTCGACGAGAAGGTTGCCGACGTGCCAGTCGACCAGCACACCCCGCAGATCAGGCACGTCAACATAGACGATCGCGCCGGCCGTTCCGGCTGGATTCGCTTCGGGCACCACCGGTAGCCCGGCCGCGACGAGCTCGGACTGGACGACACCGAGCAACGCATTCAGGCGATGCCGCTGCTCGGGGTCCATACCGAAAGGGTTCTCCGCCATCCCCCGATTTTCCCAGCGACTCCGACTTCGCTTCGAAGGCGGTCGTGATGCTGCTGGCGGAGCAACCGACGGCGATGGTGAACCCGTCGGGATAGGGCTCACCGGACAGCTGCATCGGTGCCCGAGTGATCACGGCGCCCTTCCACCCGGCCTGGGTGAGCGACTTCTGGCTGCCCGGGACCGGCTGCGCGGTCGGCGACGCACCCCCCGGATCCAGGGGCGACGATCGAGGTGTGACTGGCGAGGTGACCGTGCACCGTGGCTGCGCGGCCACGGCCGCGGCGCACGCTGAGGCGGTTCGGGTTCGAGGCCTCATGGACTGGTAGTGACCCGTTCCCGGTGAAACTGGACAGTGGCCTGAGCCAGCACGCGCGAGTGGGTCAGCCGAGCCCGCACTCACAGAAGACCGCGCGATGACACTCGTTGGATCTTGGGCCTGCCAGCACTACGGCTGCTCGAAGCACACCAACCACGGCCTGAGCAACGAGGTCGGCCATACGTGCTGCGACCGTTGTCCCGACGGAGAAACCTGCGAGTTTCGCTGATTGAATGCTGAACTTTTCCGGGAGTGTGGCCGTCGCAGGTGATGGGGTATCTCAGGTCTGGGCTTGGGTCTCCCTGTCCAACGGAGAAGGGGAAGACCAGGCATGACCAAGATCCTCGTGGCCAGCTCTCCAGCCTATGGGCACTTTGCGCCCTTGAAGGTGGTTGCCGAGTATTTGAGCAGGCGGGGCCATGATGTGACTCTCCTGAGTCACAAAAACTTCGGCGGTTCGGTCGGTTCGGGAGTGAGCTTCCGGGCTTTCACGGGCGAAGCCGACGTCGATGTAGAGGCGTCGATCAAGTCGCCGGAGCGGTTGGCGATACCGGAGGGCCCTGCACAGTTCGCATGGGACATGCGCAACGTCTTCGTGAAGGCGGTCGCAGGTCAGCACCGTGACATCCAGCGCTGCATCGAAGAAGCCGGCGATGAGCCGGTTGTACTGATTCATGAGACAGGACTCTTCGGTGCGGTGCCCGTTTTGATGGGGGCTCCCGGGCCGCGGCCTGTGGCTGCTGTGGGGCTCGGGCCAGTGTCCTTCGCACTCGCGAGTGCGGACACGGCTCCGTTCGGGATGGGGCTGCCCCCGGACAGCAGTGAGGAGGGCCGTGCCCGCAACCAGGCGGCCTACGCGGCGATGGGCCAGGTCATGGGCCCGGCTCAGGAGCTGTTCGAGCAGATCCTCGCAGAGCTTGGGGTGCCGGAGGGGCCCGTGCCGTTCTTCCTCGACTCCACTGTCTTGAAGGCGGATCGCTTCCTGCAGCTGTCGGTCGAGGAGCTCAGCTACAAACGCAGCGACACTCCGGCGCACGTCAAGTTCGTCGGTACACTGCCGCCCGCCACAGCCAGCAGCGATCTTCCCGCCTGGTGGCCGGAGGTCACCGGCGCCGGGAAGGTCGTCGTGGTGACGCAGGGAACGATCGCCAACCAGGACTTCGCTGACCTGATCGAGCCGACGCTCCAGGCGCTGGCTGATTTCCCCGCGCTTGTCGTCGCCGCTACCGGCCGTGCCGGTGAGGTGCGAGGTGTACCGGCGAACGCACGGATTGCAGAGTTCATCCCGTTCGGTGACCTTCTGCCGCACACGGACGTGTTCGTGACCAACGGGGGATTCGGGGCGGTACAGCAGGCCCTGAGGCACGGGGTTCCCATGGTGACCGCCGGCCTGTCGGAGGAGAAGCAGGAGAACAACGTCCGCCTTGCTGCCACCGGGGCGGCCGTCGACCTGGCCACCAACCGTCCCACAGCCGACGACGTCCGCCAAGCGGTCGACACCGTGCTGAACACCGACTCCTACAGGGCCAATGCCCAACGCCTGGCCGCAGAATACGCCAAGCTCAACGCCCTGGAAGAGATCGAGAAGGCCATCAGCGAGGTTACGGCCTGACACCAGCCCCTGCCGGATCAGGCGGCTCCCCGGCCCGGTGAGTCGCCTGATCCGCCCCATCGTGCGAGTGCCGCGGCGCTCCCGCCGCGGCACTGTCAGAAACAATTTGCCTTTCCTCGACCCGGAAATTCCTCGTTCCCCACTCCCCCTCACGACACCGTCGTGCTTCCAGTGATCCACGCGTTGCGCACCGCGAGCAAGGAAGACCGGGGGGGATTACCACCGTCAGAGGTGGGATGCGTGCCCGTTCGGACACGGAACCGGGCAGCTACGAACGGATGCGGTAACGCTCGGCGACCGCGTGGAACGCCGCCTTGGGTTCCCACGGCAGGCCCGGGTACGTCGTGCCCGAGCGGTCTTCGAGCACCTTGACGAGACCACCGCCGGCGAGGTCGAGGTCGTCCCGCGGGTCGCCGTCCGGGCGGTGCGGGTGCGTGCGCAGCGCGAAGAGGTACACGAAGGCGCTGTCGACGCCTTCCTCGGCGAAGATGTCCAGCAGTTCGGTCAGGTACCGGGCCTGTCCGGGTTCGTCGCGTTCGTAGACACCGTCGAGCCGGACCGGCCGACCGCTCTCGTCGTACTCGACGATCTCCATGCTGCGGGGCGCGACGTCACCCGAGCCGCGCCAGGTGGCGGTGCCGAACCCCGTGATCACCACGGGTTTGTCCTGCTGTGTCAACGTCCGCACACCTTCGCGGAACACGTCGGCGACGGCGGCCGAGCGGATCAGCTCGATGGTCGTGAAGTCGAACAGGTCCCAGTCGACGCGCTCGAACTGGATGGCCGCGTAGGTGACCTTGCCGCCGAAGGCGCCGCGGATCGCGGGCACGGCTTCGCGGAAGAAGGCGTTGAGCCGCTCGCTCACCCGAGCCATCCGCGCGGGCCGCTGCGCGGGGTCGCCGAGCAGCCAGCCGAGGCGTTGTTCGAGCGTGTCGCCGTCGGCGAACCCGCGCACCATCACCGACAGCTCGGCCCCGGAGACGAACACCACCTCCGCGCCGGTGCGGCGGATCCGCTCGGCACGCTCGGCGCAGTCGGCGAACAGCGCCCGCAGCTCGTCGACGCCGAGGTCGAGCGGGTACGGCGAGAACCACACCTCCAGCCCCAGCTCGGCCGCGAGCCGGCCCGCGACCTCCAGCCGCTCGGGGTCGCCGCCGACGAGCTGGACGGCGGTGCAGTGCAGGTCGTCGCGGATGATCGTGAGCTCGCGCCGAACGGTGCCGGCGTCGAAGTCGTCCCAGGAAGTCCCGCCGTTCTTGACGAAACCCGTGTCATAGGCGATGCCGTTGGCTCTCATGGCGGCGAGGTTAGCCGTGAAACGTGCGTGCACGCAAGTTTGCCTTCACGCACCTTTCCGGGTTTACTGAACTGCGTGACCGGTCTGCGCGAACGCAAGAAACAAGCCACCCGCACGGCGCTGAGCGAGGCGGCGCTGCGACTGGCCCTGGAGCGCGGCCCGGACAACGTCCGCGTTGACGACATCGCCGACGCTGCGGGCGTTTCACCGCGCACCTACAACAACTACTTCGCCAGCCGCGAGGACGCGATCGTCTTCGCGGTGACCACCGACCGCGAAGAACGCGTGGCCGCCGCTGTCCGCGCATCCGCCCGCGCCCTGCCCGACGCGGTGGTGGAAGCCGTGGTCACCCAGTACACGGAGCCGGCCGAGGACGCCCGTGAAGCGCTGCTCCTCATCACCACCAGCCCTGCGCTGCGCACCGCGTACGCCCGCTCCGCCACCGCGCTGGAACCGCCGTTGACCTCGGCACTCGCCGAGCGCGTGCCCGACGGGCCCACCGCCCGCGTGCTGGCGGCCGCGGTCGCCGCCGCGGTGCGGATCGCGCTCGAACAGTGGGCTCAGCCGGTGGGTTCGGGGCTGGTCGTCGTGTCGGGTTCGCTGCCGGACCAGCTGCGGGCGGCGCTCGCCCCGCTGGTGCCGGCGTTGGCTCACGCCGCTCGGTAGTACTCCTCGACCTCGATGTGCCCGGCCGAGTGCTCACACTCGGCAGTCGTGGCCGGCTCAGCGCGCCGGCTGCTGCACGATCGCCTGCGCCGCGACCGTGCCGTCGGAGCCGGGGCGGCCCTGGACCGTCACGGTGGCGCCCGGTTTGAGGTCGGAGAGCTTGCCGGGCTGGGTGAGGCCGACGGTGGTCGAGTCCGAAGTGGACACGGTGACGTCGTTGCCCTGCGGGGTTTTCAGGGTGACGGTGGTGCCGTCGACCTTCTCGACCGTGCCGACGGTGCCGCGGCCGGCGCCGCCGCGAGCGCCGGCGAAGCCACCCGCGCCCTGCTGGCCCGCGCCCTGGCCCGCGCCTTCCTGGCCGGTCCCCTGCTGGCGGCCGCCGAACCCACCGCGGGCGCCACCCTGCTGGCCGCCGGTGCGGGCCGCGGCGGCACCGCCACCGCCGCCTCCGGAGCCCGAGCCGAACGCGGCGTGCGTCCAGGCGCCGCCGGCGAAGGCCAGGGCGATCACGAGCACGCCGGCCAGCACGAGGGTCGGTTTGCCAACCGGCTTGGCGACCCGTTTCATCTCCTGGTTCAGGTCACCCTCGACCGCGGGGGCGGCGACGATCTCCTCGGGCGTCGGCGACCCGGTGGCCAGGGGCGCCGTGACCGGTGCGAACTCGGTCGTCGGCTCGTCGGGGGTCGCCCCGTGGCGGGGCGACTGCGTGGACGAAGACATGTGCGGGGGCTCCTACTCGTGCCGGAGGGCGTCGATCGGGCGCAGGCGCGAGGCCCGGTTCGCCGGGAAACTGCCGAAGAAGAGGCCGATCAGCGCCGACACCGCGAAGGCCAGCACGATCGACGACGGGACCACTACCGGGGTGATGCCCGCGAAGCTGAACTGGCTGCCGACCACACCGATCACCACACCGAGGAACCCGCCGAAGAGGCTCAGCATCGTGGCCTCGGCGAGGAACTGGCCGAGGATCGCCGAGCGCGGCGCGCCGATCGCCTTGCGGATGCCGATCTCGCGGATCCGCTCGGTCACGGTCACCAGCATGATGTTCGTGACGCCGATCCCGCCCACCAGCAGTGAGATCGCCGCGACCGCGCCGAGCAGCACGGTGAACGTCTGCGTGGCCGAAGTGCGCGTCGCGAGCAGCTGCTCGGAGTTCTGGATCTGGTAGTCGGGCGTGCCGCCGAGGCGGATGCCGTGGCGGGCGTTGAGGATCGCGGTGATCTCGGCCTGCGCGAGCGACACGGAGTCGGCCGACGTGGCCTGCACGGCGATCTGGCTGAGGCTGCCGTAGCCGGCGAGCGAGTTCTGCACCGCGCTGATCGGGGCGATGGCGACGTCGTCGGCGTTCGTCAGCCCGGTGCTGCCCTTGGCCTGCAGCACGCCGACCACGGTGAACTGGATGCTGTTGAGCAGCACGTTCTTGCCCACCGGTTCGGCGGTGCCGAAGATCGACTGCGCGGTGGTCGGGCCGAGGACCACGACCTTGCGGGCCTGCTTCACGTCCTCGCTGGTGAACAGCGCGCCGTCGGCGATCTGGCGGTTGGTGGTGGCGAAGTAGGCCGGTTCGGTGCCCGCGACGGACGAGATGTCGTACGACGTCTGCCCGTAGGTGGCCGTCGCGTTGGTGTTGACCACCGGCGAAGCGGCCTTCACGTCGGGCGCGCCGACCGGGTCCACGAGCGCGTGGGCGTCCTGCACGGTCAGCGGCCGGGCCTCGCTGCCCTGCCCGCCGCCGCGCGAGGGCGACACGTTGACCACATCCGTGCCCAGACCCTGGATGCTGGCGGCGATCGCGGCCGAAGCGCCGTTGCCCACCGCCACCAGCAGGATCACCGACGCGACCCCGATGGTGATGCCGAGCGTGGTGAGCGTGGAGCGCAGCTTGTTGGCGGTGAGGCCGCGCACGGCGAAGCGCAGCACCTCGAACAGGTTCACGCGACCACTCCGACGCTGCGGTTGACCTCGTCGGCCACGATCCGCCCGTCGCTGACCCGCACCACGCGGTGCGCGTGCTCGGCGACCTCGTCCTCGTGCGTGATCACCACGATGGTGCGGCCGAGGGCGTTGAGCCGGTCGAACACACCCAGCACGTCTTCGGTGCTGGCGCGGTCGAGGTTGCCGGTCGGTTCGTCCGCCAGCAGCAGCGCGGGCCCGGTCACCAGCGCCCGCGCCACGGCGACGCGCTGCTGCTGCCCACCCGAGAGCTCACTCGGCAGGTGCTTGGCCCGCTCGGTGAGCCCCACCATCTCCAGCGCGGCCAGTGCCCGCGTGCGGCGCGCGGCCCGGCGCAGTCCACTGTAGACGAGTGGAAGTTCCACATTGGACAGTGCACTCGTGCGCGGCACAAGGTTGAACGACTGGAAGATGAAGCCGATCTTTCGGTTGCGCAGCAGGGCGAGCTGGCGTTCGTTGAGGTCGGCGACGCTGAAGCCGTCGAGCAGGTACTTGCCCGAGCTCGGCACGTCGAGGCAGCCCAGCATGTTCAGCAGCGTCGACTTACCGGAGCCCGACGCGCCCATGATGGCGACGTACTCACCGGGCCGCACGAGGAGGTCGACCCCGCGCAGCGCGTGCACGGCCGTCTCGCCGGCGCCGTAGGTCTTGCGCAGCCCGGAGACCGCGATCACGGGTTTCATCCGCGGCCACCGCCGCCGCCGAAGCCACCCTGGCCACCGCGGAAGCCGCCGCCGGCGCCACCGAAGCCCCCGAACCCGCCTCGCTGGCCGCCCGCGCCACCGGTGCCGCCCGTGGTCGCGGTCGGTGAAGCGGCCGTGAGCACCACGCTGTCACCCTCGTTGAGCCCCGACTTGATCTCCACAGTGGACTCGCCACGCACGCCGATCTGCACCTGCTCCGGCACGTTGCGGCCGTTCTGCTGCACCGTGACGACGTTCGTATTGCCCGTGGTGGTGACCGCGGCGGCCGGCACGCTCAGCACGTTGTCGGCCTCGGCCACGGTGATCACGACGCTCGCCGACTGCCCGGGCCGCAGGCCCGTCGGCGGGTTGGTGAGCGTGAGCTGCGCACCGTAGGACACGACGCTGCCGCTGGTCGTGGGTGTGAGGTCGACCTTCGACACCGTCGCCTGGATCGGCTGGTCGGGCGTGGCGTTGAGCGTGACGGTGGCCTTCTGGCCCGCCTTGACCTTGCTCACGTCGATCTCGGCGACCGAGGTGTTCACGAGCAGGTTCGTCAGGTCGGTGATCTGCACGAACCCACTGGCCGACGAGCTGCCGGCGGAACTGCTCTGGCTGTTGCCCCCGTTGCCGCCGCCGTTGCCACCATTTCCACCGTTGCCGCCCGAGGAGCCGGTGCCGCCGGAGCTCCCGGAGCCGCTGCCGGCCTGCTGCCCGACGGTGCCGTTGATCGCCGTGACGGTGCCGGCGCCCGGCGCGGTGAGCACGGTCGCGTCCACGGCCGCCTGGGCCGTGTCGACGTCGAGCTGCGCCTGGTCCACTTTGGCCTGCAACGAGGTCGTCGACTCCTGCTGGCTCTGCCCCTGGCCTTGTCCCGGACCCTGGCCGGCGCCCGAGCCGGTGGTCGAGGTCGCGGCGTCGTCGGCGTCGTCGAGGTTCTCCTCGGCCACCGCGAGGTTGGCTTTGGCCACCTGCAGCTGTTTCTCGGCCTGCGTGGAGTCGACGGTGGCGAGCTTCTGGCCCGCGCTCACCACGTCGCCGACCTTCACGTCGATACTCGTGACCTTGCCGGAGGTGGTGAAGTTCGCGGCGCCGGTGTAGCCGCTCGTGAGGGTGCCCGCGGCGGAGACCGTTTCGGTCACGTCGCCGCGGCGCACCGGGGTGGTGCGGGTCTGTGCCTGGGCGGTGTTGCCTCCCGGCGTGAATGCTTGGTAGATCCCGAAAGCCGCACCGCCGAGCAGTACGACCAGCACCCCGTTGATGACCCATGTCCGGGTACGCAGCCGCGTCATGGCCGCAAGACTGGTGGCGCTGCTTAGCAGTCAGCTGTTGGTTCCCTGTGGGCCAGCTGTGGATGTGGCGGCTCGAGTTGCGAACTCAGCGCTTCTTGGTTCGGTGGCGCGCACGCACCGCGAGCGACAGCTGACGAAGCGCGTCCACCACGAGCACAGCGCACAGCGCACCGAGCGCGAGCGCGCCCGCGAGGTGCCCGCCGAAGTACCGCTGCGACGCCAGCTGCGCGCCGTCTCCGGCGGTGGTGACGACCGTGACGACCCCCGCGTGCCAGAGCACGAACGCCAGCCACAGCGCGGCCGCCGCGACGACCACCTCGCCGAGCGCCACGAACGCGCGCCACGGCTGGTTGAGCCGCGCCGCCTGGGCCGAATCGCCGGGCCACAGGTCGGCGCCGGTCGGCTGGGGAAGGTCGATCACGGGGTCAAGCCTCTCAGGTTGCGGGCCGGACGTCATTTCGTCTCGTTCCTCTCGACGAGCCGCTGCAGCGCCGCCTTGAGCGCCTCGACGTCCCGGGCCCACGCGAGCACGACCGTGCCGTCGTCGAGTTCCACGGGCAGCTCGTCGTACTTGTTCGGCACGCTCCAGCCACCGCCGAGCACCCGCGCGCCGGCGGGGGCGCCGACGTCGGTCACGCCCGCGATCCGCTTCGCCTCGACGCTTTCGCGGCCTTGGCGGAACTCCGCCAGGGTCACTTCGAGCGAGAGGAACCGGCGGCGCGCGTAGACCCAGGGCAGGGTGATCCCGCACAGGGCGACCGCGATCAGCAGCCACGGGATCCAGTGCACCGGGCCGCCCGTCGCCAGCTCCGCCAATGCGCCGAGCACCGCGAACAGCGGTCCCCAGATCAGCGACTTCCAGCCGACGCCGGGTTCGGAGTAGAGCGTGCGGTCCATTACAGCTGTTTGCCGACCTTGGGGAAGTAGTCCCTCGTGCTCGGCAGGTACAGCAGCACCACCACGATCACCAGCAGCAGCGACGACACCAGCGAGAACACGCTGCGCACGAGCCCGAGCTGGAACACCAGGCCCAGCAGCGCCAGCATCGTGACCACGGTGCGGGCCGAGCGGGTGCCCTCGCGGGCCTTGTAGGCGAACAGCACCATGATCACGCCGTAGCAGAGCGCGCCGACGAACAACGCCCACACCAGAAGGTTCGCGTTGGACTCGAGCTGCGCCATGTCGAGCTTGCGGCCCGGCGGGGTGGCCTTCACGGCCTGGTCCACGAGCTGGTGCTTGAACACGATCGTGACGACCTGGCCGATGAGCAGCACCACGGACGCGACGATGGTGAGGATGAACGCGGCCTTCACCGGCCCCGGCGCCTTGCCGTCCTCCTGCTCCGGGCACCCGGGCACGGGCGGCGCGGGCGGATAATCGATCGGCGGGATCCTGACGGGTTCAGGCTGTGATTGCGGCTGCGCGCCTTCGGACTGCGGCGCTGCGGGCGGGGTGGGTTCGGGCTGCGGGTGTTCGGGCTGTGCGGGTTCACCGGATGTGGGTGCACCCCGTGGGGGTTCAGCCTGCACTGGTTCGCCGGCCCCGCTCGGCGACGCGGTGACCCCGCCGGTCTCCGGTTCGTCCGCGTTCGGCTTGCCGAGGTCGTCGCTGGTCTCGGCGGTGTTGTCGTCCTTCTCGGCCACTCGCCGACTCTAGCCCAGTGCCGCGCTCAGTCGAGCCAGGCGGCGGCTTCGGTGGCCCAGTACGTGAGTATCAGGTCGGCGCCCGCGCGGCGGATCGACGTGAGCACCTCCAGGATCGTGCGCTCGCGCTCGATCCACCCGTTGGCCGCGGCGGCCTCGACCATCGCGTACTCGCCGGAGATGTTGTAGGCCGCCACCGGCACCGGCGAGATGTCCGCCGCCGCCTTGAGGACGTCCAAATAGGACAGTGCCGGCTTGACCATGATCATGTCGGCGCCTTCGCCGAGGTCCAGCTCGATCTCCCGCAGCGCTTCGCGCACGTTGCCCGGATCCTGCTGGTAGGTCTTGCGGTCACCCTTGAGCTGCGAGTCGACGGCTTCGCGGAACGGCCCGTAGAACGCGCTCGCGAACTTCGCCGCATACGCGAGGATCGCCTTGTCGCTGTGGCCCACCTCGTCGAGCGCCCGGCGGATCACGCCGACCTGCCCGTCCATCATGCCGCTCGGGCCGAGCACGTGGGCGCCCGCTTCCGCCTGCGCCACGGCCATTTCCGCGTAGATGCGCAGGGTCGCGTCGTTGTCCACCGCGCCGTCGGCGTCGAGCACCCCGCAATGCCCGTGGTCGGTGAACTCGTCGAGGCAGGTGTCAGCCATGAGGACCGTCGCGTCCCCCAGCTCGTGGCGCAGGTCCCGCAGCGCGACGTTCAGAATCCCGTTCTCGTCGACGGCGCCGGACCCCTCGGCGTCCCGCTTGGCGGGAACACCGAACAGCATCAGCCCACCCACGCCGGCGTTCACCGCGTCCACCGCGGCCTTCCGCAGCGTGTCCCGGGTGTGCTGCACAACCCCCGGCATGCTCGAAATCGGCCGCGGCGCGTCGATGCCCTCGGCCACGAACATGGGCAGAATCAGCTGACGCGGGCGAAGCGTCGTTTCACCGACCAGCCTGCGCATGGCCGGCGTGGTACGGAGCCTGCGGGGTCGATGCTCGGGGAACACGCCTTCAACGGTACTCCGGCTGTTCAGGGAGCATTTCGCGTGCCCTCGGGAAAAAGCACGTTCTGACAAGGTGTCTGGAAACCCGCGCAGATCGGCAGGTTTCCGGATCACGGCATCAGAGGATCGCTTCAGCGAGTTTGCTCGCGCGGGCGAGCCGGTGGTCGGTCGTGAGTACTGCCGTCCGCAATCGGGCGGCAAGCTCGATGTAGAGCGCGTCAGTGAACCGGAGGTCGGCGCGCCGAGCCCAAGCGCCGGAAACAAGTTCGACCACCGGGTGGCGAGTGACCGGAAAGCTCGCAAGCGCACCCAGAGCGACGTCCACATCCTCGGTCGTCAGTTCTCCTGCTCGCTGCAGCCGCCCCAGGGCCGAGAGGACTTCGGCATCCAAGTGGGCCGGCGCGTGCAACACGGTGCCACGCAAACGCGACCTCGCCGAATCGGCGTAGCTGGTGCCCGCAAGGAGATCGACGAGAACGGACGCATCGAGAACCGCGATTTCCGCCGGTGAATCAGGCATCCGAGGCGTCGCCCAGCTCAGCCCGGGCGGCGTCGAGCGCGGTGAGCACGGCGTCGTGCGAGACCTTGCCGCGCGGCGCCGGCATCGCGTCCAGCCACGTGTCGGTGGCCTGACGCTGCAACGCATCGCCAAGTGCCGCCTGCACGAGAGCACTCACGTTGAGGTCCGCCGCCTTCACCCGCTCGGCCAGATCATCGGGGATGTAGACGTTCACACGCGCCATACACACACTATACACACAAGGCCCCTTCCCGCCGAAGTGGGAAGGGGCCTTGTGGAACCGAAACCCGTCAGGAGCGACGAGCCCGCTTCGCCTTGCGCGGCGGCGGCAGCGCGCCCTCCGCGCGAAGCCGGGCGGCGTGCTCGGCCAGGGCGTCCACCAGGTGCGGCACATCGGCCTTCTCCGGCTGGACGTCGACGCGCAGGCCGAACTCCACGGCGGTCTCCGCGGTCTTCGGGCCGATGCACGCGACCAGGGTGCGCGTGTGCGGCTTGCCGGCGATGCCGACCAGGTTGCGCACCGTCGAGGACGAGGTGAAGCAGACCGCGTCGAAGCCGCCGGTCTTGATCATCTCGCGGGTCTCGGCGGGCGGCGGGGCGGCGCGGACCGTGCGGTAGGCCGTGACGTCGTCGATTTCCCAGCCGCGGTCGCGCAGGCCGGCCGACAGGGTCTCGGTGGCGATGTCGGCGCGCGGGAGCAGCACACGGTCCACCGGGTCGAGCACGTCGTCGTACGGCGGGAACTCGGCGAGCAGGCCTTCGGACGACTGCTCGCCCGACGGGATCAGCTCGGGGATGATGCCGAACGAGCGGACCTTGGCGGCCGTCGAGGCGCCGACGCAGGCGATCTTCACCCCGGAGAACGCGCGGGCGTCGAGGCCGAACTCCTCGAACTTCTCCCACACCGCGCGAACCGCGTTGGTGGAGGTGAAGACGATCCACTGGTACCGACCGTCGACGAGGCCCTTCACGGAGCGCTCCATCTGCGCGGGGCTGCGGGGCGGCTCGACGGAGATCGTCGGGACCTCGTGCGAGGTCGCGCCGTGGCTGCGCAGGCGGTCGGCCATCTCGCCGGCCTGCTCCTTGGTGCGGGGCACCAGGACCTTCCAGCCGTACAGCGCGCGCGACTCCCACCACGACAGCTTCGAGCGGTGCCCGGCCGCCTGACCGATGGTGACGATCAGCGGGCCGACGAGCTCACCCGCGTCGTTGCCGAGCGTGGCGAGCGTGGAGTCGAGGGTGCGCTGGGTGTTGATGGTGCCGTTGGCGGTCACCGCGACCGGCGTGGCCGCCGGCATGCCCTTCTCCGTGAGCCGGCTCGCGGCCTCGGCGAGGTGCGCCGAGGTGGCGTGCAGCACGAGCGGGCCGGGCTGCGCGGCCAGCGCCGCCCAGTCGACCTCGCCGCGCACGTCGACCTCGGTGTGGGTGCCGCCCAGGGCGACACCGGCGTACGCCGGCACGGCGGCGCCGGGGGAAACGCCCGGGATCACCTCGAACACGGCGGACGTGCGGGCCACGGCCTGCACCTCGTTCACCACGGCGGGGGTGGTCAGCGGGTCGCCGGCGACCAGGCGCAGCACGAGCCGCCCGGCCTTGGCCTCGGTGGTCAGGTCCTTGGACACGTCGGCGGGCTCACCGACGGCGGGCCGGACCTCGGCGCCGGGGGCGGCGAAGGCGAGCACGGCGGCCGGCACGTCGGGATCGGTCACCACGACCTCGGCCTTGGCGAGCAGCTCCTGGGCGCGGACGGTGAGCAGCCCGGCGTCACCGGGGCCCGAGCCCACGAAGGCGACGCGCCCAGCGGTCTTGCGAGCGGGGGTCATCTCTGGCGTTTCTCCTGTCAGGCGGCCGGATACGGCATCGGCCACAAGTGGGTGGTGCTCATCTGTGAGGCACAGACGTTCGGGCAGTTCGTTGTGTTCAGCGACGCGGGCGTCACTGGGCGGGGCCGGACAGCAGCGCGCCGGCTCCCAGGTCGAGGAGCTCGGCGGCCAGTGTGCGACCGAGCTGCTCCGCTTCGGCGAAGTCGGCGAGCGCGGAGGCCCGCAGCATGTCGACCGAACCGTTCTCGCCCGTCACGGCCGCGGTGCCGCGCAGCGAGATCCGTTCCACGACCGCGCCCTCGGAGTCGAGGTCCTCGACGATCTCGGCGAGCGCGCCCACGGGCGCGCTGCACCCCGCCTCGAGCGCGGCCAGCAGGGAACGCTCGGCCGTCACCGCGGCCCGCGTGCCCTCGTCGTCCAAACTGGACGCGAGCAGGTGCTCCACGTCCACGTCTTCGGCCCGGCACTCCACCGCCAGCGCCCCCTGCGCGGGAGCGGGCAGCATCTGGATCGGGTCGAGGGTCTCGGTGATCTCCCCCACCAGGCCGATCCGGGCCAGTCCGGCACGCGCGAGCACCACGGCATCGAGCTCGCCGTCGGTGACCTTGCGCATGCGCGTATCGATATTGCCCCGGATCGGCACGATTTCCAAACCGAGCCCCAGCGCGAGCAGCTGCGTGGTGCGCCGGGGCGCGCCCGTGCCGACCTTCGAACCCGGCGGCAGCTCACCCAGGGTGAGGCCGTCGCGGGCGATCAGCGCGTCGCGCGGGTCCTCGCGCGGCGGCACGGCGGCCAGCACGATGCCTTCGGCCGGCGCCGTGGGCAGGTCCTTGTACGAGTGCACGATGACGTCGATTTCCTTGCGCAGCAGGGCTTCCCGCAACGCGGAGGTGAAGACGCCGACGCCGATCTGCGGGATCGGCGCGCTGGAGGTGTCGCCGGGCGTGACGACCCGGACGATCTCGACCTCGGCGCCGGTGGCGCGGATCTTGTCGGCCACGGTCTCGGTCTGCGCGACGGCGAGCTTGCTGCCCCGCGTCCCGATGCGAATCACTCTGTTCACTGCTTACTTCTTCTCGATCTCTGGCGGCACGGCAGTGGGGCTCGCCACAGCCGCGGGGGCCTGCGGGTCGAGGCAGAACAGCTCGCGCAACGCGTTGGCGTAGTCGGTGTCGGCCGTCTCGGCGGCCAGCTGCTTCACCCGCACGGTGGGCGCGTGCAGGAGTTTGTCGACCACACGGCGGACCGTGCGGCCGACTTCTTCGCGGACCTGGGTGTCGAGGTCCGGGAGGCGGTTGTCCAGACGAAGCAGCTCGGCGTCGACCACCTCGGCCGCGCGGCGGCGCAGCGCGGTGACGGTGGGCGTGACCTCGGCGCTGCGCTGCCCGGCGAGGTAGTCGCGCACCTCGTCGAGCACGATGCCGTTGGCCTTGATCGTCTGGCGTTCGGTGGTCGGGGCGCCGGCGTCGCGCATGCGGCGCTGGATGGTCTCGAGGTCGACGACGGTCACGTCGACCAGGTCGGCCACGCCCGGGTCGACGTCCTTCGGCAGGCCGAGGTCGCACACCACGAGCGGGCGGCCCGCGCGGGCGGGCACGTGCTCGGGCAGGAACACGGCGTCCTGCGCGCCGGTGCACGACACCACGATGTCGGCCTTCGCCACGGCGTCGGACAGCTCCGAGAGCGGCACGGCGCGCGCGGGCACACCCTCGGCCACCGTCTTCTCGGCCAGGCGCGCGGCCTTGGCCTCGGTGCGGTTGGCCACGGTGATCTCGCCGATGCCGGCCTTGCGCAGGTGCGAAGCGCTGAGCGCACCCATCGACCCGGCGCCGACGATCAGGGCGTGCTTGCCCTGCAGGTCTCCCGCGGCGGCCAGCGCCTCGGACACCACGGACGCGCCCAGCTGGTCGAGGCCCGTTTCGGAGTGCACGCGCTTGCCGACGCGCAACGTCGTCTGGATCAGCTCGTGCAGCGTGCGCCCGACGGTGCCGGCCTCACGCGCGGTGGCGTAGGCGGAGCGGACCTGGCCGAGGATCTGCGTCTCGCCGACGACCATCGAGTCGAGGCCCGAGGACACGGAGAACAGGTGCTCGACGGCCGCGCCGGCGTAGTGCACGTAGAGGTTGTCGTAGAGCTCCGCCGGCTCCATACCGGCCTGGCGGGCGAGCACGTCGGAGACGTCGTTGACGCCGCCGTGGAACGTCTCGACCACCGCGTAGACCTCGATGCGGTTGCACGTGGAGACCAGCATGGCCTCGCTCACGTGCTCGGCCTGCTGCAGTTCGTGCAGGACCTTGGTGACCTCTTCGGCGGGCACCGCGGCCCGTTCGAGCGTGGTCAGCTCCGCACTTCGGTGGGAGAGCCCGACCGCCAACACGCTCATCCGCGCACCACCATTCCAAGACCGCCGTCGGCCTGTCCGTTGCCGTTGCCGCTACTGCCATTGTCGATCGGCAGGCCGGCGTCGGGTAACCCGGTATTCCCCTGAATTGCCAGGGCGTCATCGGCACGGCGAGCCACGTGGAACGAGAGGATCTGCAGTTCGACCGCCAGGTCGACCTTGCGGACCTCGATGTGCGCCGGCACTTGGAGCACCACCGGCGCGAAGTTCAGTATGCACTGGACGCCGCCCGCCACCAGCCTGTCGCACACGGACTGCGCGGCGGTAGGAGGTGTGGCGATGATCCCGATGGAAATCTCGCGTTCGGCGCACACGCGGGGGATTTCTTCGAGGTGCGAGACCGGCAGTCCCCCTACGGGAACCCCGATGAGGTCGGGGTCGAGGTCGAACAGCGCCTCCACGGGGAACCCGCGGCCGGGGAACCCGCCGTAGTTGGCCAGCGCGTGACCGAGATTACCGATCCCGACCACGGCGACCCGGTGCTGCCGGGTGAGGCCGAGGATGCGCTCGATCTGGCTGACCAGCACCTGCACCTCGTAGCCGACACCCCGCGTGCCGTACGAGCCGAGGTAGGACAGGTCCTTGCGCAGCTTCGCGGAGTTCACGCCGGCGGACGCGGAGAGCTCTTCGCTCGACACGGTGGTCGCACCCTGCTCCGCGAGCGCCGACAGCACCCTCAGGTACACGGCCAGGCGCGCGACCGCCGCCTCCGGGATCTGCTTGGCCCGCACGGCCGTCTCCACCGCGGCGTCGACCGCCGGCATCTCGGCCGTGGGCGCGTTGTCGGCATCCGGCGCCGCCCGGCGCGCGCGGCCGTTGGCCTTCGCGGCCCGGCGGGGTGGGTCAGCGGGCGGTTCGGCACCGCTGCGCCTCCCCCGCTGTGTCACCACGCCGGCCACCCCTCAAGATTTGGCAGTTTCCCTTGACCTCGCCACCGCGGTCCGGTTCAATGCCGGTCTTTCGCGGGACGGCTCCCTACGGTAGTCCACTTGTGAACGCACGCACAAAGTCACTGGTCATCGACATGACGCGGCGCACACCTGCGCCCGATCAGGTGACTTGCGGGCGGGTGGAGCGGGGTTCGGGCGAGGGGGCGAGTGGTGCCGGGGCCGGACCCGTCAGGCGTTGACCATCACCGAGTGCCACCCCGACGCCCCGTCGGGCACCGGATCCGCCGCCTGCTCGGTCTGCGTGTACCCGGACTGGTCCGTGGCCCGCACGGTCACCGTGTGGCTGCCCGGCGCCACCACCAGGTCGGTCCACCACATGCGCCACGTGTCCTTGTTGACCTCCGTCGACAGGGCGGCCGGCTGCCACGGGCCCTGGTCCACGCGCACCTCGACCTTCGCGATGCCGATGTGCTGGGCCCAGGCCGTGCCGGCGACGCGCAGCTTGCCGGAGGCCATCTTGGCGGTGTCGATGCGCGACTCGGTCTTGATGGGAGCCTGCTCGGCCCAGCCGCGTTGCAGCCAGTAGGACTGGCGGTCGTCCCACTTGGCGAACTCGAGGTCGGTGACCCACTTGGTCGCGGAGACGTAGCCGTAGAGGCCGGGGATGACGATGCGCGCGGGGAAGCCGTGTTCGACGGGCAGGGGTTCGCCGTTCATGCCGATGGCGAGCATGGCGCCGCGGGTCGGGTCGAGGGCGACGTTCGCCGGGGTGCTGCAGGTGAAGCCGTCGATGCTGGTCGCGTACATCTGTTCGGCGCCGGGTTGCACGCCCGCCGCGTCCAGCAGGTCCACGAGGTCGACGCCGATGAACTTGGCCGTGGAGATCAGGTTCCCGCCGACCTCGTTGGAGACGCACGTCAACGTCACTTCACGCTCCACCAGCGGCCGCGAGCGGATGTCGTTGTAGGAGAACGAGACCTCACGGTTCACGAGGCCGTGGATCTTCAGGCTCCACTCCTCGGTGCGCACCTGTGGCACCACGAACGCCGTGTCGATGCGGTAGAAGTCCGCGTTCGGCGTGATGAACGGCGGCGACCCCAGCTTGGCGAAATCGGCGTCGGGAGGCAGGGGCGGGGCCTTGCGCGCGGCGACGAGCGGTCCCACCGCCGTCCGCGAGGAATCGGCGCTGCCCGTGCTGGAGATGGCCTGCCCGGCGACGGCCGCGACGCCCGCGCCCGCGGCCACACCGAGGCCGCGTGAGAGCACCTGCCGCCGCGACGGACCCTGCGGCGGGCGGATCTCGTCGAACGCCGCCGGCAGCGCGTAGTGGTGCAGCCAGGTGAACACGAACGCCGAAGCCGCCAGCGACACCACGGGCGCGAGCAGGGCCAGCTGGCCGACGTCGGTGCGCTCGTAGACGGCCGCGACGCCCGCGATGCCGAGCAGCACCACCACGATCTGGCCACCACGCGGGTTCCGGCGCGAAACCTGCCCGGCGAGCACCGCGAACAGCACCAGCACCACGGCGAGGCCGATCTTCAGCACGGTCTTGTCCGCCGTGCCCAGCGTCTGCTCGGCCCACACCACCACGGCGTGCGGGCTGTGCGCGATCACGAAGTCGGCGACCGCCACGAACGGCGAAGCGTTGTACCCCACGAACCCCGCGATGAGGTGCCCCACGCCGAGCGCGGTGACGAGGGCCGCCAGCCCGATCACCGAAGCGACAAGCAACGACAACCGCCGTGGCTCAGAGGGTTTCACGACCTGCGGGGCTTCCTTCAACGCGCTCACCCCACCATCTTCGGCGGCCCCGGGCGTGGATGCCGCCGCCGAGCCTTACAGCTTGATTACCGCACCGGACGATCCGGGCACCGGCGTGTGACGGAAACCGCGGAAAGCCGCTCAGCCGGCCAGCGCGCGACGGAACCGCTCTTCCTCCACGCGCCAGTAGCCGTGTTCCGCACCGTCGATGAGGATCACCGGCACCTGGTCGCCGTACTCGGCCTGCCACTCGGACCTGCTGTCGACGTCGGCGAGCTCCCACGGCACGTCGAGCTCCCCGCAAATGCGCGCGACCTCGGCCTCGGCCACCTCGCAGAGGTGGCAACCGGCGCGGGTCATCACCGTCACCTGATGCACCACCGCAGTCTAGGACCCGCCGCAGCCCCAGAGCCTCAGCGCAGCTTGAGCCGCCGAAGCTTCCCGGTCGCCGAATGCGGCAACGTGGAGACGAACTCCACGAGGTGCGGCACCTTGTACCCGGCCAGGTTCGCCGCGCACTGGTCGCTCACCTGCTGCTCCGACAGCGCCGCCCCCTCGGCCGGCACGACCACCGCCTTCACGGCCTCGCCGCTGCGCTCGTCGACCACACCGACCACGGCGACCTCGGCCACGCCCGGCAGCTGCGCGATCACGTCCTCCACCTCGTGCGGGAAGACGTTGAAGCCGTTGACGATGATCAGGTCGTTGGCGCGGTCGACCAGGTGCAGGTCGCCGTCGAGGTCGAGGTAGCCGACGTCGCCGGTGCGGAACCAGCCCTCGGCGTCGGGGCCGTGGTCGCCGTCGGGCCAGTAGCCGGAGAACAGGTTGGCGCCGCGGATCGACACCAGGCCGGTGTCGCCGCCGGACTCGAAGACGTCGGCGACGTCGTCCGGGTCGAGCGGCACGCCCTCCTCGGTGCCGTCGCTGTCCACCAGCCGCAGCTCGACGCCGGGCAGCGGACGCCCGACCGAACCGGGCTTCGGGTAGCCCGTGACCAGCGTGGACGTGACCACGGGCGCGCATTCGGTGAGGCCGTAGCCCTCGTAGACGTCGTGGCCGGTGGCCTCGCGGATCGCCGCCAGCACGCGCGGGTGCAGCGGTGCGGCGCCCGAGGTCATCATGCGCACGGTCGCCAGGCCGCGCGCCAGCTCCTCGGCGCCGAGCGCGGCGAACTCGGTGTACATCGTGGGCACGCCGACGATCGACGTCACGCGGTGCTCCGCGCAGTCCTCCAGCGTCCGCGCCGGCTCGAAGCGCTCCGACAGGACCAGCGTGGCGCCCACGGACGTGGCCTGCAGCAGGCCTGGCCCGAGGCCGTAGACGTGGAACAGCGGGATCGACACGAGCACGCGGTCCTCGTGCACCAGCACGCCCTCGACGTGGCTGAGCTGCTCGAGGTTCGCCAGCAGCGCGCGGTGCGACAGCAGCACGCCGCGCGGGGGACCGGAGGTGCCGGAGGTGTAGGAGATCACCGCGATGTCCTCACCCCCGCGGCCGAGGTCCACGGGGTCTCCGGGGTCTCCGGGGTCTCCGGGGTCTCCGCCGCGCGGCGAGAGGGCGGTGCAGCCGTCGGGAAGCTCGTCGTCCCCGCGTTGGATCACGTACCCGGCTTCGCAGTGCCCGATCAGGTGCTCCAGCTCCGGGGCGGGCGCCTGCGGCGACAGCGGCACGGCGACCGCGCCGGCGCGCAGCACGCCGTAGAGGGCGACCGCGAAGTCGGCCGACGTCGGCAAGCGCAGCACGACCCGCTCACCGGGTCCGACGCCGGCGTCGACCAGGTGCCGGGCCTGCGCGTGGGCCGCCGCGTCGAGCTCACGCCAGGTGAACGTGGCGCCCGTGCCGGTCTCGGTGACGGCCGGATCGTCGGCCCACCTGGCCGCGGCGTCGGTGAGCAGCTGAGCGACACCCTTCACGCGGGCCCCCTTCCTGCTGTAACCCTTCGCATCCGGCCAGCCTACGAGGTCACCGGGCTCGGGTCCTGATCCTGGGCGAAGTCGGCCGAAACGTCCTCGGGGTAGGTCAGCACGAAGAAGTCGGTGACGAAGCACGCGACCTCGCCGCCGGCCGTGCGGCCGACCCAGGTCGGGTACGAGCCGTCGCCGTCGCCGGTGGGGAACGCCACCACGACGGGCCGGCCCTCGCCGTCGGTGTAGGTCGCGGCGTAGCGCCCCTCCATCCGGCTGGCGATGAGCAGGTCCAGGAGCTGGTCGACGAAGTCCTCGGTGTAGTTCTCGGCGAAGGCCGCGTCGAGGAAGCTGCCGGTCGCACCGTCGACCGGGTAGCCGAAGTAGGAGTCGTCGGACTCCAGCTCGGCCAGGTCCTGCTCCTCGCTCACCGCCATCTCCCACGAGACGACCGGCTCGTCCCGGATCACCAGTTTCGCCGCCGCCACCGTGTCCAGCCCGCTCTGCTCACCCGGCTCTCCGAACTCGGCGACCGCCAGCACCACCGGGTACACCCCGGGCGCCACGGTCTGCGCGAACGCATCGCGGTTCTCCGGCAGGAACGGCTCCACCGCGACGACCCGCCCGGTCGGCAGCCACAGGGACGCCTCCTGCCACAACCGCACCGTCACGACGTCCTTTGTTTCGGTGTTGTTGGCCTCGCGGGGCGACTTGCGTTGGGCGTGCACCCCGAAGCTGGATCGTGTCGACGGCTGCTGAGCCGTTGTCAAGGCGGGAAAGCATGCCTTGACAACGGCTCGGCGGCCGCAAGGAGGCTTCGGATCGGGGTGCCGGAGAAGGCCTGGGTTCATACGGACCTACGTTGGTACGGCCCGCAGCGTTGGTGAGGTGGTGGTCGCTCACCCTGGGACGGGGTGGTGTCTCGCGTAGGGATGCCGGCCTCGGATCTCGGCGCATCTCCCCCGCATCATCTCCCGCGAAACCTGCCCGCTGCCCTTTCGTCACCCACTCACCCGTAACGGTGACACCGCGACACCGTCTCCCCTCCAGCACCGCGGAGCCACTACCTACTTCGCGGTAACTACACGTATGCTGCACTGCGTCGCCGGGTGGCGTTGATCACTGCCGGGCGACACGAGAGAGGGAGCCACCGTGACGAACGTGCTGGTCCACGCGGCCGTGGGACACGCAGCGCGGCGCACTCCTGCTCAGGTCGGGAACAGCCGCTCGCCCGGCCGTCAGAGCGCGGGAGGTGCCAGCCGGTGACCCTGCCGACCGCCGCGAACCGCGGCCCCGTCGTGATGTTCGCCGAACGCGCGTTCGGCCGGCCCGCCTCGGTCCCGCTGACTCGCGCGACCGAGGCGGCGCCCCCGGCCGATCCCGCCGAAGCCGCGAAGGCCGAGGCGTGGGAGCTCGTGCGCGCGGCGCAGGAAGGCGACTCGTCGGCGTTCGGGAAGCTGTACGACCGGTACGTCGACGTCGTCTACCGCTACGCGCTGTTCCGCCTCGGCGACCGCCAGCTGGCCGAGGACGTCACCAGCGAGACGTTCCTGCGCGCGCTGCGCCGGATCACGTCCGTGAGCTACCAGGGGCGCGACGTCGGCGCCTGGTTCGTCACGATCGCCCGCAACCTGATCCTCGACCACGTGAAGTCGAGCCGCTTCCGGCTCGAGGTCGTGACCGACGAGGTCAGCGAGCCGCGCGCGGCGCCGGTTTCGGCGGTCGGCCCCGCCACGCAGGCCGGGCCTGAGCAGCAGGCCATCGCGGGCGCCACCCGCGCGGAGCTGCTGCGGTGCGTCGCCGAGCTGGGCGAGGACCAGCGCGAGTGCATCGTGCTGCGGTTCCTGCAGGGGTTGTCCGTCGCGGAGACGGCCCAGATCATGCGGCGCAACGAAGGCGCGATCAAGGCGCTGCAGCACCGCGCGGTACGCCGGTTGGCCCAGCTGCTGCCGACCGGGTTGCGCTGACTTTTTTCACGTCCTGGCGCGAGCCGTAACTTCTTCGTCTTCTTAATCGTTTCCCCACCGGACCGGCGGTCAGGGCCGGTCTCGAAGAGGTTTGCGGAGACGGAGCAGCACCGTGGGCGTGCCCAGGTGGTTTTCACGGGATCGAGCCGAGAGCGAGCGGTTCGATCACGCGCTCGACCCGTCGCCGGTCCGGCGCGACGACGAGTTCGCCGACGAGCTGGCCGTGGTCGCCGCCCTGCGTTCGCTGGGCGAGGCGGGCGCGCCGGACGTGGAGACGCGCGAGCGCATCCGGGCGGAGATCGCGGGGCGGCTCGGCGAACCCGTCGCCCGTCGGCGGTGGAAGCCGCGGATGGCCGATCTCGTGGCGGCGGGCATCGCGCTCGTGCTGGGCCTGACGGGGCTGACGCTGCTGCTTTCCCGCAACGCCATGCCCGGCGACCCGCTGTACCACGTGAAGCGCGCCGGCGAGGAGACGTCGCTGGGGCTGACGTTCGGCGACGAGGCCAAGGCGCACAAGCACCTGGAGTTCGCGGCGAACCGCGTGGCCGAGCTGGCGCTGATGACGGACGCTTCGCCGGCAGCCTACCGCACGGCGCTCGGCGACTTCGCCCACGACGTCCGCGCGGGCGTCACGGCGCTCACCGCGCTGGCGACCGGCGGCAGCGGCCGGACGCAGCTCGCGGACCTCGACTCGTGGACGAAGGAGCAGACGCGCCTGCTGGCGGCCGAGCAGCCGCGGATCCCGACTGCCGCGCGGGCAGAGCTGACAGACGCGCGGGAGCTGCTCACGCGCGTGCAGGCGCGCACGACGGCGCTGGTGTCGCGACTGAACTGCTACGAGATCACCACGGGTAGCTCCGACGAGCTCGGCCTCATCCCGGCGCGCGGCGCGTGCACGCAGCAGCCCGCGCGCCCGGGCAGTGCCCCGCCGGCTAGCCCTTCCCCCACTCCGACGCCCACCCCCACCGAAAGCGGGGTCCCGCCGACGACCGGGACGTCGTCGCCGCCGGACCTGGCCGGCTCGAGCACGCCGGCCCCGGCGTCCGGCGGCAGCGCGACCGAGCCGCCGCCGGTGTTCGAGCCACCGATCACCTCGCCGACCTCGCCGCGGCTGCCGACGACCAGCCCGCCGCCGCCGTTGATCTCGATCCCACCACTGCTGCCGGGGCTGCCGCCGATCGTCATCGGGTGATCACCGGCGTCTCTTCCGAGGCCGTCGCCACACCTCCAACGGGTGAGTCGCGTGGTCGCTACGCTGTGCGTCAGGACCCGGCCGTTCCCGGCCGCCGGGACGTGCCCGAACGTGGAGGCGGTGTGCGTGTCAGCTTGGCGTGGCAAGGATAAGAGTCAGGAGCTCGAACGGCTCGCCACGATCGCGGGCGAGGCGTCGGCCGAGGCCGCCACCATCACCGCGAACGCCCAGCCGGCCGTGCCCCCGGCCCCGCCGGACCTGACCGCGGCCGCCTTCTTCGACGTGGACAACACGATGATGATGGGCGCGTCGATCTTCTACTTCGCCCGCGGCCTCGCGGCGCGCAAGTTCTTCACGTCCGCCGACCTCGCCGGTTTCGTTTGGCAGCAGGTGAAATTCCGTCTCGGCGGGCGCGAGAACAAGGAAGACATCAAGTCCCACCGCGAGCGTGCACTGTCCTTTGTGGCCGGACGTACCGTCGAGGAACTCACCAGCATCAGCGAAGAGATCTACGACGAGCTCATGGCCGACAAGATCTGGTCCGGCACCCGCGCCCTGGCCCAGATGCACCTCGACGCGGGCCAGCGCGTGTGGCTCGTCACCGCCACACCCATCGAGCTCGCCGCCATCATCTCCCGGCGGCTCGGCCTCACCGGCGCCCTGGGCACCGTCGCCGAAACCAAGGACGGCGTCTACACCGGGCGCTTGATGGGCGACCTGCTGCACGGCCGCGCGAAGGCCCACGCCGTGCGCGCGCTGGCCTCACGCGAAGGTCTGAACCTCAAGCGCTGCACCGCGTACTCGGATTCGCAGAACGACGTTCCCATGCTGTCCGCCGTCGGCACCGCCGTGGCCGTCAACCCGGACTCCGCCCTGCGCGACGTGGCCCGCGCCCGCGGCTGGGAGATCCGCGACTTCCGCACGGGCCGCAAAGCGGCGAAGATCGGCGTGCCCTCAGTGCTGGGCGCCGGAGCGTTGGCGGGTGCGGTGGCGGCGGGGCTGGCCTACCGCCGCCGCTGACGGGACCTAACCCCGGAAAATGCTCTTCCGCTGAGCCAGCCGCCGGTACAACGACTGCTGAATCGACTCGCGCACCTGGTCGGTGAGGGTGAACACCAGCATCGGGTCGTCGACGGCGTCCGCGGTGTACTCGTCGGTGCGGATGGGAGCGCCGAACTCGATGGTCCACTTCGTGGGCAGCGGCACGGCACCCAGCGCACCCAGCAGCGGGAAGAACGGGGTGACCGGGAAGTACGGCAGGCCCAGCACGCGCGCGAGCACGCGGATGTCGCCGAGCTTCGGGTAGGTCTCCTCCGCGCCGACGACCGAGACGGGGATGATCGGCACGCCCGCGCGCATCGCGGCGGAGACGAAGCCGCCGCGGCCGAAGCGCTGGAGCTTGTAGCGGGCGGAGAACGGTTTGCCGATGCCCTTGAAGCCCTCGGGCCACACGCCCACGAGCTCGCCGCCGGTCAGCAGGCGTTCGGCGTCGGCGTTGCAGGCCAGGGTCTGGCCCGACTTGCGGGCGAACGAGCCCACCAGCGGCAGCTTGAACACCAGGTCCGCGCCGAGGCCGCGCAGGTGGCGCCCGCCCGTCTCGTCGTGGACGGCGACGGCGGTCATCAGCGCGTCGAGCGGCAAGGTGCCCGAGTGGTTGGACACGAGCAGCGCGCCGCCGGTCGCCGGGAGGTTCTCGACGCCGAAGGTGTCGACGCGGAACCACTTCTCGTACAGCGCGCGCAGGGGCGGGAGCACGAGGGTCTCGGTGAGCTCGGCGTCGAAGCCGAACTCGTCGACGGTGTAGTCGCCCGTGAGGCGGTGGCGCAGGAACGTCAGCGCCGAGAGCACATCCTTCGGCAACGGCTCCGCCTCCGAAGGCACGGCCGGGGCGGCCGGGAAGGCCACCACCGGTGCTTCGGGCGCGACCGGAGCGGCCGGTGCCGCGGCCGGCGAAACCCGCCCGTGCAGCGGGATGACCTGCGCCTCGGCTGTGTTCACGGTCTTCGCCTCGCTTCCGATCGTGGGGCTCATCGGCCGGCCTGCCCGGTCGCGGCGGCGACGAGCACCTTGCCGGCCAGCGAGGCCAGCCGGGCGCCGTCGAAGACCGGGCGCAGGCCGCGGCCCGCGATGTAGTCGTCGAACGCCTCTCGGGTGGTGAAGCGAGGCTGGTAGCCGAACTCGTTCTTGAGCTTCGTGATGTCCACGACCCGGCCGAAGTTCAGCAGCCGGACCCGCTCGGCCGAGAAGTCGACCACGCGCGCGCCCCGCAGCACCCTGCCCACCGACGGCACCACGGCGCCCGGCATCGGCAGCCCCACGCGCCCCGCGCGGCGGATCGCCTGCGAAAGCCCGAGCACCCCCTCCGACGCGACGTTGAACACCCCCGGTCTCTCCTGCGCCACGGCCTGCTCCAGCACGCCCAGGGCGTCGGCCACGTGCAGCAGCTGCAGGCGCGCGTCGTAGCCGAAGACGGTGGGCACGACCGGCAGCGCGAAGTAGCGCGAGAGCACCGTGTCGACGTCGGGGCCGATGATGTCGGCGAAGCGCGCGAGCGTGACGGTGATGTCGGGTCGGCGGCGGGCCAGGCCACGCACGTAACCCTCCACCTCCACCGCGTCCTTCGCGTACCCGCTCGACGACGCCGGGATCAGCTCCGAGTCCTCCGTGAACACGGCCTGCGAGCGCGCCCCCGCGCCGTACACGGCCGCGGTGGACTTGACCACGAGCTTGCGCACCTTCGGCGACCGCTGGCACGCCGCCAGCAGCCGCATGGTGCCGATCACGTTCAGTTCCTTGACGGCCGCGCGCCGGCCCGGGCCGGCCGGGTGGGTCAGGCACGCCGCGTGCACCACCGTGTCGACGTCGGCGCTGCTGATGACCTTGGCGATCAGCGGGTTGCGGATGTCGGCGCGCACGAACTCCGCGCGGCCCATGTTGTGCAGCACGTCCTTCGCGGGCGGCGCGGTGTCGACGCCGATCACGCGCTCCACGGCCGCGCTGGTGCCGAGGCGGGCGAGCAGCTTCCCGCCCAGGTCCCCGGCGACCCCGGTGACGAGCACGATGTTCGACGGCATGGGACTCCCTGGGCAGTCTTGGCGTGAGGGGGTGAGCGGTCACCCGGAGTGCAAGAGCCGGCATTCGTCGAGCGCACCGCGCCGGCGCCCCACCGATGCTACCGGCGTCGGGCGGCCTTCTGACCAGGTCTTACGTCCAATTAACAGACTGGCCAGGGAATTGCGGCGCACGCCTCACTCGATCGGGGGAGATAACCCACGACATGGACGTGGCCCGTCCAGAGACTGGACGGGCCACGGTCGGTTCAGGCTTCGAGCCGGATCACTTACCGGCCTTGCGACGCTGCACTCGCGTGCGGCGAAGCAGCTTGCGGTGCTTCTTCTTGGACATGCGCTTGCGGCGCTTCTTGATCACGGAACCCATGGGCGCTCCTCAGTTGTCGTCGGTCACGCTGCCCGGCGCAGCGTCCAACGGGTGGAGCGCACAGGCACGAGCGAAGTACCAGGTTACCCGCGTGCCGACGCGGGCCGGTCGGCGGGCATGGGTGAGCACATGCCCGGCGACCTATCAGCCCACGTCGAAGTAGGCACCCTGCAGGTACTCGTGCACGGCCTTTTCGGGAACCCGGAACGACTTCCCCACTCTCACAGCGGGGAGCTCACCCGAGTGCACCAACCGGTACACGGTCATCTTCGAGACCCGCATCAGCGTCGCCACCTCGGCGACCGTGAGAAACTGGACCTGCCCCACCGAGGGCAAATCCTCCTTCTTGTTCGGCGACATGATTACCGCGTCCTTCGACACGTGTCGCGCCACGAGGCTTCCCCACCTGTGGTATCGACACGCACGTGCTCTACCAGAGGGTAGCGGGACTGGTGGGACTCGTGCGACGCCTGTCACGCGGATGGGCCCCTACCAGCGGGTTTTCGCCGCGCGGATGACCCGCTCTGGTCTGGTTTGCCGGTTTTGTCAGTCCTCGTGGGCGCGGCCGAGCTCCAGCGAACGGTCGCGCGCGGCCTCGATCGCGTCGAGCAGAGCCGCCCGGACGCCGTGCTTCTCGAGCTCGCGGATGGCGTTGATCGTGGTGCCGGCGGGTGACGTGACGGCCTCGCGCAGCAGCACGGGGTGGTCGGTGCCCTCGGCGAGCATCTTCGCGGCGCCCACGGCCGACTGGATGATCAGCTGCCCCGCGAGCGCCCGCGGCAGGCCGAGCAGGATGCCGGCGTCGATCATGGCCTCGACCAGGTAGAAGAAGTAGGCCGGTCCCGACCCTGAGAGGGCCGTGACGGCGTCCTGCTGCGATTCGGGCACTTCCACCACCTGGCCGACGTGCGAGAGCAACTCGTGGACCGTGGCGAGGTGTTCGGCGGTGGCGTGGCGACCGGCCGACATCGCGCTCATGGCCTCGCCGACCAGCATCGGCGTGTTCGGCATCACGCGGACCACGGGCACGCCCTCGGCCAGGCGGCGCTCGTACAGCGCCGTCGGCAGCCCCGCGCACAGCGACACGACCAGCGAAGCCGGCCCGAGCAGCGGCGCCAGCTCGACCAGCACCGGGTCGATGTCCTGCGGCTTCACGGCGACCACGAGCACGTCGGCTCGCTTGGCGGCGTCGGCGACCGTGGCCGCGCGCAGGCCCGGGTAGCGCTCCTCGAGCTCGCGGACGCGGCCCTCGTAGCGCTCGGTGAAGAGCAGGTCGCCCGGCGCGTGGCCCCCGTGCAGGAGCCCCGAAAGGAGGGCTTCGCCGATCTTCCCCGCGCCCAGCACCGCAATCACACTCATGCCGACCAGCGTGCCAAACGGCCGTCAGGCTCCCGGTGCCGGGGCGAGCGCCAGCTGCCGCGCCTGCGCGACGAGGCGGCCCTGGGAGTCGATCACGGTCGCGTCCGAGTCGAACCAGGCCTCGTGCACCGAACGCGATTCGACCATGATGCGCAGCCAGCCGGGGGCCGGGCGGGTGCGCAGGAACGCCGTGAGCTGCACCGTGGGCGCCCACCCGACGCGGCCGAGGTTGGCCACCACCGGCGGGTTGAGGTCACCCGCGAGGAGTGCGAAGTAGACGTCGCCCACGCCGTCTCTCGGCCGCGCCCACAACTTCAGCCGCGGCGGATCGCCGGTGCGCCCGGCGAGGTAGCCCGCCGTGGCCGGGTCCACCCGCACTTCGCAGCTCATCGAGAGGTTGAACACACCTTCGGACGTCTCGGCGCCCAGTGGCACCGCCCCCGAAGGTGGTTCGGCCGGCAGCTGCGGCACGTCGCTCCACTCCGGCCGGCGCATCGGCAGCCGCCCGGTCGTCACGCGCGCCTCCACGCAGCTTCGTCCCCGCTGCTCCAGCCGCACCGCCACCACCGACGCGCGGCGGCCGACCTTGCGCACGTCGGTGCGCAGCAGCACCGGCCCCAGCGCCGGGGCGTGCAGGAACTCCGCGCTGACCACGAGGGGCTCGGCGGTGGGTTCGCCCCGTTCGGCGAGCACGGCCGTGGCGGCCTTCGCGAGCAGGGCCAGGAGGAACCCGCCGTGGGGGTGGTTCGCGATCGCCCATTCCGTTCTCAGCGTGGCCGTGAAGGTCCCGTCCCCGAGGGAACGGACCGCGGTGGCCGCGTCGAACGCCGTCTCCGTGTGTTCGGCCCGGCTCACGAACGGCCGGCCACGGTGGTGCGTGTGGCGAAGAAAGTCAACGATCGCAACGAGTTCACGGTCGGCACTTTACGGGCCGATGAGCCGGAAGAGGGTGTCGGCGGGCCCGGGACCGCCCGGACAGCCGATCATGCTAACGGGCAGGTCACTGTCCGGGTCACTGTCCCAGGTGCAACCGGGCGAACAGCAGCGCCTCCGCCAGCGCCCTCGCCCGCTCGGCGGTGGTGATGGCGTGGCGCGTGTTCACCTCCAGCACGACCTGGCCTTCGAAGTCGTCGGCGACGAGCTTTTCGAGCAGCTCCGCGCACGGCTGGTTGCCGTGGCCGGGGATGAGGTGCTCGTCCTTCGGGATGCCGGTGCCGTCGGCGAGGTGGACGTGGCTGAGGCCCTCGCCCATGCGGTCGGCCAGCTGCAACGCGTCCATGCGGGCGGCGGCGCTGTGGGAGAGGTCGAGCGTGTAGTGGCGGAAGCCGACGTCGGTGGGGTCGATCGAGGGGCGGAAGGCGGAGACTCGCGAGTTCTTCGAGCCGCCCGGGGGGCGGACCTTGAACATGTTTTCGACAGCGATTTCGACGCCGGAGGTGCCTTCGAGTTCTTCGACCAGGTCGGCGAAGGCGTCACCGTAACGGCGTTGCCAGCGGAACGGGGGGTGGACGACGACGGTCCTGGCGTTCAAGTCCTGGGCTGCTTGGACGGACTTGCGGAGTCGGATTTCGGGGTCCGGGGACCAGATGCGCTGGGTGATCAGGAGGGAGGGGGAGTGGATGGAGAGGATGGGGATGTTCGTTCGCTTGGACCAGCGTTCGATCGCGGCGACGTCTTGGGAGATGGGGTCGGCCCAGACCATGACTTCCACGCCGTCGTAACCGAGTTCGGCGGCCAGTTCGAAGGCGGCTCCGGCGCGGAGGGGCCAGACGGATGCGGTGCTCAAGCCCACGGGGATGGGGTTTTGAGGCGATGTCACGGGGGACATCCTGCCTTGTGGTGGTCAGGGGGGTGTGGTTGCAGGGCGGGGTGGGTTGAGTGGGGCGGTCCTCGCAGGGCGGCGGGGGGTTGAGTGAGGCGGTCCTCGCAGGGCGGCTTCGGGTGGGTCGGTGGTGTTGGCCTCGCGGGGCGACTTGCGGTTTGTTTCGGTGTTGTTGACCTCGCGGGGCGACTTGCGTTGGGCGTGCACCCCGAAGCTGGATCGTGTCGACGGCCGCTGAGCCGTTGTCAAGGCGGGAAAGCATGCCTTGACAACGGCTCGGCGGCCGCAAGAAGGCTTCGGATCGGGGTGCCGGAGAAGGCCTGGGTTCATACGGACCTACGTTGGTACGGCCCGTAGCGTTGGTCAGTTGGTAGTCCCCCACCTTGGGACGGGGTGGTGTCTCGCCTCGGGACGGGGTGGTGTCTCGCCTCGGGACGGGGTGGTGTCTCGCCTCGGGACGGGGTGGCGTCTCGCCTCGGGACGGGGTGGCGTCTCGCGTTGGGACGGGGTGGTCCCTCGCCTTGGGGAGGGGTGTTCCTCGACTTGTGTGCGTGGTGTGTCTCCGGCGGGAAACGGACCAGAGTCCGGTAATGGCCCGGAAATGCAAGAACTCCCGGTCTCCGAGGCGAGACCGGGAGTTCCCGAGTGAGCCGCTAGCGTCCGACCAGCAGTAGTGCTGCGGGGGAAACGGTGACCACCAGGCCGACCAGGATGGCCAGCAGGGTGGTCTGGAGATCTTCCGCGCGGCGGATCTTGCGGACGATCCACACCAGCGCCACGATCACCAAGAGGGCGCCGATCAGGGCGGCCGGGGCGAGGTTGACCCAGAGCCAGTTGAAGCCGAGCCACACTGCGGCGCCGCCGACGACGCCTAGGGCCAGTTGGCCCGCGAGGGTGAGCCATTGTTTGCCCGGGGAGGCTTCGGGGGCCGGTTCGGCGGCGGGGGCTGCAGCGGCGGGTTCGGGGGTGGGCTCGTCGTCGTAGTCGTCCTCGTAGTCGGCGTGCTGGTCGTAGCCGTAGTCGCGGTCGTCGAAGTCCGGGGAGCCCGGTTGGTCGAACTCGCGCTCGTATTCGGACAGGTCGTCGACCGGGGTGCCGCCGCCGGAGGGGGCGAAGGGCATGGGCGCGGGGTAGCCCGCGGTGGGCGGGCCGGCGTCGAAGTCGGCGGGGGCGGCCATGGTGGGCGGGCCGCCGTCGTAGTCGTCTTCGGGGGCGTAGGGCTCGGCGTAGCCGTCGTCGGCCGCGTAATCCTCGTCGGCGTAGCCGTCGGCGGGGGCGCCCGGCACGACCGGCATCACGCCGATCTCGGTGTCCTCGAGTTGTTCCTGCTGGCGGCGTTTGCGCCACCCCGCGAGGCCCGGGGGCTGAGCGGGAGGGGCGCCCGGCGCACCGGGAGGAGCGGCGGGAGCCCCAGGCGCTTCGGGCTCGACGCCGGCCACGGCGTCGAACTGTTCGGTGTGCGGGTCCTGCTGCGGCGCGGGACGGCGGGCCGGAGCCCGGCGCGGACGCTGCGGCGCCCCCGTCGGGAACGCGCCGCTCGCCATGGGCGGGTCGGGCACGTCGGCGTCGGGGGTGCCGTCGAGGCCGTCGAGGCGTGACGCGAGCGTGCCGCCCGGCGGAGGGCCGGGGCGACGGCGGACGGGCGGCACCTGGCCGCGGGTCTCGTCGCCGGCCGGGGGCACGGGCTGCTGGCGTGTGGGCCGGCCGCGCGGCGGCACCGGCATCTGGCCGCTCTCCTGCGGCGGCGCGGGCGGGCGGACGAACTGGCCGGCCTCGGGCGAAGGCGGCACCGGCATCTGGCCGCTTTCCTGCGGCGGGCGGCCGAAGTTCTCCGGCGGACGCGTGTAGCCCGTCTCCTGCGGTCGCGCGAACTGGCCGGATTCCTGCGGGGGCGCGGGCGGACGCACGAACTGACCCGATTCCTGCGGCGGCGCCGGAGGACGCACGAACCCGGAATCCTGCTGGCCGTTCACCGGCCGCACGGCGCGCGTCGGCGGGCCGACCGGACCACCAGGACCGGCAGCGGGGGGAGCCGGAGGACGCGGCAACGGCCCCGATTCCTGCGGCACCGCCCGCGGTGCGGGGGTGGCAGGCCCGTCCGAACGACGACGCCCACCCGCCGAACGCGAAGGCGGCGGCGGAGTACCCCCGTCGCCGGTCACGCGGTCGATGATCGCCTGCGGAGCGGTGTCGCTCACGCCCGGCGCGGCGCGGCGGCCGGTCTCCGGCGGCTGCTCCGGGGTTTCGTCGTCTTCGGTTGCGCGACGCCTGCGCCGCCGTGAACCCTCGACCTGCTGCCCGTGCTGGGCGAGCAGTTCGGCCACGGTCTTCTGGGGCGGGGCGCCGTTCTCGTCGGTCATACCGTGCTGTCCAAAGCGCGCTCGGGGTTGGCCACGGCACGTGCCGGCGGCCGGACGCAGAAGGCACCGCGCGCGCTGAACACCGTGCTGTGCATGTCCGTCACCTCTTCACCGTGCCTGTTTTCCTTCACGGAAGTCCAGTCCGCTGCTGTCACCGGTCCTCCCCGTTCGCCGAAACGCCGGTGAGGGCGGCCCCAGTTTCGTCCGCACCGTTGGAATGGTCCAGCCGTCGCAGGATGACACCCTCTCGCAGCGCCCACGGGCAAATCTCGAGTTCCGAGAGAGAAAGCGCCCGCATGGCGGCTTGCGCCACCAGCGCACCGGCCACGAGCTGGTGCGACCGGCTCGAACTGACCCCTTCGAGCTGAGCGAGGTCCGCTGCGGGCATCCGCGAGATGAAGGCGATGAGCTGGCGCAACGCGGTGTCGGTGAGCGTACGGCGCACGCGCGGGCCGGCCGCCGAGGGGGCCGCGCCGGCGAGCCTGGCCAGGGAACGGAACGTCTTCGACGTCGCCACCACCCGATCGGGTTCACCCCATCCGGCGACCTTCTTCGCCAGGCCGCGGAGCTGGTCCTCAAGCCACGCGGAGGTCGCCACGACCTCCGAACGCGTGGGCGGGTCGTGGCGGAAGCGGGTGCGCGTGGTGCGCCCGGCTCCCAGCGGCAGCGACTCCGCGAGCACGGGTTCCTCGTCACGGCCCATCGCGACCTCGAGCGAGCCGCCGCCGATGTCGAGCACCAGCAGCTGGCCGGCCGACCAGCCGAACCACCGCCGCACCGCCAGGAACGTGAGCCGGGCCTCGTCGACGCCGGAGAGCACCCGCAGCTCGACGCCGGTCTCCTCCTCGACCCTGGCCAGCACCTTCGCCGAGTTCTTGGCTTCGCGCACGGCCGACGTCGCGAACGCCAGCACGTCTTCGCACCCGAGCCGCACGGCCGAGGCCCGCGCCGCTTCCACGGCCCGAACCAGCTGGTCGGCGCCCGCGCGGCTCAGCTCACCGGTGCGCGTGATCTGCTCGGCGAGGCGCAGCACGGCCTTCTCCGAGTGCATGGGCGTCGGGTGCGCACCACGATGGGCGTCGACCACCAGCAGGTGGACGGTGTTGGATCCGACGTCGAGTACCCCTAGGCGCACGAGGATCCAGCGTACCGGTCCCACAGCCAGGTCTCGAAACTGTAACCAACACCACTCGGTCCGGGCTCGACTCTGCGTGCCCGAACGCCCGCGCAGGGTGAAAAATGAAGCGTTTTCCCAGGAGCGAAACCGGCCGGAGCGGCAAGAAAAAACCCCGCTGCCCCGGCCGTGCTCCGGTTGGTGCTTACCGTCGGCTCACGTCTCGAACTTGTACCCGAGGCCGCGCACCGTCACGAGGTGGCGCGGCGAACCCGGGTCGGGCTCGATCTTCGAGCGCAGGCGCTTCACGTGCACGTCGAGGGTCTTGGTGTCCCCGACGTAGTCGGCGCCCCACACGCGGTCGATCAGCTGCCCGCGGGTGAGCACGCGTCCCACGTTGCGCAGCAGGTACTCCAGCAGGTCGAACTCCTTGAGCGGCAGCGAGACCTCGGCGCCGTCCACGGTCACCACGTGCCGCTCGACGTCCATCCGCACCGGGCCCGCCGAGAGCACCAGCGGGGCCAGCTCGCCGTCGGTGCCCGGCTCGCCGCCGCGCCGCAGCACCGCGCGCACCC
Organism: Amycolatopsis sp. NPDC004368; assembly: GCF_053602515.1. Classification (NCBI taxonomy): domain Bacteria; kingdom Bacillati; phylum Actinomycetota; class Actinomycetes; order Pseudonocardiales; family Pseudonocardiaceae; genus Amycolatopsis; species Amycolatopsis sp. NPDC004368. The sequence goes on along the minus strand of NZ_JBSGDT010000004.1, from coordinate 222,177 downwards.
GCGCGATGAGCTCGCGGGCGGAGTACGGCTTCGTCACGTAGTCGTCGGCGCCCAGTTCCAGGCCCACGACCTTGTCGATCTCGCTGTCGCGTGCCGTCACCATGATCACCGGCACGGCCGAGCGCTGGCGCAGCTGCTTGCAGACGTCCGTGCCGCTCATGCCCGGGAGCATGAGGTCGAGCAGCACGATGTCGGCACCGTTGCGGTCGAACTCCTCGAGCGCCTGCTGTCCCGTCCCGGCCACCGCGGCCGTGAAGCCCTCCTTGCGAAGCAGGAAGGCGAGCGGGTCGGCGAAGGACTCTTCGTCCTCGACAATGAGAACCCTCGTCACAGGTTTCCTCCATGGTCTGGGCCGGAGAGCTCCTGCCCGGTTGCCACGAGCCGGGGTGTCCGCTCGGGGGTCTTCTCCTGCCGCACCACGGTGGCGGGCTGGGTCTTGCCGCGCGCCCCGTCGCCGCCTGGCTCCGGGGTCACGTGGGCGGGGATCCGCAGGGTGAACGTGGACCCGGTGCCGGGCCGGCTCCAGAGGCCCACGGAACCGCCGTGGTTGGCCGCCACGTGCTTCACGATCGCCAGGCCGAGCCCGGTACCGCCCGTGGCCCGTGAACGGGCCTTGTCGGCGCGGTAGAAGCGTTCGAACACGCGCTGCTGCTCGTCCTCGGCGATGCCGATGCCGCGGTCGGTCACGGCGATCTCGACCATGCCGTCGGCGAGCCGGCGCGAGATCGACACCGGGCTGCCCGGCGACGAGTACGCGACGGCGTTCTCCAGCAGGTTCGACAGGGCCGTGACCAGCAGCGTGCGGTCGCCCTCGATGAGCAGGCCGCTCGCCGTGTCGGTGGTGATGGTGATCTCCGCCGACTCCGCTGACAACGTTGTCCGGCCGAGCGCCTCCCGCACCACGGCGTCGACCTCGACCACGTTGAGGTCGGGCAGCCGCTCGGCGCCCTGCAGGCGCGAGAGGGCGATCAGCTCGGTCACGAGCGTGCCCAGGCGGGTGGACTCGCGCAGGATCTTGCTGCCGAAGCGGCGGACCTCGTCCACGTCGTCGGCAGCGTCGAGCACAGCCTCGGTGAGCAGCGCGATCGCGCCGACGGGGGTCTTGAGCTCGTGGCTGACGTTGGCGACGAAGTCACGCCGCACGGCCTCGAGCCGGATGGCCTCCGAGTGGTCCACGGCCTCGACGACGGTGAACCCGTCGCCGAGCGGCCGCACCTGGCCGAGCACGGCCTCGGGCTGGCGCCGCCCGCGGTTCTCGAGCGGCGAGAGGTCGATCTCCAGCGGCTCATCGGTCTCCACCACCTGTTCGGCGGCGGCGCGGGCCCGCGGGTCGGGCTGGCTCACGCGAACCAGGCCGAGCTCGTAGGCCCGCGGGTTGTGCATCACGAGGTCACCGAACCGGTTGAGCACGATGACGCCGCTGCTCGACGACCGGATCAGCCTTTCGAGGAGCTCGGCGACGGTCGGTCCGGCCGGTCGCTCCGACTCCTTCCGGGCCCGTGCCCGGGCGATGAAATACCCGACGACCGCGCCGACGACAAGAGCGCCGATGGCCGTCAACAGGACAACAGGCGTGGTCACGAAGGAATCGTAAGCATCCCGGTAGCCTTTCGGACCAGTCCTGGAAGCCCTGTCGTGAGGCGCGTGACACCTGTGGGAGACATGTTCGCCCTGGTGTCAGGCCCCGTTCACCCTCCCGAGACCTTCTCGCAGGTTGTTCACGCTCCGTCGAGCTCCGCAAGATCGTCACCCGTCAGGCGCAGCGCCGCGGCGGCGACGTTCTGTGCCAGATGGTCCGGGTTGCCCGTACCCGGAATCGCGAGCACGTGATCACCCTGTGCCAGCGTCCAGGCCAGGCGGATCTGGGCCGGGGTGGCGTCGTGGCGCTCGGCGACGATCGCCACGCGCTCCTCGGCACCGGGTCGGCCTGATTGGTCCGCTTGTCCACTCGCGACGGCGAACCACGGCACGAACGCCACGCCGTGCTCGCCGCAGAGGCGCAGCAGCTCGTCGTCCTCGCGCACGGCGGTGAGCCCGTACTGGTTCTGCACGCACACCACCGGCGCGATCGCCAGCGCCTCCGTGAGGTGTTCGGGCCCGACGTTGGAGATGCCGAGCTCACGGACGAGGCCGGCTTCCCTCAGCTCCGCGAGCGCGCCGAAGTGCTCGGCGATCGAACCCGTGCCGCGGTCCAGCCCCTCGCCGATGCGGAGGTTGACCACGTCGATGTGGTCACGGGCGAGCTGGCGCAGGTTCTCCTCGACCTGGCCACGCAGCTGGTCCGGCCGCACGAAGGGCAGGAACTGGCCCGACGGGTCGCGCCCGGGGCCGACCTTCGTGGTCAGGACCAGGTCGTCGGCGTAGGGCGCGAGGGCGGCGTTGATGATCTCGTTGGAGGAGAAGCGGCTGGTGAAGTAGAACGCGGCCGTGTCGATGTGGTTCACGCCGAGCTCGAGCGCGCGGCGCAGCACAGTGATGGCGCGCTCGCGGTCCGCGCCCGTGCCGCCGGTGTGTGGGACCAGCCGCATGGCGCCGAACCCGAGGCGGTTGACGGTCAGTGAGCCGAGCTGCCACGTGCCGGCGGCCGCGGCTGGAAGAGCTGTGTGGGTCATGGCTTCCAGGGTGGCCAGGCGGTCGCGACAGCGCCCGGATTGGCAGCAAGCTGCCACCCGTTCGCGCCGGGAGGACACTGGGGTCCGTGACCCGAGTCGACGACGTCGTGACCGTGCGCGGCGAACGCGAACTGTTCGACCGCACCGCCCACCTCTTCGGCAGCGCCACGGACATCGCGTGCGCCGCCAACACCCTCTACACCTGGGCCGCTTCGCGCCCGGGCGCCGATCTTCCGCCGGTGCCGCAGCTGCAGGGCCGGCGCATGCGCAAGATCTACCTGCCGAGCGTGCTGCTCAACGCCCAGAGCGCCCAGCACCTGCGTGCCCTGCGTCAGCTCGGCGCGGAAATCCGCATCAGCGAACGCGAGATCAACGAGACGATCATCCTCGACGGCCGCCTCGCGATCCTCGCCGCCGAGGTCACCCCGGACGGGCGCAGCTACACCGTCCTTTCCCGACCCGATCTCGTCAACGGGATCTCGTCGCTGTTCGAAGCGGCGTGGCGCTCGTCCACGGACCTGCTCGCGTTCGAGACGCGCCTTGCCGAGCTGCGCCAGCACACGCCGCGGCTGCTCGATCTGCTGCTGTCGGGCTGCACCGACGAAACCGCGGCGCGCACGATGGGCGTCGGACTGCGGACCTACCGGCGTTATGTGGCGGAGCTGATGGCAGCGTTGGGGGCGACGTCGCGGTTCCAGGCCGGGGCGCGCGCGAAGGAGGCCGGTCTGCTGTGAAGCGTGCCGTTGTGGTCGGGCTGGCCCTGTTGGCCGCCGGGTGCAGCTCCGCCGTGGCCGGAAAGCCCGTGCCGGCCCCGAATCTGGCCTATGTGGACGCGAGGGCCACCGACGACGCCGCGGCCGGGGTCAAGAAGGCGATGGAGACCGTCTTCAGCTTCGACTCCACCGACCAAGCCGCCGTCGCGAAGAACGAGCAGGAGTACTTCACCGGCAACGCCCGCACGCAGTTCGACCAGACCTTCGCGCAGATCAAGACCACCCCGGTGAAGACGCAGACGCACGTGGTCGAGTCCGGCGTCGCTTCCCTCTCACCGGCCGGCGCCCAGGTGCTCGTCGCGCTCAAGCAGCAGAGCCAGGCGCCCACCGGCAAGACCAGCGCCGCGCTCGCGCTGGTGCTGGTCACCGCGGCGCCGGTGGGCGGCCACTGGCAGGTCAGCGATCTCGACCTCAACCCCCGCGGCACACCCGGCCCCACCGCCGGCCCCGCCGAGCCCCGCTCGGCCGCCAACCGCGACTCCGCCCTCGCCGCCGCCCGGCACGCCGGCGCTCTGCTGCTCACCGTCGACGCCCAGAACGCCGAGGCCGTGTTCGACGGCTACGAGAGCGTGGCCGTGGACCCGTTGCTCGCCCAGTTCCGTGCGACCCGCGAGACGACCGTCGCGAGCATGAAAAGCAGTGGTGCCAAGGCTTCCTTCAACCAGCAGTCCGCCGCGGCCCTCACGTCCGTGTCCGCCGACGGCAAGACCGCCAAGGTGCTCCTCGACGCCGTGGTCTCGACCCAGCAGCAGGGCGGCCCGCAGGACCGCACCATCCCCGTCGGCCTCACCCTGGCCCGCCAACCGGACGGCAGCTGGAAGGTTTCGGCCATCGACCCGCTGAACATCTCGTCCTGATCCCGGACCCGCAAACAGGGCCACCACGCGAGTCGCGCGGTGGCCCTGTTTGCGTGGGACGAGCGGGGGTCAGCGCCCCTGGTTCGCCACCGCGGCGGCGGCTTCCTCGGCCGCCTCCGGGTCCAGGTACAGACCGCCCGGCTTGATCGGCTGGAGGTCGTCGGTGAGGTCGTAGCGCAGCGGGATGCCGGTGGGGATGTTCAGCGCCGCGATGTCCGTGTCGGAGATGCCGTCGAGGTGCTTGACCAGCGCCCGCAGCGAGTTGCCGTGGGCGGCCACGAGCACGTTCTTGCCGGCGCGCAGGTCCGGGACGATCTCGGACTCCCAGTACGGCACGAGCCGCTCGACGACGTCCTTGAGGCACTCGGTCAGCGGCGCGGAGTCGCCGAGCACGGCGTAGCGCGCGTCGCCGGCCTGGCTGAACTCGTCGGCCGGGTCGATCGCCGGGGGCGGGGTGTCGTAGGAGCGGCGCCAAAGCATGAACTGCTCCTCGCCGAACTCCTCCAGCGTCTGCTTCTTGTTCTTGCCCTGCAGCGCGCCGTAGTGGCGCTCGTTGAGCCGCCAGTCGCGCTTCACCGGGATCCAGTGGCGGTCGGCGGCGTCGAGGGCGATGTTCGCCGTGCCGATCGCGCGGCGCAGCAGCGACGTGTGCACCACGTCCGGCAGCAGCCCCGCCTCGGCCAGCAGCTGCCCGCCCTGGCGGGCTTCGCGCTCACCGGTCTCCGAAAGCGGCACGTCCACCCATCCGGTGAACAGGTTTTCCGCGTTCCACGTGCTCTGTCCGTGACGCAGCAGCACCAGCGTCCCAAGTTCGGCCATGGCCACAGCCTGCCAGAGCGGACCAGGTTCGCGAGTGGTGAGTCCCCCTTGAACGACGTTCTACTGAGAGTGTGTTACCGCATAGTAACACCTTCACCCGAACAGAAGGCCGTCTGCCAACAAGCCCCGAAACGGGTGCAATGTGCTGCGCACTGTTATCCCACACAGCGAATTTCACACGAATGGAGTAACGAGTAGTCTTGTGATTACAGGTGGACATCTGACAGGTTTGGCATGTCCCGCTCAGCCGGATTCCACGCACTCCCCGGCTGATGGCGGGCTATGACCGCGGCTCGTCTCCCCCCTGCCGAGCCGCGGCCCGCCGGCCCCGTTGGCATCCCCCTCGTCACCGGGTCCTTGATCGGCGGGAACTTCAGCGGGGCGGCTCGAGATCGCGACTCCCCCCTCCCTCGAGCCGTCCCGCCTTTCCCCTTACGCCGCTGGTCCGGCGGGCCCCGCTGACACCGCGGCCGACTCCGCCACTCGCACCCGCCGGCGCTTGCGCAGCCACCACCACAGCGCCGCGCCCGGGATCCCGAGCATTACGGCGAACGGCGCGATCGCCCCCAGCGCCGTCAGGAAGCCGCCGCCGAAAGTCAGGAATGCGTGCCAGCCACCGGTCAGTCCGGCGAGGAACCCGGCCGAGTCATCGGATGTCTGCCCGGGACCGGTCACGGCCTCGGCGGTCACGGACAGTGCCACCGTCGCCATCGCAACGCTGCCCGCGAGCGCCTTCTGCTGCTGTTCGAGTGACTCGAGCGCGGCTTCGCGGCTCGTGAGCTCACTCTCCACAGCCGAGATCTCGGAGATCGACGTCGCTTTCGCGAGCAATGCCCCGATTCGGTCTACACTCGCGCGCTGCGTTGCCAGCCGCGCGTCCACGTCGACCACCTGGGCGGTCACGTCCTGGGCGCTCAGCTCGCGCTTGGTGACGTTGCCGAGCGCGGCGAGCTGGTCGAGCACCCCGTCGAGCTTTTCGGCGGGCACGGCGAGGCTCAGGGTCGCGGACGACTCCAGCGTGCTCTCCTGGCCCGTGTACCCGCCGGCTCCGGCCGCGATCACCCGCGCCCGCGAGACGACGTCGCCGAGCTTCGGCGTCGAGAGGTCCAGCCGCGCGCTGCGCGCCAGCTTGCGATCGGTGCTTCCCGGCGCGCCCACCGCCGGAGCCACGCCCTTCTGCGGCTGAGCGCCCTGCTGAGGTACTGCCTGCTGAGGTACTGCCTGCTGGGGTACTGCCTTGTTCGGTACCGCCGGCGCGGCTTCGTTCGCCCCCGCCCCGGTGCTGTCGGCCCGCATCGGGCTCGACTCGTTCGCCGTGCACCCCGCCAGCACCACCAGAAACCCTGCGCCGACCGCTGCCGCCGCACGTCTCCATCGGGGTCCTCATCCGTCCTCCTCCGCTCGTGTGGCGGACAGACGGACGAGCGCGTCAGCGGCGTTGCACCGCGACCGTCACGACTCGGTCAACCCCGGCTCGTGCGGCCGCTCCGGCGCCACGAGGTGCTTGAACGCCTGCAGGTTCGCCAGCGACTCGCCGCGCGACACCCGCCAGTCCCACTCGCGCTTGATCGACGACGCGAACCCGATCTCCAGCAACGTGTTGAAGTCACCGTCGGCGGCCTCGAGCACCTGCCCGAGGATCTTGTCGAGCTCGGCCTCGGTCACCGTCTCCTTGCCGAAGCGGCCGACGAGGTAGATGTCGCCGATGCTGTCCACTGTGTAGTGCACGCCGTAGAGCCGGGCGTTGCGCTGCAACAGAAAGCGGTACACCTGCTCGTGCGCCTCGTCCGGGCGGCGGCACACGAACGCCTCCACGGAGAACGCGTGGTCGCCGTCCACGAGCCAGCAGTTGGTCTGCAGCTTCTTGGTGCCGGGCAGCGTGACGAAGTACTTTCCCTCGCCGCGCCGGTCGTACTTCAGGTCGGAGCTGTCCAAAGTGGACTTGATCGTCGCGTCCAGGCTCACACGGCCACCTCCGTTCGCGTCTCCAGCGCCCCGCGGAACGCCCTGGTCGCCTGAGCGTAGATCTCCAGCAGCGAATCCGTCGTGCGGCTCCAGGAGAAGCGCCGCGCGTGCAGTACGGCGTTGGCGCCCAGCTCACGCCGCCGCTCCGGCTTCAACGCCACGGCCGCCAGCGCGCCGGCCCAGTCGGGGGCGGTGTGCGAGGGCACCAGCAGCCCGGACACCCCGTGCGGCACCGCCACCGGCAGCCCGCCGACCTCGGCGGCCACCACGGGCGTCCCGCAGGCCTGCGCCTCCAGCGCCACCAGGCCGAACGACTCGTTGTAGCTCGGCACCGCGACCACGTCGGCCGCGCGGAACACGTTCACGAGCTTCTGCCCCGGCAGCGGCGGCAGGAAGCGCACCTGTTCCTGGATACCGAGCGTCCACGCCAGTTCCTTGAGCGCCTGCGGCTGTTCGAGCCCCGTGCCCGACGGCCCGCCGACCACGAGCACCACGAGCTTCGCGCGCAGCTCCGGGCGTTGCGCCAGCAGCTCGGCGGCCGCGCGCAGCAGCACGTCCGGCGCCTTCAACGGCTGGATGCGGCCCGCGAACGCGAGCACCACGGCGTCCTGCGGCAGCCCGAAGGCCTGGCGCGCCAAGGCCTGTGAGCCCGGCGTGAACCGGTCGAGGTCGACACCCGGCGGCACGGCGTGCACCGCGTGCGGGTCGGCGCCGTAGAGGTCGACCAGCTGACGCGCCTCCACCTGTGTGTTGGCGACGAGGCAGTCGGCCTCGGCCACCACTTGGTCCTCCCCCATCACGCGCGTGCGCGGCTCGGGCTTGTCCCCCTCGGCGAGCAGCGAGTTCTTGACCTTCGCCAGCGTGTGCGCGGTGTGGACCAGCGGCACGCCCCAGCGGTCGCGCGCGAGCCAGCCGACCTGGCCCGAGAGCCAGTAGTGCGAGTGGATGAGGTCGTAGTAGCCGGGCTCGTGGAACGCCTCGGCCCGCAGCACACCCGAGGTGAACGCGCACAGCTGCGCGGGCAGCTCCTCGCGCCCCAGCGGCTCGAACGGGCCGGCCTGCACGTGGCGCACGGTCACTCCCGGCGCCAGCTCGGCGAGCGGCGGCTGGTCCGACGAGGTCGCGCGCGTGAACACCTCGACCTCGACGCCGCGGCGCGCCATCTCGGTGGCGGTTTCGCGCACGTACACGTTCATGCCGCCCGCGTCGCCGGTGCCCGGCTGTTCCAGCGGCGAAGTGTGCACGGACAGCACCGCGATCCGTCGCGGCGCGCCACGATGCCCCTGCAGTGAGGAGATGGTCACCTGGTCACTACTCCCGTGTGCGCTACTCGGCTGTTTCCCCGGAGAACCGCCGCAGCGCGGAGTTGAACTCCCCCGGGTCCTCGACGAACGGCAGATGCCCCGCATCAACGAACCAACGCAGAACAGCCCCCGGAATCTTCCCCGCCGAATATTCCGCTGCCGACGGATCGACCACGCGATCGGCCGTGCCGTGCACGACCAGCACCGGCTTGTCGACCGCGGCCAGCACGTCCGCGCTTTCGACGTCCCGCTTGAACAGGGCCGCACGCACCGCGGGCGGCACCGAAAGCGACATGCCGAGCATCGCCTGCGCGAAAGTCCCGGGCACCGAAGTACTCGCCTGAGCCCGGGTGAACTCGACGAGCGCGGGCACCGCCACCTCGGGATCGTCCGAGAGCGCGGCGGGCAACGCCGTCCGCATGACCGATCCGGTCTTACCGCCTTCGCGGCCGCGGCCGATTTCGGTGATCGCGCCGACGAGCACGATACCGGCCAGCCGTGCGGTTCCGTGCACCCGCAGGTAGTCGGCGATCACGAGCCCGCCGTAGGACCAGCCGACCACGATCGCGTCGGGACCGGCGAAGTCGAGCACGGCCGCGAGGTCGTCGGCCCACTGGCGCGGGTCGTCGTAGCCCGCGGCCGGCACGTCGGAAGCACCGTGGCCCCGCAGGTCCATCGCCACGAGGCGGAACCGCTCCGTGAGCGCCGGGTCGGCCAGCTGGGCCGCCCACGCGCGCGACGACTGGGCCCAGCCGTGCACGAACACGATCGGACGCGAGTTCTGGGCACCCTCGACGCGCAGCGCGATGCGCACGCCGGAGGTACCGACCACTTCGGTGTTCACGACGTCAGTTCGTAGCAGACTTCACTTGACCGCCGACAGCGTCTTCCAGGTGGACCAGTCGTAGAACCAGTCCTTCACGTCGGAGCCGGTCGGGCTCGACAGCTGCGAACCGGTCACCTCCACCGGGTCGCCGATGAGCGCGGAGTCGAAGAACTCCTTGGCGTCGGCTTCCAGCAGGTTGACGCAGCCGTGGGAGTTGTTGGCCTTGCCGATGTTGGCGGCGTTGTCCTGGTTCTCGTGGATGTACTCGCCGTGGTTGGAGATGCGGCAGGCCCACTTCTTGTTGACGTTCGTGTAGCCGTAGCGCGCGTTGTCGAAGACCGCCGTGGGCTCCTTCGACATCACGATGAACGTGCCGTTGGGCGTGTTGCGGTTCACATCGGAGTCGAGGCCGTTGGCGCACGGGTAGCTCTTGTACTCGGAGCCGCCGCGGTAGACCTTCATCTGGTGGTCGGGGGTGTTCACCTTCACGACCTGGTTGCGGCCGATCTTGAACTTCGTGGTCACGTCGGCCTTGCCGTAGGCGCCGCCGCCGAGGTCGACGCCGTAGAGGTTCGCCTCGACCTCCACGGTCGTGTTCTCCGGCCAGTACTCCTTCGGCCGCCAGTCGACCTGCGTGGCCGAGAGCCAGCCCCACGAGCCCTCGACGTCGGTCTTCACCTTGAGCGCCTTCTCCACGGCCGCGCGGTCCTTCGGCGCTTCCTTGAACTTCACGCTGATCGGCATGCCGACCCCCACATGGGCGTCGTCGGCCGGGTTGAGGGTGGCGCGCACCTGCTTGGCCGGGTCGACCGTGGCGAACGAGCCCTTGAGCTCCACCGGCCGGTTGTCGGTGCCGGTGGCCTTGGCGGCGTAGGTGTAGGTCTTGCCGTAGCCGAGGGATTCGGAGCTCTTCCAGGTCAGGCCGTCGTCGGCGAGCTCACCCTTGACGGCCTCCCCGTCTTCGTTGGTGACCTTGACCTCGGTGAGCTTGCCCTCGGTGACCTTCACGACCACGGGCTCGCGGACGTTCGCGTCCTTGGCGTCCACGGCCGGGGTGACGGTGATCTTCGCCACGGCCTCGACCGGCTTGCCGCCGTCTTCCCCGCTCCCGCCGAGCGGCAGCGCCTTGCCGTCCGTGGTGGTCGAACACGCGGCCGCGAGTGCCCCCGCCCCCGCGGCGAGCACCGCTTTGAACACCGTGCGCCGTTCCATCCCGCCAACCTCCCGTTCCCCCGCACCGGCGGATGCCTCCACGCTGTCAGCGCCGGTGAGCGACTCGACGTTACCTGCCGACGCCGGGTTCACCCAGTGCGTGGGGCCCACGTCATGTCGACAAGACGTTTCATCTCCCGGGCGGTTCCGCTGGTGACGGCGTTGTGACGGGGATGTCGCGCCGGGGATCAGAACGTGCAGGCGATGAGCAGCGGCTCAGGGTGCAGCGTCACCCCGAACCGCTCCCGCACCCCGTCGCGGACCTCGCGGGCCAGGGTGAGCAGGTCGGCGGTCGTGGCGGTACCGCGGTTGGTGAGGGCGAGCGTGTGTTTCGTGGAGAGCGAAGCGCGGCCGCCGGGGCCCGGGTGCCCCTTGGCGAAGCCCGCGCGCTCGATCAGCCAGGCGGCCGAGAGCTTCACGCCGCCGTCAGCCGGGTACTGGGGCACGGCCACGTCCGCACCGACGACGGAAGTGATGCGCCGCAGGACGGACTCGACGTCGGCCGATCCGACGATCGGGTTCGTGAAGAACGAGCCGGCGCTCCACGTGTCGTGGTCGGCCGGGTCGAGGACCATGCCCTTGCCGCGGCGCAGGCCCAGGACCGCGGCGCGCGCGGACGCGGCGGGGACCCTCGCACCGATCTCGACGCCGAGCGTGCGGGCGAGTTCGGCGTAGCGGATCGGGGCCGACGAGCCGGCCGGGTCGACGCGGAAGCGCACGCTGAGCACCACGCCGGCGTCGGTGCCCTTGAGCACGCTGGTGCGGTAGGCGAAACCGAGCTCGTCGGCCTTCACCGTGCGCACCTCGCGCGCGGCACGGTCGTAGAGCTCCAGCGAGACGATCGACTCGGCGACCTCGCAGCCGTACGCGCCGACGTTCTGGATCGGCGTCGCGCCGACCGAGCCGGGGATGCCCGACAGGCACTCCAGCCCGCCGATGCCGGCGGCGACGAGTTCGGCCACGAACGCGTCCCACTCCTGGCCGGCGGCGGCCTCGACGGTGTCGCCGTCGCGGGTCCACCCCGTGTTCGCGACCTGGATGAGGGTGCCGGGGAAACCCTCGTCGGCCACCACGAGGTTGGAGCCGCCGCCGAGCAGCAGCACACGTTCGCCCGCGTCGTCGGCCGCGCGCACGGCGGCCACGAGATCGTCGCTGGTCGCGGCCCGCACGAAGCGGCGCGCGGGCCCTCCCAGGCGCAGCGTCGTGTACTCGGCGAGGCGCGGTCGCGTGGGCGTTTCGACGGGGTTCACGCTGCCTAACGGTACTGTCCGGCCCATGGGATCCCGGATCGAGCACCGTGCCGAGTTCTCCGCCGGACTCGCGGCCGTGCTGGCCGCCGTGTCGGGCGAGGACGCGCTGCGGGCGCGCCTGGCGGAGCTGGGTGGCGACAGCGCCGCACTGCTGTCGCACGAGGTGAACGGCGACACCGCGCTCTACGACACCGTCCGCTACGAGCTGCGCCACGGCATCGCCGCGCAACGCCTGCCCCAGGCCGTGCGGGCCCTGCACAAGGGCGACATCGTCGTGCAGCGCAAGCAGGTGTGGCAGCGCTCGGGCGACGGGTACACCGGCAAGGTCGACGTGAGCGTGAGCGGCGTCCCGGGTGAGATCGGCGCGCAGACCTTCCTCACGCCGCGCGGTGCGCGCGTCGAGTTCCGGACCTCGGGTGAGGTCACGGTCCGGATTCCTTTGTTCGGCGGGAAAATCGAGGAGTTCGTGGCCCAGCAGGTGACCAATCTCCTGGCCCGCGAAGCCGACTTCACCACGTCGTGGCTGGCCGAGCACGCCTGAGCCCGGTGGGCGCCCCCACGAGGGGCACCACCAACCCCAATCGGTTGCGCAGGGTCGATCGCTGGCTCGCTCAGGATCCGTCGGTGACGCGCCTGTTGCGCCGCGCCGAACCACCGTTGGTCGTCGACCTCGGTTACGGCGCGTCGCCGGTCACGACGATCGAGCTGCTTCGCTGGTTGCGCCGCGTCCGGGCCGACGTGCGCGTGCTCGGACTGGAGATCGACCCCGAACGCGTGGCCGTGGCGCGCGAGGCCGCCGACCCGCCGTGGCTGGATTTCCACCGCGGCGGCTTCGAGCTGGCGGGTGCGCGGCCGGTGGTGGTGCGCGCGTTCAACGTGCTGCGCCAGTACGCCGAATCCGAGGTCGCCGGGGCGTGGAAGGTCGTGCTCGACGCGATGCCCGACGACGGGCTGATCGTGGAAGGCACCTGCGACGAGATCGGCCGGCTGGCCTCGTGGGTGGTCGTCGGGGCGGGTGGGCCGGTGTCGCTCACGGTGTCGATGCGGCTGGCCGGGCTCGAGCGTCCGTCCATTGTGGCCGAACGATTGCCGAAGGTTCTCATCCACCGCAACGTTCCCGGTGAGCCGGTGCACGCGTTCCTGTCCGCGCTGGACGAGTGCTGGGCCGCCGCGGCACCGCACCTGTCGTTCGGTGTGCGGGCGCGGTGGGTGTCGGCGGTGGGCCTGCTGCGGGCGCGCGGCTGGCCGGTGCTCGGGCGCCCGGGACGCTGGCGGCTCGGCGAGCTGACGGTGCCGTGGGACAGCGTTGCGCCGCGCTAGAGCCGACCACCGCTGGAACCGGCCACGGAGAGTGCTCAACGGGGTGCCGAGAGCCGGTACGAATACGTCGTCCGGGTACGAATCCCACCTGTTCACCGACCCACCCCCACGGCGTCACCCGGTGGTGACCTGCGGTGATCACGATGGGCGGGTGGAACTGCTTCAACACGTCACCGACCTGCTGCGCGGCGCGCTGGGCTCGCCGTGGCTGTGGGTGCTCGTGTTCGCCGTCGCCGGGCTCGACGCGCTGCTGCCGTTCATGCCCAGCGAGACGACCGTGGTGACGGTGGCGGTGCTCCTCGGCCCCGACCCGCAGCGGCTGGCGCTGCTCGCGCTCGTCGCGGCCGCGGGGGCTTGGGCGGGCGACTGCCTGGGCTACGCCGTGGGCCGCGCGGCCGGGCCGCGGGCGATCGCGCGGCTGCAGCGCGGGCCGGCGGGACGCCAGCGTCACGATTGGGCGCGCGCGCAGGTGCGGCGGCAGGCGCCGTTGCTGATCATCGCCGCGCGCTACCTGCCGGGCGGCCGCGTGGCGAGCGCGCTGGCCACGGGCAGCCTCGGGTATCCGTTGCGCCGCTTCATGCCGCTCGACGCGATCGGCGCCGCGGTGTGGGCGGTCTACAGCGTGCTCATCGGCCTGGTCGGCGGCGCGACGTTCGCCGACGAGCCGGTGAAGGGCCTGGTGCTGTCCTTCGTCCTCGGGCTCGGCCTGGTCAGCCTCATCGAGTTCGGCCGCCGGCTGCGGCTGCGCAGGCTAAGTTCGACGGATGCACCTGACCGAGGCGATCGACGTCCACTCCGACCGGCTGAAGGCGGCGGCGCTGACGGCCGGACCGACGGCGCGCCTGCGGAACTGTCCGAAGTGGACGACGCACGACCTGGTGACGCACCTGACGACCCTGCTCTCGTCCACGGTCGCGGCGATCACGGACCGACCGGCTGAGCCGCTGCCGCCCGCCGACTGGCCCGACGCCCTCGGCCGCTGGGACGGCCAGCGCCTCGCCGTCCGCGAAGCCTTCCGCCTGCACGCGGACACGCCCGTGCGACCGGTGCGCCCCTGGCTGCTCACCGTGGGCGACTGGTCCCGGCGTCTCGCGCACGAGGTGGCCATCCACCGCCTCGACGCCGAAAGCGCCCTGGCCGAACCACCGGCGACGCGGTTCGCGGACGCGTTCGCGCTGGACGGCATCGAGGAGTTCGTCACGCGTTTCGTGCCACGCCGGGTCGCCGATCGCGAGGGCGTGGTGCGGATCGAGGCGGGAGACCGGGCGTGGACGGTGGTTCTTCGCCCCGGCTCGGTTCCCGAATGCTCGGTGCCGGAACGGGCGTCCGACGGTGTCCCGGACCTCACCGTCTCCGGTTCACCCGACGACGTCTACCGGGCGCTCTGGGGCCGTCCACACGAGGCGCGGGTCGTGGGCCAGGTCGCACTCACCGAGCCCCTCGCGCCACCCTGACCAGCACCGGTGAGAATGGTGGGCGTGCCTGATCCCCAGCGTTACGTGCTCACCTTCGGTTGCCCCGACCGCACCGGCATCATCGCCCGCATCTCGGGCTTCCTCGCCGACCACGGGGGCATGATCGTCGAGGCGGCCTACCACACCGATCCCGACACCGGCTGGTTCTTCACGCGCCAGGTCGTGCTGGCGGGATCGCTGCCGTTCGACGCCGACGGGCTGCGGAAGCGGTTCGCGGCCGTCGCGGACGAGCTGTCGGCCGAGTCGAGCTGGCAGGTGCGCGACACCGGGGAACGCCCGCGCGCGGTGATCCTGGTGTCCAAGGCGGGGCACTGCCTGTACGACCTGCTGGGCCGCGTCGCCTCGGGCGAGCTCGACGTGGACATCGCCGCGGTGATCGGCAACCACACGTCGCTCGCGGACATCACGCGCGCGCACGGGATCCCGTTCCACCACGTGCCGTTCCCGGCCGAGGGCAAGGCCGAGGCGTTCGCCGAGGTGCGCAAGCTCGTCGACGAGCACGACCCGCACGCCGTGGTGCTGGCGCGCTTCATGCAGGTGCTGCCGGCCGACCTGTGCGACGAGTGGTCCGGGCGGGCGATCAACATCCACCACAGCTTCCTGCCCTCGTTCATCGGGGCGCGGCCGTACCACCAGGCGCACGTGCGCGGGGTGAAGCTGATCGGCGCGACCTGCCACTACGTGACGGCCGACCTCGACGCCGGCCCGATCATCGAGCAGGACGTGATCCGCGTGGACCACGGCGATTCCGCCGCCGACCTCGTGCGCAAGGGCCGCGACATCGAGAAGGTGACGCTGGCGCGCGGCCTGCGCTGGCACCTCGAAGGCCGCGTGCTGGTGCACGGCAACCGGACCATGGTGTTCTGACCGGTCGCCGTGCACCCGGTGCTCACGCCCCGATGGTCGAGGCGTCGATCACGAAGCGGTAGCGCACGTCGCTGTTCTCCACGCGCTCGTAGGCCGCGTTGACCTGGTCGGCCGAGATCGTCTCGATCTCGGCGCCGATGCCGTGCTCGGCGCAGAACTCGAGCATCTCCTGCGTGTGGGCGATGCCGCCGATCATGGAGCCGGCGAGGATCCGGTTGCCGCCGAGCAGCGAGAAAACGTTGTACTCCAACGGCTCCCCGGGCGCGCCGACGCTCACCATCGCGCCACCGACGCGCAGCAGGCCCAGGTAGGCGTCCACCGGCAGCTTCGCGGAGACGGTGTTGAGGATCAGGTCGAAGCGCCCGCGCAGGACGTCAAAAGTGGACTCGTCGCCGGTGGCGTAGTAGTCCTTGGCGCCCAGCTTGAGGCCGTCTTCCTGCTTCTTCAGGCTCTGGCTCAGCACGGTGACCTCGGCGCCCATGGCGGCGGCGATCTTCACGGCCATGTGGCCGAGCCCGCCGAAGCCCACGACGGCGACCTTCTTGCCCGGCCCGGCGCCCCACTGGCGCAGCGGCGAGTACGTGGTGATGCCCGCGCACAGCAGCGGCGCGGCCACGTCGAGGTCGATGCCCTCGGGGATGCCGCAGACGAAGGCGTCCTTGACCACGATCTGGCGGCTGTACCCGCCGTAGGTGTTCTCGCCGTCGAAGCCGACGCCGTTGTAGGTCTGCACGTTGCCCTTGACGCAGAACTGCTCCGTACCGGCCTGGCAGTACTCGCACTCGCCGCACGAGTCGACCATGCAGCCGACACCGACGCGGTCGCCGACCTGGTACTTGGTGACGTTCGAGCCCACCGCGGCGACCACACCGGCGATCTCGTGACCCGGCACCATCGGGAAGATCGCGCTCCCCCAGTCCTCCTTGGCCTGGTGGATGTCGCTGTGGCAGATGCCCGCGAAGGCGATGTCGATCAGCACGTCGTCCGCACGCAGGTCGCGGCGCTCGATCGTCGTCGGAGCCAGCGGCTGCCCCGCGGCCGGGGCGGCGATGGCGGGCGTGGTGGTGGTCATGAAATCCTCCAGACAAACCGGGCACCTCACCCGGCGTTCACAATGTAAGACCCCGCTTACATCTGCCATAGTAAGAGGGGTCTTACATTCATGCGAGCGAGAGCGGATGTGATCCCCGACATGGGCGGCAAGTACCACCACGGCGACCTGCGCGCCGAGCTCGTGCGCGTGTCCCTCGAGCTGATCGCGGAGCAGGGGATGGCCGGCTTCTCCGTCGCTCAGGTCGCGAAGCGGGCGAACGTCTCGGCGGCCGCGCCGTACCGCCACTTCCCCGATCGGCCGAGCCTGCTGGCCGCCGTCGCCGCCGAGGCCGCGTGCCGCCTGCACTGCCTGGTGGACACCGCCGTCACCACCACCGACCCCACCCCGGCCCCCCGCCTGGCCGCCGCGGCGGGCGCCTACACCCGCTTCCTGATCGACACGCGCATCGGCTTCCAGGTCATCTTCGCCGAAGGCCTGGCCGACCCCCGCTACACCGACCTGCACGACCACCGGCGCGCCATGAACGACGCGTTTCTCATGCTGTGCCTGGAACTCAGCCCCACTCCGGCATCGGCGCTCGAGCTGCTGGAGCAGCTCTACGCGCAGTCGCACGGCTATGGCGAGCTGTACCTGAACGGGGTCTACGTGCGCTTGGGCTACTCACCGGACCTGGTCGTGCAGAAGTCGACGCAGGCGGCGCGGATGGTGATCGAAGCCCGCCGGGCCGAGGGCACACAGTAGCCGGAAAAGCCGGGTGCGCCACCTGCGCGGCGGCACACCCGGCAGCACGAAACTCAGCTGAGGCGCACCAGCATCTTGCCGGTGTTCGCGCCGCTCAACAGCCCCAGGAACGCCTCCGGTGCGTTGCGGATCCCGTCGACCACCGTCTCCGAGTACTTGATCTCGCCGGACGCCACGAGCGGCGCCACCTCGGAGACGAACTGCGGCTGCAGGCCCCAGTGGTCCAGTACGAGCATGCCGCGGATCGTGAGGCGCTTGGCGATGATCTGGACCAGGTTGCGCGGCGCCGGCGTGGCCTCGGTGGCGTTGTACTGCGAGATCATGCCGCACACGGTGACGCGGCCGTGCAGGTTCAGCGCCGCGATGGCGGCCTCGAGGTGCTCGCCGCCGACGTTGT
Source organism: Amycolatopsis sp. NPDC004368 (assembly GCF_053602515.1). NCBI lineage: Bacteria > Bacillati > Actinomycetota > Actinomycetes > Pseudonocardiales > Pseudonocardiaceae > Amycolatopsis > Amycolatopsis sp. NPDC004368. The sequence continues at coordinate 204,705 of NZ_JBSGDT010000004.1, read as the reverse complement.
CGAAGTACACGTCGATGCCCTCGGGCGCGGCGGCGGCCAGCTGCTCGGCGACGGGACCGTCCTTGTAGTTGAAGGCGGCGTCGAAACCGAGGTCCTCGACGAGGTGGCGGACCTTCTCGGCGGAGCCGGCACTGCCGATCACGCGCTTGGCGCCCTTGAGCTTCGCGAGCTGGCCCACGAGCGAACCCACCGCGCCGGCCGCACCGGAGACGAAGACCGTGTCGCCCGGCTTGAACTCCGCCGTGACGAGAAGGCCGGAGTACGCGGTGAGGCCGGGCATGCCGAGCACACCCAGGTACGTCGACAGCGGCGCGACGGAACCATCGACCTTCACGACCTTCGTCGCGTCGACCACCGCGTGGGTGCGCCAGCCGAGCTGGTGCAGCACGTGGTCACCGGGCTTGAAGTCGTCCACAGTGGACTCGATGACCTCACCGACCGCACCACCGCCCATGACCTCGCCCACCGCGAACGGCGGGGCGTAGGACTTCGCGTCGTTCATCCGGCCACGCATGGCCGGGTCGACGCTCATGAACACGTTGCGCACCAAGAGCTGCCCGGCGCCCGGCGTCGGGATCTCGGTGTCGACGATGTCGAAGTTCGCCGACGTCGGGACGCCGTGCGGACGGGAAGCGAGCCGGATCTCGGTCGCCTGGGTCGGTGCGGTCACCACGGGACTCCATTTCTGGAAGCAGGTTTCTCGAAGAGGTCGAACCGGGGCCATCGCCCCGCATACCTTCGCCCCAACGAGCCAACCGGGGCGATCATTCCGATTATGCCCGGGCGTGTGGCAAGCGCTACACGATCTCGTCGAGCTTGCCGAGCACACCGTCGTAGATCTTCTTCAGCCCGCCGGGCGCGAAGGTCTTCTCGAAGAACCCGCCGACGCCACCCGCGCCGTCCCAGCTCGTCTCGATGCGGACGACGCTGCCCGAGCCCGACGGCGAAACCGTCCAGGTCGTGACCATGCTGGAGTTGGCGTCGGTCTCCACGAGGGTGCCCGGCGACGGCTCGGTCACCGTCGCAGCGACGTCGCGCACCCGCTTCGACGTGGCCTGCAGCTTCCAGCTCGCGTGGGTGCCCGCGCCCACGCCGCCCTCGGTGACCTGGTAGTCGCGGTAGTGCTCGGTGAGCAGCTTCGGCCGGGTCTCGGCGTAGTCGGCGACCAGCTCGCGAACCCTGTCCACCGGCGCGTTGATCGTGCGCTCCGCGGTGGCCGTGACCTTACCCATCTCGCTCCTCAATGTACTGAAATCCCCTCACGCGCCACCTTCGCACACGACCCGATCGAACGCGGCGCGACCAGTGACACGACACACGCGAAACGGGCCGCCCGGGATGTCCCGGACGGCCCGCTCAACCGCGAAACAGATCAGCCCAAGCCCTGCTGCTGCAGCCAGTCCTTGGCGACGTCGGCCGCCGGCTCACCGTCGGAGTCCACGCGCTTGTTCAGCTCGCGCATGCCTTCGGTCGTGAGCTTCGCCGACACAGCGTTCACGGCCGCCGCGAAATCGGCGCCGCGCTCGTCGAGCACCTTCTTGTTCACGGCCGGCACCACGTTCTCCGTCGGCACGATCTGCAGGTCGTCCTTGAGCGCCAGGTACTGCGAGTCGCCGACCAGCGGGCTCACCGAGTCGACCGGGATCACGGTCGCCGCGCCGGAGTTGAGCTGCTGCACGCGCGGCCCGGCTTCCTGCACGGTCTGGAACGACGTGTTCGTGAGCTTGTAGACGTCGGTGAACCCCTTGTAACACGGCAGCCGCGACTCGCACTCCGGCGGCCCGGCCATCACGACCTTCGGCAGCTTCTTCAGGTCGCTGATGCTCGTGATGCCGTTGGCCTTCGCGAGGTCGGCCTTCATGATGTAGGTGTTCTTGTCCTCGGCCGCCGCGTAGTTCAAAAGCCCGATGCCCGACGGCGCGAACAGCTCCGCGAGCTGCTGGTGCTCACCGTCGGCCGTCTTCACCGCGTCCTTGCCGAAGCCCGTGGTGATCGCCGCGCCCTGGTACTCGGGCAGGAACTGCAGCTCACCCGACTTGAGCGACGGGTAGATCAGCTCACGCGAGCCCAGGTTGAGCTTGCGCGTGACCGGGTAGCCCTTGGCCTCGAGCGCGCCGGCGTAGATCTCGGCCAGGATCTGGCTGTCGGTGAAGTTGAACGACGCGACGACGATCGGCGCCCCGCCCTTGCTCTGCGCGGCGGGCTGGTCACTTTCGGAGCCCCCACCCCCACACGCGGTCAAGCCGAGCGCGGCCACCGCCAGTAGCGCGGCCGCTCGGATGTTCCGGGTCCAGCGCACGTCCCCACACTCCTCAGTCTCACGAACAGAGGGTTTGGACCCTAACCGTGAGCCACGACAGAAACCACATACCGGGAATCACCGGCATCGAATCTCAACAACCGGAATCTCGGCGCTCGAACGGGGTAACCTTCCGTGGTGCATGCGTCCGCGGTCACTCCGCTGCTCACCGAGAGCAGCCGGCCGATCTTCGAGTGGCGGTGGGTCGAGCGCAACGCCGACGCCATCGGCCAGCGGCTCGGTGAACACATCGCCCTCACGGCCACGGCTCTGGGCATCGGCCTCGTGGTGTCGCTCGCCCTGGCCACGCTCTGCCTGCGGTACCGCTGGTTCTACCCGCTGGTGCTGGGCACGGCCGGAGCCTTGTACGTGATCCCGAGCCTGGGGGCGTTCGCGCTGCTGGTGCCGTTCTTCGGGCTCACGTTCACCACCGCCGTGATCCCGTTGGCCACTTACACGCTGCTGATCCTGATCCGCAACATCGTCACGGGCGTGCAGCAGGTGCCCGCGGAGGTGCGCGAGGCGGCGGTCGGCATGGGCTTCACGCGCGGCCGGCTGCTGTGGCAGGTGGAGCTGCCGCTGGCGCTGCCCGTGGTGATCGCGGGCCTGCGGGTGGCCGCCGTGACCACGATCGGCCTGGTCACGGTCACGTCGTTGCTCGGCATGGGCGGCCTCGGCTACTTCATCCGCGCCGGCATCCAGACGACCACACCGAACCCGAGCCCGATCATCGTCGGCGTGGTGCTGTCGGTGGTGCTCGCGGTGCTCGTCGACCTGCTGCTGTGGCTGAGCGAGCGCGCGCTGGCGCCGTGGGTGCGGAAGGTGCGGGCGCGATGAACGTGTTCACGCAGCTGGGCGAATGGCTCTCCGAGCCGAACCGCTGGAGCTGGACCGACCCCGCGGGCGTGCCGTACCGGACGCTGGAGCACCTGTGGTTCTCCGTGCTGTCGCTGGTGGTCGCGGCCGTGCTCACGATCCCGCTGGCCCTGTGGCTCGCGCACTACCGCCGAGGCGCGTTCCTCGCGAGCAGCGCCGTGAACATCGGGCGCGCGATCCCGAGCTTCGGCCTGATCATCCTGTTCTGGTTCCTGGCCAGCCGCTGGGGCGCCGACACGGACTTCTGGCCGCTGCTGCTCGCGCTCGTCGGCTTGGCGCTGCCGCCGCTGTTCACCAACACCTACGCGGGTGTGGTGCAGCTCGAACAGGAAACCGTGGACGCCGCGCGCGGCACCGGCTACCGCGAGTGGCAGATCATGCTCCGCCTCGAACTGCCCCTGGCCTCGCCGGTCATCGTGGCCGGCGCGCGCGTGGCGTTCCTGCAGCTCGTGGCCACCGTCGCGATCGGCGCCATCGTCAACGACGGCGGCGGGCTGGGCCGCTACATCGTCGACGGCTTCGCCGAAGGCGCCCAGGGCTACGGCGAAATCTTCGGCGGCGGCCTGGCGGTGATCATCCTGGCCCTGGTGTGCGAGGGGATCTTCGCCCTCCTCACCCGCTGGGCGACACCGAAGGGTGTGGCGCTGCAGGCAGCTCGGCGCGACTAGCCGAGCTCCGCGATCAGCCGCGTGATCTCCGGCCCCAGCGAGCGATCCACCACGAGCGGCGGCACCCGCTCAGCCACCCACGCGTAAACCGGCTCCAGCGCGGGCGCTCCCCGGCCCCGCAGGTACCGCGCCTGCGCGCCGGCGATCAGTTCGCACGCCGTGATGGCCGTGAGGTGGCCGAGTGCGTCCTCCAGCTCGGCGCCGGCGGCCCACGCGAAGGCCTGCACGTCCTCCTGGCCGGCCGAAGTGTCGAGGGAGCCGAGGGTGGCGGGCACGGCCAGGCGGCGCAGTGCGTGCAGCTCGCCGACCGCGCGTTTGTGCAGCGGCACGAGCCCGGCCTGCGGGCCCGGGTCCACGGCGAGCTGCGCCGGCAGCCCGCTGAACTGCGGGTCGAGCAGCCGGTGCAGGCGCTGCACGGCGATCTCGGCGACGTGGACCAGCACGGCCTTCAGCGCGTCCATGCGCAAGCCGAGGCCGGCCGCGTGGTAACCCGTGGTCGCGATGAACTCTCCGTCCACAAACGACGGTGAGTCGGCGGGGGTGGCCCAGGAGGTGCGCAGCTCGTCGGCCAGCTCCGTGCGAACCCGGTCGAGCAGGCCGAGCACGTTGGGCCCGACGCGCACGGAGATCGGTGCCTGCACCACGCCGGCACGAGGTTCGGCCCCGGCGATCAGCTCGTGGAACCGCGCCGAAGCGCCGTGCTGGTAGACCGCGTGCGGCGCCCCCAGCACGTCGACGGCGATCGCCGCGCACTGCGTCTGCCGCTCCAGCAGGCGTTCCGTGCGCCGGCCGCAGACCCACGCGTACGCCTCGGCCAGCGGTGAACCCTGGATCAGGCTGGCGCCCTCCTTCGGACCGAGCTCGAACGGCTCGACACCGCGCCGGGCCAGTGCCTTGGCCGCGGGCGTCTCCACGCCGTCTTCGAGCACCGTGCCGAGGCCCAGGAAGGTCTGGAACGCGTGCGCCAGCGGGATGATCTCGCCGGCGCTGCCGAGGCCGGCGCGGGGAACGGCCGGCAGGAAACCGTCGTCGAGCCGCTCGGCGAGGAAAGTCACGAGCTGCGCGCTCACAGCGGCGCCGGGCTGCAGGAAGCTGCGCAACCGCATCTGCAGGAGCGCGCGCGTGAGCTCGTCCGACAGCCACGGCGGACCACCGACGGCCCGGCCGACCAGCAGGTTGTGCTGGTGTTCGGCCTGCTGGGCGGCGGTGAGCTTGATGCCCGCGAGCCGGCCCATGCCGGTGTTGACGCCGTAGACGGGCCGGTCGGCGGCGTCGAGCGCGGCCAGCATCGCGGCGCGGTTCTCCCGCAGCCCGGCGAGCAGGGCCGGGGCGAGGTCGATCCTGCCTTCGGCGGGCAGATCGCCGGGACCTGAAACGATCACCGGTACGGCAGCATCGTGCCGACGTCGGCCGCTTCCGCGCGCCGCAGGATCATGTCCGCGACGGCGACGTCCGTTGTGGACAGTCCACGGTGCCAGAAGAGGATGCGCTCGTCGTCGCTCTCGCGGCCGGGGCGGTTGCCCGCGACCACGTCACCGATCTCTGCGTGCACACCGCTTTCGGTCAGCAGCCCGGCGTTGAGCTGCGGTCGCAGCGCGCCGAAGCGGGGGTTGCCCGACTGCGATTCGCGCCAGTTGTCGACCACGACCTTGTCCACGGCGTCGAGCAGCGTGAGCTCGAGGGCGCTGATGGTGCCATACGGCACGAGGAACGCGCCGGGCCGCAGGAACTCCTTGCGCACCAGCGCTTGCGGCTCGGTCAGCCGGGAGGCCTCGACGAGGATGTCGGCGCCGTCGAGGGTTTCGGCGGCGGTTTCGCGCACGTGGACGTTCTTGCCGAGGTGCTCGCTCAGCCGTCGCGCGAAGTCCTCGCGGGACTCCGGGCGTTTGCTGGTCACGCGGATCTCGTCGAAGTCGAACAGCGAGTCGAGCAGCACCACGTTCCACCACGCCGTACCGCGCGCGCCGACGTGACCGAGCACCTTCGAGCCAGGTCGCGCCAGGTGCTTCGCGCCGACGGCCGTCATCGCGCCCGTGCGGGCCTCGGTGATCATGGTGCCGTCGACGATCGCGCGCGGCATGCCCGTCTCGGGGTCCAGCAGCAGGATCAACGCCATCTCGCTCGGCAGGCCGCGCTCGTAGTTGCCCACGAAATCGCCGACGACCTTCACGCCGCTCACCTGTTTGGCCGACAGGTGGCCACGCAGGATGTTGAAGTGGCCCTTGCCGCCGTTGTCGGGCACGAGGTGCGTGCGCGGCTCGAACACGACGTCGCCGCGGCCGTGGTCGCCGAGCACGTCCTCGACGGCGCCGACGATGTCCGCGTGGGTGATGCCGAGCGAGTCGATGTCCTCACCGGTGAGGTAACGGAGCCAGACCGAATGCTGCACTGTCACGAGGCGAGGCCCTCGATGACCTCGGCGTTCGGCAGCGTCTGCAGCGCCGCCCCGGAGATCAGCAGCTTGCTGCCGCGGATCCCGCTGCCGATCACGAGCTCCGGCGCGGCGGCCACACGGGCGTCGATGAGGATCGGCCATTCGGCGGGCAGGCCGACGGGCGTGATGCCGCCGTACTGCATGCCGGTGAGGGACACGGCCTCGTCCATGGGCGCGAACGACGCCTTGCGCACGTCGAGGCGGCGCTTGATCACGCCGTTGACGTCGGCGCGCGTGGTGGCGAGCACGAGGGCCGCCGCGAAGCGCACTTCGCCGGCCCGCTTGCCGGCCACGACCACGCAGTTGGCCGACGCGTCGAGCGGCGAGCCGTAGGTCTCGCAGAACGCCGCGGTGTCGGCCAGCTCGGGGTCGATCTCGGTGACGCCGACCGCGTCGGGCTCCGCGAGAGCGGCAAGCGCCTTCGCGACGGGTTCGGCGAGCAGGTCAGTGCGGGTGGGCGCGGGGACGACCGTGAGGCTCCCGGCGATGGTCCAGGTGGTCACCCGGACGAATCTACGCGGCTACCAGTTGCGGTTGCCCCGCTGCACCTCGATCAGCCGCGGGCGCACGTCCACCAGGTAGACGAGCGCGGCGGCCATCGCGGGCACCCAGAAGATGAACCCGACCCCGGCGACGTCGGTGCCGAACAGGACCATCGCGAGCGTGGCGCCACCGGTGATGAGCAACCAGATCGGCTTGGTCCTGCGGTCGGCCGCCTGGTACGCGTCGGAACGCTGCAGCAGCGCGTGAACGAAGGCGAACAGCCCGACCAAGGCGCTGCCCCAGTGGATGACCTGAAGTATCCAAGCGGCAACCAGCACGGACGTCAGCTTACGGCAAACCACCCAAGACGACCGTGGCCCGGCGAGGTGTGACGCTGCTCTCCGATCGGTTTTCGCCCCGAGACGGCAAGAGCCCGCCTCCCCGTGGCGGGAAGGCGGGCTCTCGTACGGTCTTACTTCTCGGTCTTCGGCGCGGCGGCCGGCTTCTTGGCGACCGTGGTGGTCGTGGTGGTGCGGCGGGCGGGCGAAGTGGTCTTCGGCGCCGTGCGGTTGGCGGCCTTGCGCGTGACCGAGCGGGTCTCCTGGGCGAGGTCGTCGCCCAGTTCCTCGACGACCTCGGCGGTCTCGTCGGCAACCTCGGTCACCTTGCGGGCCGTCTTCTCGCCGACGGAGCGGGTGCGCTTGGTCACCTTGGCGAGCACGCCGTCGACGCGCTCGCGGGTCTCGCCGGCGAGGCCGTCCACGCGCTCCTGCGCGGTGGTCAGCGCGTCCTCGAGCTGGTCGAGGGCCTTCTTGACCTGCGGCTGCGCGGAGATCTTGTCCCAGGTCTGCTCACCGGACTCGGCCAGCCTGTTGTAGAGCTTGAGCGCGGCCTCGGTGTACTCGTCGATGACCTTGCGCAGCTCGGCCGGGTCGAGCTTGCCGCGCAGGCTCTCGACGTCGGTGGGCAGCTCTTCGAGGTTCTTGCGGGCGACCTCGCCGCTCTTGCGGGCCTTCGCGACGGCGTCCGTCACGGCCTGGCTCGCGAGGTTGCCGGCACCGAGCGCGGCGAGCAGCGGGGTGCGGACCTGGTCGATGGCGGTGCTGACGACCTTGCGGACGTCCTCGGTCTTGGGCGTGGTCATGCCGACTCCTCCGTGGTGTCGTTGACGGTCTTGGTGGGTGTTGCCGGTTCAGCGGGCGTGCCGGCGGCGTTCTCGCGCCGGAAGGACTCGTAGACGTCGAGCAGGACTTGCTTCTGCCGTTCGGTCAGCACGGTGTCGGCGCGAATCGCGTCGCCGACCGGGCCGCCCGTGGGGACGTCGAGGATTCCTGCCTGCACGTAGAGCGCTTCGGCCGAAATCCGCAGACCTTTGGCGATCTGCTGCAGGATTTCCGCGCTGGGTTTGCGGACCCCGCGCTCGATCTGGCTCAGGTACGGATTGGACACGCCGGCGAGCTTCGACAACTGGCGCAACGAAATCTTCGCCGAACTCCGCTGCTGACGGATGTACTCGCCGATGTCGGAGGCGATGTCCGCGACCTTCTCCATCGGGCCCTGAGGTTCTGTCATCGGGTCACCTCCTCGCGACACTTTCGACCGTACGCGGCCGTGCTAGCTATTGCAAGCACTCTGCTTGCACCATCGCGTGTGGTTCCGCTCACCCGGCTACGGTGGTCCCCATGGCGACTCAGCGCTTGCGCCGCAGACTGGTCAAACACCTGATCGGCGAGGACGTGCTGCACGACCCCAAGTGGGTCGACGCGTTCCGCAGCGTCCCCCGCCACGTGTTCCTGCCGCGGTTCTTCACGCGCGTCGACGGCGGCTGGGCGGCCGTCGAGCGCGACGACCCGGGTTACCTCGAACGCGTCTACTCACCCGAGGTCCTCGTCACCCAGCTCGACGACGACTCGTCGCTGTGGGACAAGGCCCGCCGCGACGGGCCCGTGCAAGGCGTGCCCACGAGTTCGTCGAGTCAGCCCGCGATCATGGCGATCATGCTCGAGGAGCTGCGTGTCGACGACGGGCAGCGCGTGCTGGAGATCGGCACGGGCACCGGCTACAACGCGGCTTTGCTCAGCCACCGCTGCGGGTCCGGCTTGGTGTCCACTGTGGACGTCGATGCGGGCCTCGTCTCCGCCGCGCGCGCCCGGTTGCAGGAAGCCGGCTACGCGCCCGCGTGCGAGGTCGGCGACGGCGCACTGGGTTTCCCGGCGGGCGTCTTGTTCGACCGGGTGCTGTGCACGGCGTCGGTTTCGTCCGTGCCGCCCGCGTGGCTCGAACAGACCGTGCCGGGCGGCCTCGTGGTGACCACGCTCAACCGCCCGCTGGGCGCGGGGCTCGTCCGCCTCGTCGCCGGCCCCGGCGCCACGGGCCGCGGCCAGGTCCTGGCCCGCGACGGTCGCTTCATGCCGCTGCGTGCCCACCGCCGCCCCGCGCCGACTGCCCTGCCTCCCGTCGCGGAGTCCGACTGGCGCCCGACGCAGCTGCCGATCGAGCTGCTGCTCAAGCCCCGGCTGAAGTTCGAGTTCTTCGCCTCGCTGGAACTCCCGGGCGTCCACCCGGTCCTCGAGCTCCCCGCGGGCGCTCCCGACCCCACCCCCGACACGGAGACCCAGGCGGGCCCCTTCGCCCTCACCCACCCCGACGGCTCGTGGGCCCGCTTCCGCGTGCGGGGTTCGACGCTCGAAACCGCCCAGGGCGGGCCGCGCGGGTTGTGGGATCTCGCCGAGCGCGCGCTGGTGCTGTGGAACTCCCTGGGCCGGCCCGAACGGGACCGGTTCGGGGTGACCGTGGACGGCGCGCAGCAGGAGTTCTGGCTGGACGAGCCGGACGGGTTGAGGTGGGAGCTGGGTTAGGCGCCGAGGTTCGCCCGGACCCACTTCTCCACCTGCGTGACCACCTCGTCGAGTGAGCTGGTGGTCGTGTCCAGGTACGGGACCTGGGTGCGGATCCAGTGGTTGAACTCCAGCATCTCCTCGATCCTGGGTTCGTCCCACTCACGCCAGGCCGGACGCGCCCGCAAGCGCTTGCGCAGTGCCTCGTCCCCGGCGACGAGCGCCAGGTAGTGGATGTCGGCGAAGAAGGCGCGTTCCGGCAGGGGCTCGAGCTCCTGCGGGGCGACCGTGCCGCACAGGACGATGGGGTGGCCGTTCTGGTGCAGCATCCCCGCGAGGCGGAGCCAAGCCGCGCGGAAGGCCGGCGTGTCGTCGCGCAGGGCGCCGGTCCACAGCACGTCCTGCTCCAGGACCAGCGCGTCGCCGGCGAGGCGCGCGGCCAGCGCCGGGCCGACGGTCGACTTGCCCGCGCCGCTCGGGCCGGTGAGCGCGAACAGCGGCAGCCGCCGGAACGGCCACCGGTGTCCACATCGGACGCAGGTCAGCACCGAGCCCTCGACCCGCGGACGGTCGGCACGATCACCACACGCCGGGCAGATCCGCAGGTCGAGGGCCGGAACCGGAGCACTGAGGGGTTCAAACGCGGCCAACTCAGTCGAACAAGTTCTCGAGGAAGCTGCGCTTGCGGTGACCGTGCGGCCGGGGCGAATCGGCGTAACCGCGATGGCCGCCGTGACCGCCGTAGGGCCGGGGCGAGTCGCCGTACCCGCCGCGGCCGTAGGGCCCGGGTGAGTCCGAGTACCCACCGCGGTACGGGCGAGGGGAGTCCGAGTAGGGACGGGGTGAGTCGGGGCGGCCGTAGCGCGGTTGCTGCCCGTAGTACGAGCTTTCCGCCCCGACGATCTGCTCCAGCTCACCGTGGTCGAGGAAGATGCCGCGGCAGGCTTCGCACTGTTCGATGCGGATGCCGTTCTTGTCGACGGTCCGCATCCGGTTCTGGCATTTCGGACAATTCACCTGGCCGAGACTACGCAGATTCGACCCGGAACGTCAGCAGGCGCACAGGCAGAACGGATGACCCACCGGATCGGCGTAGACGCGGAAGGTCTCGGGCGACGCGTCGAGCAGGGTCGCACCCAGCCCGAGGACCCGGGTGTGCGCGGCTTCGAGGTCCTCGACGTCCAGGTCGAGGTGGGCCTGTTGCGGCTTGTCGGCCGAGGGCCACGCGGGCGCCTGGTAGTCCGCGACCTGCTGGAACTCCAGGCGCGCACCACCGAGCGGGTTCACGAGGCGGACCCAGTCGCCGTCGTCGTGGATCTCCGGGGCGGGCCAGTCGAGCACCGCGCGGTAGAAGTCCGCGAGCGCCACGGGGTCAGGGCAGTCGAAGACCGTCGAGCCGAACGTCGGAACCGCACCCATGTCCGTTCTCCCTCCAGGTGGATAACCAGCAACACGAGTATGGAAGTTATCGAACGACGAAGCAACCGGTATCGCTCGTACACTGGTTGCGTGCACACCGACGCGACCCTGGTGGTGGACTTCCTCAACACCGTCGACATCGAGCGCGGCGAGGACCTGCTGGACGATCCCGGCCAGTGGTTGCGGTGGTCCGCGGACCGCGGGCTGACCCCCAGCCGGCCCCACAACACCGACGAAGCCCGCGCCATCCGCGACGCACTGCGCGCCGCCATCGGAGATCCACGGGTGGCGCGCGAGCCGTTCGAAGTGCCGCTCATCTTCTCCCTGGGCGCCGACGGACCGCAGCTCAGAGGCGAGGACACCGTGTCGGCGGTCCTCGTCGCGGCCACCCGCCTCGCCATCCGCGGCGACTGGGTCCGGCTCAAGATCTGCCCGGCCGACGACTGCCTCGAAGCCTTCTACGACGAGTCGCGCAACCGGTCGCGCACCTGGTGCTCGATGCGCGTGTGCGGCAACCGCGAGAAGGCCCGAACCTGGCGCGCGCGGGCGACGGGTGTGCACAACTGACCGGCTGTGGACAACTCAGGCACATCCACCAGATGTGCACGTGCAGAAGCACTGGATCCCCACAACTTGTGGATGATCGTTAGGCCAGATCTGTGAAAAGTTGTGGATAACCCGGGGGATAACTCAGCTTCCTGTGGACAACTGGTTTGAAGGTCCCCCGGGTGTGGTATACACACCGGCTGCACACGAGCGAGCACGCTCCGGCACTCGCCCCACCCGAGCCGACCCGGGAAACCCCAGGTCAGAACAGCAACTGCGCCACCGTGTAGATCACCAGGCCGGCCAGCGCGCCGACCACCGTGCCGTTGATCCGGATGAACTGCAGGTCGCGGCCCACCTGGAGCTCGATCTTGCGCGACGTCTCCTCGGCGTCCCAGCGCTCGACGGTGTCGGTGATGATCGTGGTGATCTCCTTCGAGTAGTTCTTCACCAGGTACGCCGCGGCGCCCTCGACCCAGCTGTCCACCTTCGACGCGAGCGCGTTGTCCGAGATCAGCCGCTCGCCGAGGGACTGCAGGCCCGCGCGCACGCGCCGGCGCAGCTCGCTCGACGGGTCCTCGGCGGCGTTGAGCAGCATCTCCTTCGCCGTGGCCCAGGCGTTGCCGATCAGCTTCTGCACCTCGTCGTGGTGCACGATCTGGCCTTTGACCTGCTCGGCGCGCTCCATGGTCTTCGGGTCGTGCTGCAGGTCCTGCGCGAACTCGCCGAGGAACTTGTCCAGCGCGAGGCGCATAGGGTGGTTCACATCGGTCTTCACGGCCCACGCGAACGACAGCACCTCGCCGTAGACCTTGTCCGCCAGCATCTCGTCGACGAACTTCGGCGACCAGCTCGGCGCGCGATCGGAAACCACGCGCAGCATGGCCTGGTGGTTGTCGCGCACCCACTCGTACGCCCGGTCGCACATCAGATCCACGAGCTTGTGGTGCGCGCCGTCCTCGAACACGCCCTCCAGGATCTTGCCCAGCGGCGGCCCCCACGGCCGTTCGACGATGCGCTTGACCACGGCCTGTTCCATGATCGCCTGCACATCTTCGTCGCGAAGCACCGTAACGGCGCCGCGCACGACTGTGGCCAGCTCGGAGGTCACGCGCTCGGCGTTGTCCGGCTGCGAAAGCCACCCGCCGAGGCGGCGGGAGATCTCGACGCGCTTGAGCTTGTCGCGGATCACGTCCTCGGACAGGAAGTTCGAGCCCACGAAGTCGCCCAGGCTGGTGCCGAGCTGGTCCTTCTTGTTCGGGATGATCGCCGTGTGCGGGATCCGCAGGCCCAAGGGGTAGCGGAAGAGCGCGGTGACGGCGAACCAGTCGGCGAGCGCGCCGACCATGCCGGCCTCCGCGGCGGCCTTCACGTAGCCGACCCACGCGGGCCAGCCCGCCGACTCCGCCCAGCTCGTGAGCAGGAAGACGACCGTGGCGCCGAGGAGGAAGGCCAGTGCGACCTGCTTCATCCGCCGCAGGCCACGCCGTTTTTCCGCTTCACCGGCGGCGCCACCGGGCGGGTCTGCGGGCGTGACCTTGGCTTGGGTGAGTTGCTCCACGACACCATTGTCCGTGAGGATGCGTTTTCGTGCGTGAACCAGCTCTCGTCCCTCGCCTGCGCCCCTTCACCGCGACGATCTTCGCCGAGATGACGGCGCTCGCCGTGAAGCACGGCGCCGTGAACCTCGGCCAGGGTTTTCCCGACACCGACGGCCCCGCCGGCATGCTCGAAACGGCGAAGAACTCCCTGTTCGGCGGTGACAACCAGTACCCGCCAGGCCCTGGTCGTCCCGAGCTGCGCGCGGCGATCGCGCGCCACCGGCTGCGCTACGGCACCGAGTACGACCCGGAGACGGAAGTGCTGGTCACGGCGGGTGCGACCGAGGCCATCACGGCCGCGCTCATCGCGCTCACGGAAGCCGGCGACGAGGTGATCGTGGTCGAGCCGTACTACGACAGCTACGCCGCCGCCGTCGCGATGGCCGGCGCCCAGCGGCGCGTGATCGGCCTGACCGAGACGGCCGACGGGCACCTGGAGCTCGACCTCGACGCCCTGCGCGACGCCATCAACCCGCGCACCCGCGCGGTGCTGTTGAACTCGCCGCACAACCCCACGGGCACCGTGTTCTCGCGCGCGCAGCTGGAAGCCGTGGCGGCGCTGTGCGTGGAGCACGACCTCATCGCGGTGACCGACGAGGTCTACGAGCACCTCGTGTTCGACGACGCCGAGCACATCCCGCTCGCCACGCTGCCCGGGATGCGCGAGCGGACGGTGTCGATCTCCAGCGCCGGCAAGACGTTCAACTGCACCGGCTGGAAGATCGGCTGGGTGTGCTCGACCCCGGAGCTGGTGGCCGCGGTGAAGGCGGCGAAGCAGTTCATCACGTTCGTCTCGGGCGGGCCGTTGCAGCCCGCGGTCGCGTACGCGCTGGACCACGAGCTGCCGTGGGTCGAGGACCTGCGCACGAGCCTGCAGGACAAGCGCGACCGGCTCTCGACGGGGCTCGCCGACGCGGGTTTCGGGGTGCGCCCGAGCAGCGGCACGTACTTCGTGACCGCCGACGTGCGCCCGCTCGGCTTCACCGACGCCGCCGAGCTGGCGTGGGAGCTGCCCGAACGCGTCGGTGTGGCGGCCGTGCCCGTGAAGGTGTTCACGGATCACCCGGACGAGTGGAAACACCTGCTGCGGTTCGCGTTCTGCAAGCGCAACGAAGTCATCGACGAAGCCGTCGGGCGGTTGCGGCAACTCGTCTGACCACTGCGGTTACCTGATCACGAGGTGTCGGGCGGTTACCCTCCACAGTCGATCACTCACCGTTGGTGTCACGATACCGACGGTATGTTTTCGGCACTAAACATCAGGTCAACGACCGTATGGGCAACCGCCCGGATGGCCGCAGCGGGTTCAGCTGAGCGCACGCTCAGTGATCGACTGCGGCCGATCGGACACCGGAGCCGGTAAGGCCGTTCCGCCTTACGGGGTGGATCGAACGCAGGGAAGATGAAACACTCGCGACCGGTGCTAGAAAGAGTGCAGCCCCGGGGGAACTGCGACCTGGCCGGAGAAGAACCCCAGTTGGATCAGTCTCGTGCGGAAGCCGCATGAGCTTCAGGCGCGGACGGTGGTGGTGGCGTGAGCGACGCGGCAGCCGTGCGCACCGTCGCACCGCTGGTGAGCAGCGCTGATCTCGGCCCGGTGTCGGGTTCTGGGGTTTCGGCTTTTGGGATTTCCGGTTCGACTGGCGGGGTTCCGGTGAACGGCTCGGGCGGCCGCGCTTCGCTGCGCAGGCCGCGGCCGTGGGCGGCACCGTTGGCGAGGCCGGCCGCGCGGATCGCGCTGGCGGGCGGGTTGACGTTGGCCGGCTGGCTGCTCGGCGCGCTGGTCGCCGGGGCCGGCGCGGAGGCGGCGGAGCAGCCGCCCGGCGCAGATGCGTCCGGGACCACGGTGGCGACCGCGCCGGAGCACAGCGGGCATGGTGCGACCGCGCCGGGGCACAGCGGGCACGGTGCCGCGCGCGACCATCGGGCCGAGCCGCACGGTCATCCCTGGCACGGTATTTCGACCGGGTCCACTGCGGACTCGGACACCACCGGAACTTCCGCCCACAACACGACTTCGGACTCGCCCTCCGCGAGCGACGGCACCGGCTCGGCTGCCACCACGCCGAGCACTTCCAGTGCGAGCGGTTCGACCCACGCCACTTCCGGTGGCAGCACCGACACCACCGACATCACTGACACGCCCGGCGCGACGAGCCAGGGCGGCTCCGACCAGGTCGCGCCCGACCCGTCCGGCTCGGCGAAGAAGCGCGGAACAGACCCGAGCGCTCCGGACCAGACCACCACCGAAACCACGGCGGATCACAGCGCCGCCGACACCAGCACCGAGACTCCGCAGCGCTCTCCCGAGCCCCCGTCCCTCGAACCCCAGTCCAACGGCGGCCTCCTGGGCGGGTTGCTCGGCGGTGTCCTCGGGCTGGTCGACACCACCTTGCACTCCCTCACCGGTGTGGTCGGGACCGTGGACGACGTCGGGGGCAGCGTGCTGCCGCCGGTGACCTCGGTGCCGACGGGCACGCCGCCGCTGATTCCCATCGGGGACGTGCTCGGACCGGTGTTCTCGGGCGGCACGGTGAGCGGCGGGGTCACGGCGACCGTGCCGGAGCCGTCGACCCAGCGCGTCGTGACCGCCGTGGTGCTGGTGACCGCGCCGCCGCAGACGCCGGTGACCGCGCCGAAGACGGCTGTGGCCGAGCAGCGGTACCCGAGCGTCGTGCACCTGGTCCCGGTGCGCCGGCACGCCACCGGGGTGCTGCAGACAAAGACCGAGAACTCCCACGTCGGCGCCACGGGTGGCGGCGGCGGTGGGGGCGGCGGCGGCCTGCCCGCGGCGCCCAGCGCGCCCGTCGCGCCGACCACCACCGCCAACCCGGGCCACGACGGCTCGGGCGGCGCACGGCAGCCGTTCGCCGTCGTCGGGGACAGCGTGACCACCACGCAGCTCAAGCTGATCGGCGTCAGCCGCGACCACGAGGTCGCCGGCGCGGGCAGGGACGCAGCCCTGCCCACCACCTCTCCGGACTGACCGGTACCCGGCCCTCCGGGGAGAGCCACGTCCAGATCAAGATCAACTTCTGGGAGCGCGCGCCCGTTCGCTGCGCCTGGCTCACCCTTTCGCACCAACCCACTTTCCATGGCACAAGGGGCGATCCATGCGTACAACCAGCCTTCCCGAC
This sequence comes from Amycolatopsis sp. NPDC004368, assembly GCF_053602515.1. Lineage (NCBI taxonomy): Bacteria > Bacillati > Actinomycetota > Actinomycetes > Pseudonocardiales > Pseudonocardiaceae > Amycolatopsis > Amycolatopsis sp. NPDC004368. The sequence goes on along the minus strand of NZ_JBSGDT010000004.1, from coordinate 188,405 downwards.
CGGCCGACCGCGCCCGGCCGGATCGGGTCCTGGTCCCGGCGCCGCGCTGCCCCCGCGGCGCCGGGACCCACAACGGGCGTGCTCCGGAGGTTCCCGCTCACCGCGCCGAGCGGGAACCTGCGCCAACCGAAGCCCGCCTGAGCCGTCGGCGGCTCCCGGCACGTCGAGGGGCTGTGCCGGGAACCCGCCGCGGCGCCCGCTGAACACAGCGGGTGACGAACGGCCGGTGCACCGAATGCGACCACCACCATCCCTGGAGTGGTTGGACCATCCGGTGCACCGGCTGTTTATCTCTCAAGTCACCGGCACGTTCGCCGCCGGCACATCCGCGCAACCACGCACCGATGCCACCGCCAGGCTCAACCGCCGGACAGCCTCCAGCAACTCACCCGGCGGCAAACCGAACGGCAACCGCAACCAACGCTCCAACCCCCCGTGCACACCGAAACGCGACGCCGGCGCCAGTTGCACACCGTGGTTCGCCGCCGACACGGCCAGGCGCGTGCTCATGGGTTCGGGCAATCGACACCACAGGGAAAGTCCGCCGGGCGGCGTCTCGAACGTCCATTCCGGACAGTAGGCGTGCACGGCGTCGATCAAGGAATCACGCTGCAGCAGGAAATCCTGGCGACGCTGAGCCAGCGCGCGATAACCCTCCGGCGCCATCAAGGACGCCAGCACCAGCTGGTCGAACACCGGCGCCCCGAGGTCCACGGCGAAGCGCGACGACAGCAAGCGGTCGAGCAGGTCGGCCGAGGCGCGGATCCAGCCGAGGCGCAGACCGCCCCAGTGGGACTTCGCGGCCGAGCCGACCGTCAGAGCCAGATCGCCGGCGAAGGCGGCCAGCGGTGGCGGCGCCTCGAGCGGATCGCCCTCGTAATCCAGCTCCACCAAGGATTCGTCGACGACGACGGGTGTGCGCGAGCGAGCCAGCAGGCCGCCGAGGCGTTCGCGGCCGGCGGCGTCGAGGCGCAGGCCCGTGGGGTTCTGGAAGTCGACGACGAGGTAGCCGAACCGCGGTGCCGCCTGGCGCAGCGCGGCCTCGATACCGGTGAGGTCCCAGCCGCGCACGGGGTGGAGCGCCACCGGCACGGGCAGGGCGTGGGCGGCGCGCACGGCGTCGATCGCGTTGGGGTAGGTCGGCTGCTCCAGCAGCACGCGGTCGCCGGGGCCGGCCAGCATGCGGAGGCACAGCACGAAAGCCGAGTAGGCGCCGGCGGTCACCATCACCTGTTCCGGCGCCGTCGGCAGGCCGCGCGCGGTGTAGCGCTCGGCGATCCGCTCGCGCAGCAGCGGCAGGCCGCCGGTGAGGTAACCGTTGCCGCTCAGGTGCTCGACGAGGTCGCGCCGCGCGGCGTCGACGGCGTTGATCAGGCCCGGCAACGCGGGCGGCGCGGCGCGGGCGAGGTCGATCAGGCCGGCCCGCTCGTGCTGCGCCGGCGCGGCCGAGCGGTGCCCCGCGCCCGAGATCCACGACCCGGCGCCGCGACGGCTGGCCACGACGCCGGTCGCGCGCAGCCGGTCCAGCGCCCCGCCGATGAGCGTGCGGCTCACGCCGAGCGCGTCGGCGAGTTCACGCTCGGCGGGCAGCCGGGTGCCGATGGGGAGCTGGCCGTCGAGCACCTGCAGCTCGACGGCCGCGGCGAGATCGGTCGCGCCCTGGCGCGAACCACGGCGCCGCCATTCCCCCAGCAACACGGCCAATCGGGGGCCCGATACACGACTACCCAGCGGGATGTGCGAGGTCATAAGACCAATTATCCAATATTGGTCATGGATTACCAGTCCACTTGTCGCCGATAGTGGAGAAGTGGCAGTAGTCGACCTCAGCCCCCTCAGCGTCCGCCGGGCCCCCGTGCGCCGTGGTGCCCAGCTCCTGGCGGGCCTCGCGCTCTACGGCGCCAGCATGGCCATGCTCACCCGCGCCCACCTCGGCCTCGACCCGTGGGATGTGCTGCACGAAGGCGTCACCTTGCTCACCGGCCTGACCTTCGGCACGGTCACGGCCATCGCGTCGGTGTTCGTGTTGCTGCTGTGGATCCCGCTACGCCAGCGGCCCGGCATCGGCACCGTCGCCAACGTCGTGGTGATCTCCCTGACCGTCGACGCCGTGCGCGCGGTGCTGCCCGACCAGCACGCCCTCGCGCTGCAGATCCTGCTGCTGGTCGGCGGCGTCGTGCTCAACGCCGTGGCCACCGCCGTCTACGTCGGCACCCGCCTGGGCCCCGGCCCGCGCGACGGCCTGATGACCGGCCTCACCACCCGCACCGGCTGGTCGGTGCGACTCGTGCGCACCGGCATCGAGGTGACCGTGCTCGCCGTCGGCTGGCTGCTCGGCGGCACCTTCGGCGTCGGCACCGTGCTCTACGCCCTCACCATCGGACCGCTCACGCAGGCGCTGTTGCCGCTGGTCACATGGCGGACCGGGCGCCGCGAGGAGCAGGAGCACTAACCGGCCTCGCGCTGGGCAACCGCGCGGCGCACCGACACGTAGTCGACGCCGTGGGCGGCCAGCAGGTCGGGCACCGGACCCCTCTGCTGCACCAGCGCCAGCAGCAAGTGCTCCTGGCCCAGGTGCTTGTCTCCCAGCTTCACCGCTTCGCGCAGGCTCAGCTCCATCGTGCGTTTCGCGTCGGCCGCGAACGGGATGTGGCCCCGTTTCGCGCGTCTGCCGCCGCCGGCCAGGGCGCCCGGGCCGTGGGTCTGCTCGATGCGTTCCACGATCTGCTCCACGTCGATGCCGAACTCGGTGAGCGCGGCGACGTCGGCGTCGCTGATCCCGCCGCGGCGGCGGATGCGGTCGAGCTCCGCGAGCACGTCTTCGCGCGACACGCCGAGCTCCTGCAGCAATCGCAGGCCGGCGCCGTTTTCGGTGCGGGCGAGCCCGGCCAGCACGTCGGTGAGCTCGATCTGCTGCGCACCGGCTTCGCGGGCCACGATCTGGGCCTCGACCACGGCCAGCCGCGCGTCGAGCGTGAACCGTTCGAACATCAGTGCCTCCCGTACTTCTTGTGAACGGCCTGCCGGCTGACCCCCAGCTCGGCGGCGATTTCCTGCCAGGACCAGCCGTGCACGCGGGCGCTGCGCACCTGCACGGCTTCGAGTTGTTCAAGGAGCCGGCGAAGCGCCGCGACCGCGCGAAGCCCCACTCGGGGATCACGGTCGCCCGCCCTCGCGGCCAGGTCTGTTGCTTCCGTCATGCTGTCAATCTAGGTTGACACCGAGCCTGATGTCAACTCAAGTTGACGCAGGTCCCGAGTTAGCATCGGGGTCATGCCCGAGATCGCGATCGCGGAACGCGCGGGGGTGGGGGCGGACGGCCTGCCCCGCGCGAGCGAAGACCACGTCGTGGTGCTGGACAACGCCGTGCTGCTGCTCGACGGCGCCACCTCACCGAGCCCCGACCTGCCGCCCGGCGGCTGGTACGCGGGCCTGCTCGTGCACCGCCTGGCCGAAGAGCTGAGAGACAGCCCGAAGGAAGACCTCGCCGTGGCACTCGCGACGGCCATCGCCGGGGTCGCGGCCGAACAGGGCCTCGAGCCCGGGCACTCGCCGTCGAGCACCGTGTCGATCCTGCGTTGGGACGAGGTCGAGGTGGAGTCCCTGGTGCTGGCCGACAGTCCCGTGGTCGCGTTCGGCCGGTTCGGCGTCGACGTGGTGTCCGACGACCGGCTCGTGTCCCTGCGCGACGGTGGCCTGCTGCAGACCGGTGCCGACGTCCGGTGCCGCCGCAACGCCGAAGGCGGGTTCTGGGTCGCCGAGGCCGACCCCGAGGCGGCGGCGAAGGCCGTGCGGCGGAGCTGGCCGCGCCCCGAGGTCGACGCCGTGCTGCTGGCCAGCGACGGCGTGTCCACCGGCGTCGACGACTACGGGCTCTTCGGCTGGCCCGACGTGCTGCGCCTCGCCCGCGCCAACGGCCCGAACGCCGTGCTGGACGCCGTGCGAACTGCGGAAACGCAGGATCCCGACGGCTCCCGCTGGCCGCGCGCGAAGCGGCACGACGATCAAGCGCTGGTGCTCGCCAGCTTCGAACAGGGGTTGAATTCAGGGTGATCCCGGATCACGGATCACCCGCGACCCACAACGCTGGAGCCCATGGGGATCTCACGGGGGCTGCGGATCTGGCGGCTGGGCGCGCTGGTGGCGATCGGGTGGGGACTGTTCACGATCGCGGTGATGCACGTGATCAGCCCGCACGACCCGGTGTACGACACGTTGTCCAGCTACATCACCACCGATCCGGGCCTGCTGAGCGCGAGTGTGCTCACGCTCGCCGTCGGGTCGGTTGCCGTGCTGGGCTGCCTGGTCGCCGGCGGCGTGCCGCTGCCGCGGACCACGCGGGTGCTGCTTTCCTTGTGGGCCTTGGGATTGGCGACCGCGGCCGTGTTCCCGGCGAGTTATCCGCCGAACCCCGACCCCGCGAGCGGTGAGATCCACCTGTACTCGTGCGTGGTGGCGTTCGCGAGCCTGCCGGCGGCGGCGCTGACGCTGCTGGAACCGTTGCGCGGTACGGCCGAGCGCGCGCTCGTGCTGCGGTGGCTGCGGATCGGGGGCGCGGCGCTGCTGGTGTTCGGCGTGAGTTTCCTGTTCGCCCGCCTCGACGAGGCCGGCCTGCCGTTCCACGGCGTGACCGAGGTGCTGCCGGTCGGGCTCGCGCAACGGCTGATGCTCGTCGCCGACGTCGGGCTGCTGCTCGGTCTGGTCCGCGTCGCGGTACGCGTGGACGCCGCCCGCGCGGCGGCCGAACTGCAGCCGGCCACCGCGCGGCGCTGACTACTCCTGCACGGCCGCGACGAACTCCGGCGCGTAGCCGTAGAGCCCGGGCAGGCCACCGGTGTGCACGAACACCACCGTCTCCTCCGGGTCGAAGCGGCCTTCGGCGGCCCATTCGACGAGCGCGGCGGCGGCCTTGCCCGAGTAGACCGGGTCGAGCACCACACCTTCGGTGCGGCCGAACAACCGCAGCGCACCCCACGTGGAGGGTGCCGGGATGCCGTAGCCCTCGCCCATCGTCGAGTCGCTCATGCGCACGTGGTCCAGCGACGGCGTGTCGACGCCGAGCAGCTGCGCGGCCGCCGTGACGAGGTGCGTCAGGTTGTCGGTGGCCTCGTCGAGCGGGTGGCTCACGCACGCGATGTCGGCACCGAGGTTGCCCAGCATCGCCGTGCCGAGCGCGAGGCCCGCCGACGTGCCGCCGCTCGCGTGGGGCGCGACGATCCGCGCCCTGTCGATGCCGAGCGCCGACAGCTGCTGCGCGAGCTCGTGGCTCGCGGCGACGTAGCCGAGGGTGCCCAGCGCGTCGGACCCGCCGACCGGGACGGTGAAGACCTTGCGGCCCTCGTAGTCGGCCGACGCGAGCAGCTCTTCGTAGGTGCGCTCGGCTTCCTCGGCGGTGGCGCAGACGTGCACGCGCGCGCCGAAGAGCAGGTCGAGCGGAATGTTGCCGGAGTGCTCGTAGGCCTCGCCCTCACGCGGCACCTTCGCCGTGAGCACGAGCTCGCAGCGCAGCCCGAGCCGCGCGCACGCGGCGGCGGTCTGGCGGCCGTGGTTGGTCTGCAGCGCGCCGAAGGTGATCACGGTGTCGGCGCCGGCCGCGAGCGCCGCGCCGAGGTGGAAATCGAGTTTGCGCAGCTTGTTGCCGCCGACGCCGAGCGGGTGCACGTCGTCGCGCTTGAGCATCAGCCGCGGCAGCCCGAGCGCCTCGCCCAGCCGCGGTGCCGCCAGCAGCGGCGTCGCGCCGCTGCCCAGACCCGCCCGCGGGAACGCGTCGAAAACGGGAAACCGGTCGAAGTCGAACGTCATCGATCCTCCGTGGGGGGACTGGGCGGGCGTCCGGGTAATCGTCGGCCTCACGCAGGTGGCTGTCGAACCAGGCAGCCGGAATCACATCCCGGTGGTAACGTTCGTTCGAACGAACGAGAACCTCGGGGGGTGCCCGATGACCGCCAGCAGTTCAGGGTTCAGCAGTTCAGGGTTCAGCAGTTCAGGGTTCAGCAGTTCAGGGTTCAGCAGTTCAGGGTTCAGCGGTTCTGGGTTCGGCAGTCCTGTCGACAACACAGTTTTGTTCAGCACAGTCGCCGAGCAGGCGGCGGCGCTCGAATCCGGTGACACGACCTCCGTCGCACTCACCCGGGCGGCGCTCGACGAGGCACATGCGAGCCAGGCCGTTCTCAACGCGTTCCGCCGGATCCGGGACGACGACGCGCTCACCGAGGCCGCGGAAGCCGACCGCCGCCGGGCGCGCGGCGAGGCGACGTCGCTGCTGGGCGTGCCCGTGGCGATCAAGGACGACGTGGACCTCTCGGGCCTGCCCACGGCGTTCGGCTGCGCGGGCGACTTCCCCGACGCTGTCTCGGACGCGCCGGCCGTGGGCCTGCTCAAGCGCGCCGGCGCCGTGATCATCGGCAAGACGAACACGCCTGAGCTGGGCCAATGGCCGTTCACCGAGGGGCCGGCGTTCGGCGTCACGCGCAACCCGTGGCACCCCGGCCACACGCCCGGCGGGTCGTCGGGCGGCTCGGCGGCCGCAGTCGCCGGTGGGGTGGTCGCGGCGGCGCTGGGGTCCGACGGCGCCGGATCGGTGCGCATCCCCGCCGCGTGGACGGGGCTCGTCGGCATCAAGACCCAGCGCGGGCGCGTGCCGGCGGGCGGCGAGCTGTTCCACGGCCTGACCGTGCTCGGGCCGCTCGCCCGGACCGTCGCCGACGCGGCGACCCTGCTCGACGTCACCACGGCCTCCGACGGCACCTTCCGCGCCGCCGCTCGCCGCGAACCCGGGCGGCTGCGCATCGGGCTGTCGACCCGGATTCCTTTCACCGCAACGAAAACGAGCCTCGACCCGGTGGTGGAAGCGGCCGTGCGCGACACCGCGGAGGCGCTCGCTAACCTGGGCTACGAGATCGTCGAGGTCGACCCGGACTACGGGCTCATCGGGCTCACCTTCCTGCCGCGCTCGCTCACCGGCGTGCGCGACTGGGCCGCGCGCGTGCCCGAGAAGGCCAAGCTCGACCCGCGCACCCGCGGCAACGCGCAGCAGGGCACAGTGCTGGCCGGCGCGTTGAAACTCGCCCGGGCACTCGAACCCGCGCTGCAGCGCCGCATCGGCTCGGTGTTCGGCCGCGTCGACGTGCTGCTCACCCCGACCACCGCGACCCCGCCACCGCGGACCGGTGCGTTCGACGGCCTCACCGGCTGGCGCACCGACCAGACGATGATCGCCGCGTGCCCCTACGCTTGGCCGTGGAACGTGCTGGGCTGGCCGGGGATCAACGTCCCGGCCGGGCAAACGGCGGACGGGCTGCCCCTCGGCGCCCAGCTGCTGGGTCCCTCGCACGGCGAGGAGCGGCTCATTTCCGTTGCCGCACAACTGGAAGAGGTCTCGAGGTGGCACCTGCGCCGGCCCGCAAGGGTGTGGTGAACACCCGCGACGCGATCCTGCGGGCGACGCTGGAGGTCGTCGGCGAGCAAGGCGTCGGCGGGCTCACCAACCGGCGCATCGTGGCCGCCGCGGGCGTGTCGCTGGGCACACTCACCTACCACTTCCCCAGCCAGACCGAGCTGCTGCGCGAGGCGATGCTGCTGTTCGCCGAGGAGGAGACGGCGAAGCTCGCCGCCATCGCCGAAGCCCACAGCGCGCTCAGCCTCGAACAGGCCGCGGCGGTGGTGGAGCACGTGATCGAGCAGCTGCCGTTCGGCACCGACGACCTCGCGCCCCACGAGCTGTACCTGCAAGCGGCGCGTGATCCCGGCCTGCGCGAGGCGTCCGCGCGCTGCTTCGCCGCGTACGACGACCTGGCCACGACGATCCTGCGTGCGCTCGGCGTGCCGGATCCCGCACGGGTGGCCGGTCCCGTCGTCGCGCTCATCGCCGGGCTGCAGCTGCGCCGGCTGTCGACGGGCACGGACGTGCCGGCGGCCGAGCCGCTGATGATGCTGCTGCGCGGGGCCTGACGTGGCGCCGCCGGTCGTGCGCGGCACCGCCGCCTGGCGGTACTTCGGCGACTTCCGCGACCTGCTGCTGGCGGGGCAGGTGCTGGTGCTGCAGGTGGCGCACCCCGTCGTCGCCGCGGGGGTGCGGGACCATTCGAACTACACCGAGGACCCGTGGACGCGCTTGATGCGCACGGGAGCTTCGCTGTCGATTTACGTGTACGGCGGTGCGGCCGGCGCGCGGTTCGAGGCAGCGCGGTTGCGGGAGCTGCACCGGACGTTCACCGGCGTCGCCGAGGGACGGCGCTACAGCGGGCTGGATCCGTTGGCGTATGCGTGGGTTCATGCGACGCTGGTGAAGGTTCCGGTTGACGTGCAACGGTTTTTCGGGCGTCCCCTATCCGGTGCCGAGCTCGACGAGTACTACGCGCAGATGCGTGACGTCGGCCGGCTGCTCGGGGTGCGCGAGCGGGATCTGCCGGCGGACTGGGCGGCGTTCGAGCGGTACTACGACGAGATGGTGGATTCGTTCCGGCCGAACCCGACGGTGACAACGTTGCTCGAGACGATCCACACCGTGCCGAAACCGGTGCGGTGGCTGCCGGACCGGTGGTGGCCCCGGTTGCGGCGAGGGCAGGCGCGTGGGCAGTTGTTCTTGATCCGGGCGACGTTGCCGGCTTCGCTGCGCGAGCAGCTGGGTCTGCAGTGGACTTCGGCCGACCAGCGACGGTTCCGGCGCTTCTGTCTCGCGGTCCGGGTTTTCGGCGCACTGGTGCCACCACCGTTGCGGTCGGCGCACATGCGGTGGATCGGCAAGCTGAACGTGTGGCTCCGGGCGCACCCGCGGGCGTATCGGCTGCTGTCCTGACCCAGTCAGGCGTTGATCAGCTCGGCCACGACCCACTGCGCCACACCCTCGGGAAACGGCGCCGGCAACCCCAGCACCACGTGCCCGAACCCGGCGTCGACAGCCTCGGCGATGGCTTTGCGGGTGAGGCCGGGGTCGGCGTACGACACCGGCAAGTGGATCGAGCGCGTGATCTCCGCCGGGTCACGGCCGAGTTCGGTGCAGTAGCGGTCGAGCAGGGCACTGCGGCCGACGCAGTCGTCGAGATCGCCGCCGGGAATGTTCCAGACGTCGGCATGTTCGGCGGTCACCCGCAGCGTCGCGGACGCGCGACCACCGATGACGATCGGCGGGTGCGGGCGCTGCACGGGCTTCGGATTGCCGAAGGCGCCCTTGAGCTGCACGCTCTCGCCGGTGAAGTCGAACGGTGCCTCGTCCGTCCACAAGCGACGGATGACGGTGCACGCCTCGGCCAGGCTCCGCACGGCGTGGGCGGTGTCGTGGAACGGCAAGCCGTGGGCTTCGTACTCGCGCCGGGCCAGCGGGTGGCTCGGGCGCGAGCCGACGCCGATGCCGAAGTCGAGCCGGCCGCCGGACACCACGTCGACGGTGGTGGCGATCTTCGCCAACACAGCGGGCGGACGGAAACGGTTGCTGGTGACCATCAGACCGAGCCGGAGCCGCGAGGTCTGCGCGGCGAGAGCCGACAGGAGCGTCCAGCCTTCGAAAATCGGGCCGTCGGGGTCGCCGCCGATGGGCAGGAGGTGGTCGAACAGCCAGGCGTGCTCGATTTCCGGCAGGGCGTCGGCTTCCTGCCAGACGCGGCGAAGGTCGTCGTAGCCGACCTGCACGGGGGCGGTCATGATGCCGAAGCGAGGTGACATGGGGCGGTTCCTTTCACCGGCGCAGGATGTGTCGATGACTTCTGACTGTGAAGAAGCTGGCCTCATCGAGGACGTCTTCTTCATCGAGCGAGGTGGACGCCTCGTGCCGTCGCACTTTGGCGCCCCATCGGCTCGCATGGTCACCGGCTTTCTCGCGACCATCGACGTCGTCAGCGACCTCGACATCTCCACTGCTATGCCCGGCCATTTTGGTCTATCCATGGGCACTCGCCACGGGCTGCCACTCGCCGCCGCGCTCGGAGATCGATCACCCAAGGACCGCGGCGGTGACGATGGCGGTGGCGTCTTCCTGGGTGGTGGGACCGATCGCGTCGAAGTTCATGGCGCCGAGCGCCAGGGCGCTGACCTGCACGCCGGTGCGGCCCAAGGTGCGGTACTGCATGGGGCGGTCCTCCGAAGAGCAAGCGGAACGTTGCTCCATAACCATACGGAGCAACGTTCCGATTTGCAACCGGCTCGCGTCTCAGGGGTGGCATCCCCCGAACCGGGGATGGATCTTCCCCCGGTTCCGTGACGATTCACCCGGCCCGGCCTCGCTACGTTCTCCCGTGATGGGGACCACGAGAGAAGCCGCGTTGTTGATGCTGCTCTGCGCACTGGGGATCGCGCTCGGCGGCGGGACCGCGCGCGCCGACGGGGCGCCCGTGGGCACGGACATCCAGGTGGCGCAGACGCTCGGCGCACGCGAGCTGACGGTGATCATCCGACGCATCGACGTGACACCGGGCGAGCTGCACGTCGACATCGCCACGCACACCGGCACCGCGCCCGGCACGCTGCACCTCGCCGCGGCCGCCGACGGTGTCGTCTTCTCGCGCGGTGACGTGATGCTCGGTGCGAAACCCGGGCTGTACTCGGGCGAAGTGGACGTCGACCACGCCGGGCCGTGGGAGCTGCGGCTGTCCGACGGCACGACCACCGGGACCATTCCGTTCGTCGTGCCCGCGCGGGTGGTGCCGCCGTGGGAGAAGGCGGCGTTCGGCGGATTCGTTGCGGCAGGGGCGTTTCTGCTGATCGCGCTGATCGTGGCGGTGCGGTCGCGGCGCACGGCTTACGCGCTGGTGCCGGCGGGCGGGATGGTCGCGGCGCTGGCCGTCGCGGTCACCGGCGCGCTGCTGTCCACCGGCACTCCCCCGCCGCCCGCGCCGGGTGCGCAGCTGGACGCGACCGTGAACAACGTCACCGACCCGTACGCGATGTCGCGCCTGCCCCTCACGGACTACTCGCGGCCACCGGTGAACTTCAGCGTGCAGAGCCGGAACGGCCTCGGACTGCACTTCACCGACGGCTCCACCGGCCGCCCGGCCGACGACCTCGTGGTGCACGACGACGCGCTCGTGCACCTCATCGTCGTCTCGCCCTCGGGCCGGTTGTGGCACCTGCACCCGGTGCGGGTCGCGCCCGGCGAGTAACAGGTTGCCTTCACCGCACCGGAATCCGGGACGTACGCGGTGGCGGCCGAGCTGGAACGCCGCGGTGGCGGCGTGCAGCTCACCCGGTCCACTGTGGACCTCCAAGCCACCCACGGCACCTCGGCGGAAGTCCCCGCCGGGCCCGGAAAACGCGTGGTCGACGGCGTTCCGGTCGACGTGACCACCACGGCGCTGAAGGCCGGCGTGCCCGTCACGGTCACCGCGCACTTCCCCGCGGGAGACCTGCAACCGTGGCTGGGCATGCTGGGGCACCTGATCGTCGTCGGGCCGCTGCCGTCGGACGACCGGGTCGGTGCGGTGGCCGCCACGGCGCCGACGTGGGCCCACGCGCACGCGATGCCGCCGTACGTGCCGGGGCTGACGGGCGTGCCGGACGAGACCGTCGCCGCGTACGGGCCCGACGTGCCCTACACGTTCACCTTCGCCGCACCGGGCCGGTACCGGCTGTGGCTGCAGGCCGAGCACGGCTGGTCCGTGCTGACCGTGCCGGTGGTGCTCGACGTGCCCGCTGCCCAGGAGGGGAAAAGTGAAACAACGGCGTCCGGTGGTCCTCATCAGCGTGGTCGTGGTGATCGCCGCGGTCATCGCCGGCTGGCTGCTGTTCGGCGGTGGCGCGGGCGGTCCCACCGTGCTCAAGTCGACGACCGGGCCCTACACCGTGCAGCTGTCCGCGGACGCGCCCCGCGTCGGCGGCAACACGTTCGCGTTCGCGGTGACCGGCCCCGCCGTCGACGGCGTGACGGTGGAGCCGGTGATGCCGCAGATGGGCCACGCCATCACACCGGTGCCGGCGACCGCCGACGGGCCGGGGCACTTCCGCGCCGCCGACGTCGGCCTGCCGATGGCGGGCCAGTGGGAGATCACCGTCTCCCTGAAGGGGCCGGCGGGCGCCGACCAGGTCGTGTTTCCCGTGTTGGTCAATCGATAAGGGGGCTGGGAATGGATCTCACCGCGTCGGGGGCCCGGGTGGTCGCCACGACGAGAAAGCCGGGGCTCGCACCGGCGTGCACCGTGCTCGGGGGTTCGGTGATCTCGATGATCGGGCTCACGTGGGACGTGCAGTGGCACGACGACGTCGGTCCGGACACCTTCTTCACGCTGCCGCACCTGTTCCTGTACGCGGGCAGCGCGATCGTCGGCCTGGCGAGCCTGGCCGTGGTGCTGCTGACCACGGCCGCGCAGCGCGCCGGGCGGCCGGTCGACCCGCGCATCGGCGGACGCGCGATCGGCGTGTTCGGCCGGACGTTCGCCGCGCCGGTCGGGTACCTCATCTCGGGCGTCGGCGCCGCCGCGTTCCTGCTCTACGGCCTGTGGGACCAGTGGTGGCACGGGTTGTACGGCTTCGACGCCGTGATCGACTCGCCGCCGCACATCGGGCTGCTGCTCTCGGTGACGCTGTCGATCATCGGCACCGCGATGGTCTTCGCGGCCGCGCGTGAGCACCGCTGGGGGCGAGTCGGGGTGTTCGGTTCGCTGGCCGTGTTGATCGCGTTCAGCGCCGTGACCGCGCTGGGGCTGCAGCAGGTGGATCTCGACCCGGTCGAGGCCACGTCGGTGGGCGCGACGCTGCTGTCGGTGCTGCTCGTGTTCACCGGGGCCGGGTTCCAGCGCCGCCCCGGTGGCGCGGTGGCGACGGCGGCGATCCTGGCCGTGATCCAGGCCGTGTTCTGGTGGTTCTCGCCGTGGGCGGCGCGCTGGTACGCCGACCTCGTGGGGCTGCCGGTGCGGGACTACGTGGCCGGCGTGCCGGACATGCCCGCGCTGATGCCGATGGCGCTGCTGCCCGTGGCCGCGCTCGTCGAGGGCTACCTGCTGATCGCGCGACGGCGGGGCTGGCAGCCGGGCCGGGTGTCGGTGCTCGCGGGCGGGCTGGCCGGGCTGCTGATCGGCGCGACCCTGCCGGTGCAGCATGGCTGGGTGTACGCCGGTCACGTCGGTGACTTCGCTTCGGTGATCGCGACCGGCCTCGTGGCCGGCGCGCTGGGGTTGGCGGGCGGCTTCGCGGGGTGGCGCTTCGGCGGCATGCTGCGGCTGCTCGCCCCGGTTTCGGGGGTGCGTTCGGATGCGTAGGACTCTGCTGGCGCTGGGCGCGGTCATCGGGCTGCTGCTCGCCACCGCGTTGCCGGCCGACGCGTACGAGCCGGTGAACATCGTGCACACCGAACGCGTGCAGGCCGGGCCCTACGGCCTGACCGTGGGCTTCTCGACGTGGCCGCTGCGGGCCATGCAGTCGCTCGACTTCACCTTCATCCCCGACGGCGGCATCGGCACCAAAACGGGCTCGCTCGCGATGCACAACCCCGCTTCGGGCACCTTCCAGCGGGCGCAGCCGCTCGCGCGGCACCCGCGCAAGCGTGACGTGTGGGGTCTGGACATCCGCGCCCTGCCGACGGAGGGCACGTGGGCGTTCCGCTTCACCATCGAAGGCCCGCAGGGCCAGGGCACGGGCGAACTGCAGAACCTGCGCGTGCTCGAGCAGCCGGGGCCGCCGATGGGGCTGAGCTGGGCGATCAGCAGCCTGCCGCTGATCGGGCTGGTGGTGCTCGTGGTCATCGCCTGGCGCCGCACGCGCGGCCGGTTGCGGGGCGGCGGGGTCGCGGCCGCCTCTTGAGTCGCAGCCGGGAGTACCGATGACGGTGCTCCCGGCGTCTTGATCACCACCTCGACCACCCTGGGTCAGCGCATCTCACTCGTTCGAGTGACAGTTGGTGAACCGCTCACGTCACAGCCTGAGTCCGAGGTCGCGGAAAATCGCGAAGCCCGCGTCAGGTGCCGGGCGGCAGGTCGAACTGCCCGGCCTTCACACCGACCAGGAACGCCTCCCACTCGGCCCGGTCGAACACGAACACGGGGCTCGACGCGAGCTTCGTGTCCCGCACCCCGACGAGGTCGGAACGGCCCAGGTTGACCTCGACGCAGCTGCCTCCGTTGGGCTCACTGGCGAACGACTTCTCCCAGGCAGCGTCCTCGAACAGCCCTTCGGCGGAGGCCGGGTCGTAATCCTGGAGCGACGGATAATCCGTCATGGGTCGTACCTCCGAGCCTTCTGCAGGGCGTGCGGTCGCCGCGCACGTCCCCGGCTTCTTTCTGTCACTACGGAGCAAACCGCAGGGCCAAGCGGGTGATCAACTCGACCCGATCTCGACATGAAGATTATTCCAGGAGTAGGATTAATCGCATCGATCGGGGCGCCGATGGTGGGTGAATGGCTTGCTGCATTCGGCCCAGCACACCAGCGGAGTCCGCGAACCGGCACCGAGCTCGGGGGGAGGGACCGCGTGATCATCCAGGACAGCATGACGGCGAACGTGCTCATGACGGGCAGGCTCGCGCCCGGCCGAGCCGGCGAATCCCGCCGCGTCGTGCACGTGTTCGAGGTGGACGCCACGGGTTCCTGCGCCGAGGTGCTCGCGAGGTGCGGGGAGAGGCTTCCCCGGGCCCACGTCGAGTGGTTGACGTCGGGCGTGGGCATGCCGTGCGAAAGCTGCCTCGGTCTGGCCGGAGCGGATCTGCCCCGGTCACCGCTTTCGGAACTGGGGGTGTGATCTCATGGCCGTCCGGCTCACCACGCTCTTCCGCCGTGAGGATGAACACACTCCCGGCCGGCGTGGGATCAACCACGAGCTGCGCAACCGCTTCGGCTTCAGCCTGATCCAGGCGCCGCTGCGCAAGCCGGTCACCTGGGACACCGACCTCGACGTGCCCGCACCGCGCCAGCCGGACCTGGTCCGCGCCCACCGGCCGCTGGAGACCCTCGCCGGGCTCGTCCACGGGCACGTGTAGCCCAGCACCGAACCAGCGCGCCCCGGGCCACTCCGCCCGAGGCGCGCTTTTGTCGTTACGGCTTCCGTCCCACGGCACAGATGCCGCCACTGAACGACGGGTCCGCGGCCATGCGGTCGCTGTTGCGCGACTCGCCTTCCTCCGGCCGCCACTCGGAAACCCACACCACACCGGGGTCGACGACCTCGAGACCGTCGAAGAACTCCGCGAACTCCGCGCGTGAGCGGAAGTGGATCGGCGTGCTCGACTGCTTGTACTGCTCGTGGATCGACTCGCGGCTGTCACCGTCGGACTGCGGCACGCCGTCGAGCGTGATGTGCGAGGCCATGAAGTACGAGCCGGACGGCACCAGCGACAGGTACTTGCGCACCATCTCGTGCGCGCCCTCTTCGCGGCCGATGAAGTACAGGACGCCCGACATGATCAACCCGATCGGGCGCTTCGGGTCGAGCACGCCGGTGTCGAGCGCACGCGGCCAGATGTCGCCGGGGTACCGCAGATCGCCCTGCAGCACGGCGTGGCGATCGGCGACGCCTTCGCGCTCCAGCAGGATCTGCGAGTGCGCGACGGCCACCGGTTCGTTGTCCACGTACACACAGCGCGCGTTCGGGTTCACCGACGTGGCGATCTGGTGCACGTTGCCGGCCGTCGGCACGCCCGACCCGAGGTCGAGGTACTGGTCGATGCCGTTGCGCGCCATGTAGCGCACCGTGCGGCCGAGCAGCTCCCGCCCGGAGCGGGCGATGGTCTTGATCATGGGGAAGGTCTGGACCGCGCGCTCGCCGAACTCGCGGTCGATCGCCCAGTTCGCCGTGCCGCCGAGGAACCAGTCGTAGATGCGCGCCGCGTTCGGCCGCTCGAGGTCGATGCCTTCCGGCGCTTCGGGATCCGGTACCTGTGTCATCAGCCGCCCTTTCGACCCGCGGTGTGCTGGTGCGGACCAGTCTGCCGACCTTCGGCCGCGTCCCGCAGCCGACCCCCGATCGAGTGACACCTGATCGGGGAATTGGGACACCACGCGACGGCGGCTTCACCGCGCACACGCCGGCCGAGGCGGCTGGTCGATGGTCCAAGCCGAGGTGACCAAGCCATGGAAAACGGCATGCCCGGTCCCACCCTCACCCAGTACCTTGCCGGGAATGCGCTTCCTCTTCACCTTCGTCGGCGGGCGGGGCCACTTCGATCCGATGGTGCCCGTGGCGCGGGCGGCGGTGAAGCGCGACCACGTCGTGGCCGTGGCCGGGGCGGGCAGTCTGGTCGCGGCGGTGGAGCGGGCCGGGTTCACGGCGATCGCGACCAGCGATCCCCAGCCCCAGCCCCACACCACCGGCAACCGCGAGCCCCTGCCGCCCGTCGACCCCGCGCGGGACGACTGGGAGATCCGCGAGCTCTTCGCCCGCCGAGCCGCCGGGGAGCGGGCCGAAAAGCTGCTGGAGATCGGCCGCGACTGGCGGCCCGACGTCGTGATCCGTGACGAGGTCGACTTCGGTGCCGCGGTCGCGGCCGAAAAGCTCGGGATCCCCTGTGTGACCGTGCTGGTGCTGGCGGCGGGAACGTTGCTGCGCAAGGACCTCGTGGCCGAACCCCTGCACGAGCTGCGGGCCGGGCACGGGCTGCCGAGGGACCCGGACCTGGCCATGCTCGACGGGCAGCTGGTGCTGTCGCCGTTTCCGGAGATGTTCCGCGGTGCGCCGCTGCCGCCAGGGGCGTTCTCGTTCCGCCAGGGCGAGCCGATCCCGCAGCGGGCACCCCACGAACGGCCGGGGGTGTACTTCACGCTCGGCACGGATTTCAACACCGCGTCCGGGGATCTGTTCGAACGCGCGCTCGCCGGGCTCGGCCGCCTCGACGCCGACGTGACCACGACCGTCGGCTCGCAGCTGGATCCCGCGGGCTTCGGGCCGCAGCCCGCGAACGTCAGCATCCACAGCTTCGTCCCTCAAGCGGAGCTGCTGCCGAAAACCGACCTCGTGGTGTCCCACGGCGGGTCCGGCAGCGTGCTGGGCGCGCTGGCCCACGGCCTGCCGTCACTGGTGTTCGCGATGGGTGCCGACCAACCGGGCAACGCGCGGCGGCTGGCCCGGCTCGGGGCCGGCCTCGCCCTCGATCCGGAAACGGCGACGCCCGGCGAGATCCACGACACAGCCGTGCAGTTGCTCACCGAGGCCCGCTGGCGCGCAGCCGCTCAGCGCGTGCAGGAGGAGATCAACGCCCAGCCCGGCGCGGAGGAAACCGTGCCACTGCTGGAAATCACTGCGACATCTGCGCCCGGTAGCCCTCGGCGAGCTCCTTGAGGAACTGGCGCGTCTCGCCGCGCTCCAGCGCCGCGCCGCGCAGGCGGTCCCACGAGTCGACGAAGATGTTGAAGTCCTTGACGTCGTCGAGGTACAGCCCGCCCGCGGAGTGTTCGATGTAGACGAAGTCCCGCGTGCGGTCGGGGAAACGCATGATCGTGAAGTCGTTGGGCACGGCGGCGAGCTTCGCGCCGAAGGGCAGCACGTGCACGTACACGCGGGGGTAGCGGTCGAGCGCCAGCATGTGCTCGACCTGGTCCAGCATCACCGCCGGCGCGAACCCGCCGGGCGCGCGGCGCAGCGCGCCCTCGCTCACGATGAACCGGTAGTACGGCGGCTGCTGCTGGTCGAACACGGCCTTGCGGTCGAGCCGGTTGCGCACCAGCGACGTGACGTCGGTGGCGCCCGCCTCCGTGAACTGCTTGAGCATGTAGTGCTCGGACTGCAGCGGGCCGGGGATGCGCTCCCCGTGCCAGGTGAGGATCTCCGCGGCCGCCGGCTCGAGGTCGGTGAAGGTGCGGAACCAGTGGGGCACCACCGAGCGGTACCCCGACCAGTGCCCGCGCTGCCCGGCGGCGGCGCGGGCGAGGTTCATCAACGTGTCGGCTTCTTCGCCGTTGATCCCGAACGCGTTCAGCATCGATCGCACATCCCCGAGCTTCACCCCGACGGCACCGGACTCGATCTTGTTGACCTTGCCCTGGGTGCAGCCGAGAACTTCGGCGACCTGCTGCTGAGTCATCCGCGCGGCGTTGCGGGCATGCCGGAGCTCGTTGCCGAGCTGCTTCCGGCGCGAGGTGACGGTGCTCGCCATCAGCCTTGCTCTCCCGGACCAGTAACCGCCGTGGGAGGCCTTTCGACCACTGCCGGCGCGCGAACGTTCGAACCACCCAGGTTAGTACCTTTACCCAACGGGGCTCGATGATGACACCGGGCAGCGTTCCAGGAAATGATCCGAAAAGCCAGTCATCACGTTTGTCACTCGGCTGGACCAGGGCAGACGGCTCCTTTCGGACACCCACGCTGCTCCATCCGGTCTACACCCGCGCCCGGTTCGTACGGTCCTGGTGATGCGGCATAGTGGCGACGTGATCGATCGCTCTCCTGGCGCCGCGAAGGTCGAACAGCTCGCCGACGGCGTCTTCGGCTACCTACAGCCCGACGGGTCCTGGTTCATCAACAACTGCGGCTTCGTCGCGGCCGGCGACCACTGTGTGCTGATCGACACGTGCGCCACCGAACGCCGCACCCGCGCGCTGCTCGCCGCCGCGCAGGCCACGGCAGGACCGGTCACGACGCTCGTGAACACCCACCACCACTCCGACCACACCAACGGCAACTACCTCGTCGGCGGCGCCACGATCATCGGCCAGCGCAAAACGCGCGACGCGATGCTCGCGGCGGGCATCGAGACCTACGACGGCGTGCTCGTCGGCAACGACTGGGGTCACCTCGAGCTGCGCCCACCCGACGTCGTGTTCGACGAACGGCTCACCGTGCACGCCGGCGGCACCGCGATCGAGCTCGTGCACCCCGGCCACGCCGCCCACACCACCAACGACGTGCTCGCCTGGCTGCCCGAACAGCGCATCCTCTTCGCCGGCGACCTCGTGTTCAACGGCGGCAGCCCGTTCGCGCTCATGGGCTCGATCGCCGGCTGGCGCGCCGCGCTCGACGTCATCCGCGAGCTCGACCCCGCCGTGATCCTGCCCGGCCACGGCGGCCCGTGCGGTGTCGAGACGGTGGACGTGGTGGACGCGTACCTGGCCTTCGTGCAGGCGACCGCCGAACGCGGCAAGGCGGCCGGGCTTTCGCCGCTGCAGCTGGCCAAGGAGACCGACCTCGGGACCTTTTCGGACCTGTCCGAACAGGAACGCCTGGCCGGCAACCTGCACCGCGCCTACGCCGAGCTGGACGGCGCCGAGTGGGGCGCCCCGCTCGACCTGGTCGCGGCGATCACGGACATGGTCGCCTACAACGGCGCGCCGATCCGCTGTTTTTCCTGATGCTCGGACAGGCTCGCATTCCCGAACGTCCCGTGAATGTTCTCGCAGGTTCGCCGGACGCCGAACGCCAGTAGGCTCGGACTCCGGCAGAGACTTCGGAAAGGGTTCGGATGAGCAAGAAGGCGAGCATCGGGGTCACGGGCCTCGCGGTCATGGGCCGCAACCTGGCGCGGAACCTGGCCCGGCACGGGCACACGGTCGCTCTGCACAACCGCTCCGAGGCGCGCACGCGCTCCCTCGTCGAGCAGTTCGGCGACGAGGGCGACTTCATCCCGGCGTACTCCGCGCAGGAGTTCGTCGACGCGCTGGAGCGGCCCCGGCAGATCGTGATCATGGTGCAGGCCGGCGGGCCCACCGACGCCGTGATCGAGGAGTTCGCGCCGCTGCTGGAGCCGGGTGACGTGATCGTCGACGCGGGCAACGCGCACTTCGCGGACACGCGCCGGCGTGAGGCCGCGCTGCGTGAGCGGGGCCTGCACTTCGTCGGCACCGGTGTGTCCGGCGGCGAGGAGGGCGCGCTCAACGGCCCGAGCATCATGCCCGGCGGCTCGAAGGAGTCCTACGAGTCGCTCGGCCCGCTGTTCGAGGACATCTCGGCCAAGGTCGACGGCGCGCCGTGCTGCACGCACATCGGCGCGGACGGCGCGGGCCACTTCGTGAAGATGGTCCACAACGGCATCGAGTACGCCGACATGCAGCTGATCGCCGAGTCGTTCGACCTGCTGCGCGGCGCCGCCGGTTACTCCCCCGCGGAGGCCGCCGACGTGTTCTCGACGTGGAACACCGGCCGGCTCGAGTCGTACCTCATCGAGATCACCGCCGAGGTGCTCAAGCACGTGGACGGCGGCTCGGGCAAGCCGTTCGTCGACATCGTCGAGGACGCGGCCGAGCAGAAGGGCACCGGTCGCTGGACCGTGCAGATCGGGCTCGACCTGGGTGTGCCGATCAGCGGCATCGCCGAGGCCGTGTTCGCGCGGTCGCTGTCGGGCTCGAAGCCGCTGCGCGCGGCCGCCCGCGGGCTGGGCGGGCCGGCGCGCACGCCGCTGAAGGGCGCCGCGCTGGAGACCTTCGCCGACGACGTCGAGCAGGCGCTGTACGCGTCGAAGGTGGTCGCGTACGCGCAGGGTTTCAACCAGATCCAGGCCGGCGCCACGGAGTACGGCTGGGACATCGACCTGGGCGCCGTCGCGTCGATCTGGCGCGGGGGCTGCATCATCCGTGCGAAGTTCCTGAACGACATCACGGCCGCGTACGCCGAGGACAGCGCGCTGCCGACGCTGCTCACCGCGGGCGCGTTCCGCAAGGCCGTGGAGGACGCGCAGGACTCGTGGCGTTCGGTGATCTCCACGGCGGTGCAGCTCGGCATCCCGACGCCGGGCTTCTCCACCGCGCTGGCGTACTACGACGGCCTGCGCGCCGACCGGCTCCCGGCCGCGCTCGTGCAGGGCCAGCGCGATTTCTTCGGTGCGCACACCTACCGGCGGGTCGACCGCGAGGGTTCCTTCCACACGCTGTGGGCCACGGACTCGCGCGACGAGGTCGGCGCCTGATTTTCGGCAGAGAAGGGGCCCCTGCTTTCGTGAGCAGGGGCCCCTTTTTCATTGGCCGGTGTACTTCCTGAGCCACTCCGGGACCTGCGGACGGCGGTAGGTGCGCAGGTCGTCGAGGTAGTGCTGCGGCGGCAGCAGCTGGTGCTGCGGGAAGGGTTCGTCGCCGTAGTCGTAGGTGACGCTGAGCTGGCCGCTGTTGAGCACGCTCAGGATCAGCCGCCACCACGGCCCGGCCGACATCCGCGCGGCGAGGTGGCGCTGGTTGCGCACCATCGCGGCGATGGGTTCGGGAACGTAGACGTCCTGGTGCTGCTGTCCGGCGAAGAAGCGCAGCAGCGCGATCTCGGCCGAGACGGTGAACGCGAACTCGGCGGAGAACCATTCCCAGCCCTGCGGACCGAGCAGTGCGAGCTGCTGCACGATCGGTTCCAGCTGACGGCCGGCTTCCGCCGCGACGGCCTCGTCGTCGTTCACGATCTCGAAGCTCTGCACGGCGGGCGGACCGTCGCCTTGAGCGTCGTAGAAGGCTTTGCGGAACTCCTCCATGAAGGGGTCGCTCATCCGGCCAGCCTAGAGCCCGGGTGGCCGCCGGCTCGACGGCCACCCGGGTCTCACTGCCGGCGCGCGGCCAGGATTTCGGCGAGTGCTTCGCGGATCTTCGCCTCCGCGGCTTCCTTCGTGATGCCCAGCTCGGTGAGCACCTCGTAGCCGGGGCCTTCGCCCTGTTCCAGCATCGCCAGCAGGATGTGCTCGGTGCCGATGTAGTTGTGGCCGAGTCGCAGGCCCTCGCGCATCGTGAGCTCGAGCGTCTTCTTGCCGGCCGCCGTGAACGGCATGGGGTTCGGCACCGGGTCCACCGGCTCGGGCAGCCGTGCCTCGGCCGCGGCCTTCACGGCGTCGAGGCTCGCGCCCTGGAAGACCATGACGCCCGCGGCCAGCGCGGCCGGCTCGGTGAGCAGCCCGAGCAGCAGGTGCGTGGTGTCGATACCCGGGCTCTCGGCCTCGATCGCGGCCTGCTGCGCCGCGACGATCACGTGGCGCGCGCGGTCGGTGTAACGGCCGTACAGGCGTTGGATCATCCCGCTGGGATCACCGCCCGGATCGATCTTCGGCACGAACCGCTTCTGGGCCGCCTGCTTGGACACACCCATGCTCGTGCCGATGTCGGTCCACGACGCTCCGCTGCGCCGGGCCTGGTCCACGAAGTGGCCGATCAGGTGGTCGGCCAGCTCGCCGAGGTGCTCGCCCAGGTACACGGCGTCGGACAGCTGCGCGAGGGCGTCCTTGTCGTTGTTGGCCTTGATGGCGTTGATGAGGTCGTCGAGCTTCACCGCACTGGTCATGCCGTCAACTCTAGGTTGACGATCCGATCGCCGTCAACCCCGGGTTGACGCAATCGGGATCTGCAGCTCGGTGATCCACTCCTTCTCGTCGCCCTCGGTGTGCAGGTAGACCTCACGCGCCTTCACCGGCTCGGCCCGGTACCCGTTGTCGTCGATCCACCGCGCCAACGCCTGGTACGACCCGGCGATCGTGTCCATCGTGCCGCGGTGCACGAGCGTGGCGGCCTGCTCGATGGCCGGCAGATCGGTTTCGCAGAGCCCTTCACCGGACGGGCTGCCCACGTACGGCGCACAGGCCCGCACCTGGATCCGGTCGTCCGCCGCCGGCTCGTACCACGCCACCGCCGGCCCGGCGAACTTCAGCCCGGCGCGCTCCATGCGCTCCGCGAGACTCGCACACAGGCCACCCACGACCGGCCCGATCTCGTGGTACTCGAACGACTCCGCGATCCCGCTGACCGCTACCACTTTCGCTCCGCTGACGGGCTTGACCACAACGTCCATGACGTCTTCCTCCGACTCGATCAACCGGAGTCTCGCCTCGACCCGCGCCAACCGTCCCGCCGCCTCCGCGACCTGCGTGGCCAGCTCCGCGTGGCGCAACCGCAACATCCCGCGCAACTGCTCGGCGCCGGGCTCGTCGTCAAGCAAATCGGCCACCTGCTTGAGACCGAACCCGAGGTCGGTCAGCGCCAGGATGCGGTTGAGCCGCGCCAGCTGCCCGGCGGCGTACGAGCGGTACCCGCTGTGCGGGTCCACTTTGGCGGGCCGCAGCAGGCCGAGGGCGTCGTAGTGGCGCAACATCCGCACGGACACCCGGCCCAGCTTGGCGAACTCTCCGATGCTGAACATGACACCGCCTACGGTTGGGCCTCACACGGTGTCAGAGTCAAGAACCGAACGGCAAACCCACGTAGTTCTCCGCCACGCTCTTCGCCGCCGCCGGTGACGAAGCGGTGTAGCGCAGCTGCGAGAGCTGAAGCCGCTGCGCGAAAGCGTCCGCCCCCGGGTCCACGTGGAGCATCGTCGTCATGAACCACGAGAAGTGTTCGGCCCGCCAGACGCGGCGCAGGCACGTGTCGGAGTAGGCGTCGGCCAGGGAGGCGTCGCCCTTGAACAGGGCGACCAGAGCGCGCGACAGCACCCGGACGTCCGCCACGGCCAGGTTCATGCCCTTCGCACCCGTGGGCGGGACGATGTGGGCGGCGTCGCCGGCCAGGAACAGCCTGCCGTGCCGCAGGGGTTCGGCGACGAAGCTGCGCATGGGCGTGATGCCCTTGTCGAGGATGGGGCCTTCACGCAGCTCGAAAGAACCCTCGACCGCCAACCGCACCGACAGCTCCGACCAGATGCGGTCGTCCGACCAGGCCGCGAGGTCCTCATCGGGGTCGACCTGCAGGTAGAGACGCGTGATCTCCGGCGAGCGCATGCTGTGCAGGGCAAATCCCCGCGAGTGGTGCGTGTAGATCAGTTCCTCGTGCGAAGGCGGCGTCTGCGCCAGCACCCCCAGCCACGCAAACGGGTACTCGCGCTCGAAGAACTGCAGCGCACCGTCCGGAATGGACGGACGGGAAACGCCGTGGAACCCGTCGCAGCCCGCGATGGCGTCACATTCCAGGACCTGTTCGATCCCGGACGAATCGCGGTACCGCACCACCGGCCGTTCGGTGTCCACATCGGACAAAGAAACGTCCGAAACCTCGAAGTGCAGCGGCAACTCCAGCCGCTCGTGCGCGTCCACGAGATCCTTCACGATCTCCTGCTGCCCGTACACCGTGATGCTCTTGCCGGTGAGCTCGGTCAGCGCGATCCGGTGGTCCTGCCCGTCGAAGCGGAGCGAGAAACCCTCGTGGGGCAGGCCTTCCCGGGCCAGCCGCTCGCCGAGGCCGATCTCCGTCAAGAGCTCGACCGTCGGCTGTTCGCACACCCCCGCGCGCACCCGTTGCCGCACGTACTCGCGGTCGCGGGCCTCGAGCACCACCGCCTCCACACCTTCGAGGTGGAGCAGGTACGACAGGAGCAAACCGGCCGGGCCGGCGCCGATCACAGCAACCTGGGTGCGCAACGGGGGGACCTCCGAACTACACGGGTCAAGCCGCCGATCGCGACTTGACGTGGGCTTTCAGATCGAACGAACTGGCTTCGAGATCCGCGTACGTCGGCTTCGGCTCAGCCGTGAACAGCCGGCGCGCGGCGATGTGGTCGGGCGGGCGGTTCACCGACTCGACGGCGATCAGCACGCCGTCGCGGAACGACAGCACCGAGAACCGTCCCTCGGCGCGATCACCCGTGACCACGGTCTGGTCGGCGTCGGCCAGGATGCCCACGATCTGCAGCTTCGCGCCGGTCTGGTCGGTCCAGAACCACGGCAGGCTGTCGTACGGCGCACCCTCGCCGACGATGGCCGCGGCCACACATCGCGCCTGGTCCACGGCGTTCTGCACCGACTCCAGCCGCGTCGCCGCACCCGCTTGGACACACGGGAAGTTGGCGCAGTCGCCGATCGCGAAGATCTTGGGGTCCTCTGTGCGCAGGTGCTCGTCCACGACCACCCCGTTGGTCACGGCCAGCCCGGCCTCCGCGGCGAGCGTCGTCTCCGGCACCACGCCCACGGCGACCACGACCAGGTCGGCCGGCAGCCGCGTGCCGTCGGCCAGCTCGACCGACGAGACGTGCCCGGTGCCGTGCAGCGCCGTCACGCCGGTGCCGAGCAGCACGGTGTGCCCAGCCTTTTCGTGCACCTCACGGAAAAACGCGGACACCTCCGGCGAAGCCACTCGCGCCAGCAGCCGGTCCTGCGCCTCGACGATCGTCACCGGCCGCCCCGCGTGCGAGGCGAACTCCAGCCCGATGAACCCGCCGCCGATCACCACCACGTTCGACGCGGCGTCCAGCGAAGTCCTGAGCCGATCCGCGTCCTCGCGCGTCCGCAGCGTCAGCACGCCGTCGAGGTCCGCCCCCGGCACGGGCAGCACGCGGTTGCGCGCCCCGGTCGCGAGCACGAGGTGGTCGTACGCAAGCGAAGTGCCATCGGACAGCACAACCCGAGAAGCAGCCCGATCCACTGAAGCCACCCGCCCCGGCACGAGCTCGATGCCCTTCTCCGCGAAGTAGTCCTCGGGCCGCAGCCGCAGCTGCTCGTCACCGGCCGTGCCCTTGAGGTAGGCCTTCGACAGCGGCGGCCGCTGGTAGGGCACGCCCGGCTCGTCGCCGACCAGGACCACCCGCCCGGTGAAACCCTTGTCGCGCAACGAGGCCGCGGCCTGGAAACCGCTCTGGCCACCGCCGGCGACGAGCACGGTCTCGGACGAGGATCCTGTGGTCATTACTGCTCCTCCGGCAAGCGCAGGACCAGACCGTCGAGGTCCTCGGTCACCGGAAGCGGGCAGGACAGCCTGCTGGTGGCCGCCCTCGGGCTGGCCGTGCAGTCCAACATCTCCTCTTCATCTGAGCACAAGGGCCCAAGATCGTCGAGGCGCTCCGGGTCGGCGTGGACGTGACAGGTCGCACACATGGCGTTACCACCGCACTCGGCCATGATCCGGTCGACGCCGTTCTCGATCGCCACCCGCGTCAGGGAGTGACCGAGAGGGGCCTCGACGGTGCGAGCGGTCCCATCGGGCTGCACGTAGGTGATCTCCGGCATCCCGCTCACCCGACCCGCACCGGCAGCGACGCCAGGCCCCGCCGGAAGCCAGGTTTTCGAGCCGGCAGTGCTCGGCAATGATCACCGGGCCTCCTCGCGTCGTCGTGGTTGACGACGAGGGTGCTCGTCCGGCACCACGGAACGCAGCACTACTTCCACTCAGTGGAAGGCCGAGTGTATCAGAGCTCAGTGCGTCTCTCGGTGCGCGTCCTCGGAAAGCCGCAGCGTGCTCGGCGCCCCGAGCGTCCGCGAAATCCCGCGCGCGGCCGCCCGCACGGCGGGCACGAGGGTGAGCGGATCAGTGCCTTCGGCCGGCACGACCACCGAGATCGACGCGACGACCGTGTCCGACGGCCCGTGCACCGCCGCCGCGACGGACAGGGCGGGTAGCTCGATCTGGCCGTCGCTGACCGCGTAGCCGTTGCGCCGCACGTCGGCGAGCACGCGCCGCAGCTGCTCGGGCGATCGGATCGTCTTGCCGGTGAACCGCTTGAGCGGCAGGCCGAGCACCTGTTCCTGCACGTCAGCGGGAGCGTGGGCAAGCAGCACGAGCCCCACGCCGGTCGCGTGCAGCGGCAGCCGCCCGCCGACACGGGAGATCACGTTCACCGCGCGGCGCCCGGAAAGGCGTTCGAGGTAGACGACTTCGGTGCCGTCGAGCACGGCGAGCTGCACGTTCTGGTGCGTGGCCTCGTAGAGGTCCTCGAGGAACGGCATCGCGCTCTCCCGCAGCTGCGCGCCGTGCGGCGCCAGCGAAGCCACCTCCCACAACCACAGCCCCACGCGGAACCGGCCCTGCTCGTCGCGCTGCAACGCCCCGCGCCGCACGAGCTCGGCCGCCAGCCGGTGCGTGGTCGACAGCGGCAACCCGGCCCGCCGGCTGAGCTCGGACAAGGTCAGCACGGGTCGCTCGGATGTGAACGCGCCCAGCACGTCCAGCACCCGTTCCACGACCGACGGTGGCCGCTGTGCGTTGTGCCGCATCGGGTCAGTCAAGCATCCCGACGACGTCCGGATCGCGACGCCGCCCGAGGTGGTTGAACAGCAGGTTCAGCAGGAACGCGAGGATCGCGGCGAGCGTGATCGGGCTCCCGCAGATCGTCTGCAGCCACGCGGGGAAGTGCTGGAAGAAGATCGACGTGCCGAAGCGGTCGGTCGCGAACGCCGGCAGCAGCCCGACGCCGAGCGAAACCGCGATGATGAACGTGTTGTGGTTGCCCGAGAACTCCACCTTCTTGAGGTTCTGCACGCCCACCGCGGCGACCATCGCGAACATCACCACGGCGACACCACCCACGACCGGTTCGGGAATGGCCGCGATGGCGGCGCCGACCTTCGGCACGAGACCCATCACCACGAGCAGGCCGCCGGTCACGGCGACGACCCAGCGACTGCGCACCCGCGTCATCTGCACGAGGCCGACGTTCTGCGCGAACGCCGTGTCGGGGAAGGAGTTCATGAAGCCGCCGAGGATGGCCGACACGCCGTCGGTGGCGAGGCCGCGAGCGATGTCCGCATCGGTGGCTGGGCGGCCGGTGATCTCGCCGACGGCGATCATGTCCGCAGTGGACTCGGTGAAGGTCACCAGCATCACCACGCACATCGACAGCACGGCGGCGATCGGGAACGTCGGCGCCCCGAAGTGCAGCGGCGCCGCGAGCCCGAACCAGCTGGCCTGGCCCACACCGCCGAATGCCGTCAGGCCAAGGGGAATCGCCACGACGAGGCCGACGGCGAGTGCCACCAGCGGCGCGATCTGGGCGACGAACCCGCGCAGCACCCGCGTGAGGATCACGATCAACGCCACCACGCCCAGGGCGATGGCGAGGTGCGAGGGCGTGCCGTAGTCGGGTGCTTCGGTGTCGTGGCCGGCGATCATCGCCGCGCCCGGGCCGAGCAGCGAGACGCCGATGACCAGCAGCAGCGTGCCCGACACGAGCGGCGGGAAGAACCGGATCATCTTCGCGAACGGCCGCGCGAGCAGCAGCCCGAAGACACCGGAGGCGATCATCGAGCCGTAGACCGCGGTGAGGCCGTACTGCGAAGCGATGAGGATCATCGGGTTGACCACGGTGAACGTCGCGCCCGCCACCACCGGCAGCCGCACACCGAGGAGCTTGCCGATGCCGATGGACTGGACCAGTGTGGCGACACCGGCCACGAAGAGGTCGGCGTTGACCAGCAACGCGATCGTGGCCGCGTCGAGCTTCAGCGCACTGCCGACGATCAGCGGCACGGCCACCGAGCCGGTGTACATGATCGCCATGTGCTGCAGGCCGAGCAGCAGCAGCCGCCCGGCGGGCAGGCCTTGGTCGACCGGGTGCTTGGTCATGGGCGGCCCTTTCGCACGGATCTTCCCGACGCATACTGCCGGTTTGTGTGTGACGATGCCAGGCATGACTCCGCGTCCCCCATTCCGTGCCGACCACGTCGGGAGCCTGCTGCGGCCGCCGGTTCTCCGCGAAGCCCGCCGCCGGCACACCGCCGGTGAGATCACCGCCGACCAGCTGCGGGCCGTCGAGGACGACGCGATCCGCGACGTGATCAAGATGCAGAAGGTCGCCGGCCTGTCCTCGGCCACCGACGGCGAGTTCCGCCGCGCTTCGTGGCACATGGACTTCATCTACGCGCTCGGCGGCGTTTCGCAGAGCGACGAACGCCTGCACGTGAAGTTCCACAACCTCGCGGGCGACCTCGAGTTCAGCCCGCCCGGCTTGCAGGTCGACGGCCGCGTGCGCCTCGACGAACCGATCTTCGCCGAGCACTTCGCGTTCCTGAAGTCCCACGTGGACGCCGGCATCACGCCGAAGCTCACGATCCCCTCGCCCAGCATGGTCTACTACCGCGGCGGCCGGGCGGCGGTGAGCGAGGCCGTGTACCCGGACCTGGAGGAGTTCTTCGCCGACCTCGCAGGAGCGTACGCAGCGCAGGTGGCGGCGATGGGCTCGCTGGGGTGCGAATACCTGCAGCTCGACGACACGAGCCTCGCGTACCTCAACGACCCGGCGCAGCGCGAACTCGTGGCCCGCATGGGCGGCGACCCGGACACCCTGCACCTGCGCAACATCAAGACGGTCAACGCCGCCCTCGCCGACCGGCCCGCCGGCATGGCCGTGACGACCCACCTGTGCCGCGGCAACTTCCGCTCGTCCTGGGCGGCCTCGGGCAGCTACGAGTTCGTGGCCGAGGCGGTCTTCGGCTCGCTGGAGGTCGACGGCTTCTTCCTCGAATACGACGACGAACGCTCCGGCGGCTTCGAGCCGCTGCGGTTCGTGCCGCCGGGCAAGCGCGTGGTGCTCGGCCTGGTCACGACGAAGCGGCCCGAGCTGGAAGACCCGGACGCGTTGGTGCGGCGGATCGAAGAAGCGTCGCGGTACGTCGACATCGACCAGCTGTGCCTCTCCCCGCAGTGCGGCTTCTCCTCCACGGAGGAGGGCAACGAGCTCACCGCGGACGACCAGCTGCGGAAGCTGGAGCTGATCGTCGCCACCGCCGAGCGGGTGTGGGGCCGTTGATCTGAGCTCGACACGAAACGACCCGGACCTCGTGGTGAGGTCCGGGTCGTTCCAGTTCGAGGGCCGCAGGCGTCAGGGCGTCAGATGCAGAGGATCCCCAGCACACACGGCCGCTTGGTCGTGGACTGCGGCGGCTTCGGCGTCGTCGTCTGCGAGGCCGGCGGCTGGTCGGGCGAGCCGTTGCCCGCGCCGCCGGGCTGGGTGCCGGTCGGGGCGGTCGACGTCTCGGAACCGCTGGTCGCGGTGTTCGAGCCACTGCTGGTCGACGTGCCCGGCTCACCGCCGCCACGCGGGTTGAGCGGGTCGATGATCGAGGTGATCTTCGGGGTGCTGACCTCAGTGGTCTCGTCGTCGCTGCTCGAACCGGAGTCCTGCCCCTCGCCGGAGCCCGCGATCGTGGCCGGCGGCGGGTTCGACTCCGAGACGCCACCCGCACCGTCGGTGCGGTCGGGCATCTCGATGACCTTCATCTCGGTGAGGCGAGTGGCCTCGTCGTTCGCGGTGGTGCCGAAGCCCACCAGGATCGCCGCGGCGCCACAGCCGACCACCACGGCGGCCATCACGGCGACCATGCGCCAGCGTGACCGCGAAGGTGGTGGCAGACGTTCGCCCCAACCTTCGCGCACGAGCAGATCGGCGACCGAAACTTCTTCGTCCACCAGCGGGCCTTTCACCAGGAGTGGTCCATTCATACCGCACTGGGCCACCGAACGGGTGAATAATGACAGAAAGTTCTACGCAGTGTGCGTCACTCTAGCGGGTGAGAATCACAGCGGTTTCACAGCTGCCCTTAGCGAAACTCCCAGGATGCCCGGGAAACCTGGAGTGATGCTGCTGCGCGCCCGACAGCCGGTCACCCTCCGAGACTGGTGGACGCATCGGCTCATCAGCGACGGCGGCCCTACGAGAGTGACGCTGACCTGGCGCGCTGTGGCCCGCAGTGCCACCCGGGCGTTGCCGGGCCCGCGGACCACTCCGTTCACGTTCGGTTATCTCGTCATCCTGCTCGGCACCACGCTCGTGCTGCGCTTCGCCGACCCCGTGGTCACCGCGAAGCTGCTGCAGCTGTCGAGCACCGACGCCCACAACCTCTGGCGCCGCCCGCTCGTCTCCCTGCTCAGCAGCGCCCTCTGGCTCGCCGACGGCGGCTGGCTCGTGTACGCGATCATCTTCGCCATCGCCCTGGCCCCGCTCGAACGCCGCTTCGGGCCCCGCCGCGCGGCGATCGTGTTCTTCAGCGGCCACGTGCTGGCCACGCTCGCCACGGAAGTGCCCGTGATGCTGCTGATCAGCGGCGGCGTGCTGCCGACCACGGCGGGGCGCTGGCTCGACATCGGCGTGAGCTACGGCTTCTTCACCACGGCGGGTGCCCTCGTTTTCCTGCTGCGCGGGCGAGCCCGGATCGCCGCGCTGGTGGTGGTGGAGGTGTTCATCGCCGTCGTCTGGGTGTCCGATTCGCCCGGCAGCCTCGACTCCGTGGTCACGGTTCTGGGCCACGCCTGCGCGGCGCACTTCGGTTTCTTCTACTGGGGCCCGCGCCTTCGCGGCTCCGGGAATCGGCGTCTGCCGGGGCCCGCACCCAGGGAATTCGCGGGGACCGGGCCCAGCGGCAGGTGATATACGAAGGTTCCCCGGCGCATATACACAACTGATCCCTTGGTGGTGTAATCGACGAGCCACACGCCGACTCAGGGGGACCGGACGCACTATGGAGGCCGACGCCCTAGCTCAGGCGCAGCTCGCGGAGCTGGCCGAACGCTATCGGCGGCTCGTGGAACTGAGCGCCGACGCCACCTGCGTGCACGAAGCCGGCGTGATCACCTACGCCAATCCGGCGGCGCTCGATCTGTTCGGTGCCCAGGCCGCGGCCGAGGTCGTCGGCCGGCCCGTGACCGACTTCGTGGTGGCCGAACGCGATCGTGAAGCGGAGCCTTCAGGCCAACCGGTCGAAACGGTCGTCAAACGCGTGGACGGCAGCACGTTCGCCGTCGAGACGGTGTCCGTGCGCACGGGTTCGAAGAGTCAGGTCGTGATCCGCGATGTGGCCGGGCGCCGGGCCACTGCCGCGCAGGCCGCCCTGGTTTCCCAGGTCAGCGACGCGATCGTGGCGGTGAGCGCCGACGGTGTCGTCACCAGCTGGAACCAGGCCGCTTCGAACGTGTACGGCTGGGCTGCGGAGGAGGCCGTCGGCCGGCCGGTGTGCGAGACACTCGGCGTGGAGCCGGATCCCGCGACGATCCGGCTCGCGGGCGGCGTGGCGCAGCAGACGCACTACCACCGCGAAGGCACTCCCCTCTCGATCCGCGTTTCCGCAGCTGAGATGAATGACGGCTATGTGCTCGTCTGCGCTGATGAGACCGCGCGCCGCCGAGCGGAGCAGCACTACCGCACGGTGGTGGCGGCGCTCGACGAAGGCGTGCTGGTCGTGGGGCCGAAGGGCCTGATCGTGTCGGTGAACCCCGCCGCGAGCCGCATCCTGGGCGTGCCGGCCGACGAGCTGATCGGTGTCCCGTGCTCCTCGCTCGTGCTGTTCGACGAGTCCGGGCACCGGCTGCCCGAGGACGAGCTGCCGTCGGTCTCCACGCGCCGCACCGGCGTCACCTACAACGGTCTGGTCCTGCGCCTGCGCCGCCCCGACGGGCGGGATGTGTGGGTGTCGCTGACGTCGCGCCTGCTCGACCAGGACGATCCGGCCGGCGTCTCCGTGGTCACGTCGTTCACCGACATCACCGAGCGCCGCGCCATCAGCGCCCGCCTGGCCCACGACGCCACCCACGACCCGCTCACGCGCCTGGCCAACCGCACGCTCGTGCTCGACCGGCTCGATCGCCGCGACCGCGCGCACCCGACTGCGGTGCTGTTCCTCGACCTCGACAAGTTCAAGATCATCAACGACTCCCTCGGGCACTCGGTCGGTGACCAGGTGCTGCGGATCGTCGGCGAGCGACTGCGCCGCGCCACCACCGCGACCGACGTCGTGGGCCGCTTCGGGGGCGACGAGTTCGTGGTCGTCACCTCCGCGGTGGCGGCAGACGCCGAGGTGCGCTCACTCGCGGGACACCTGCGTTCGGTGCTGGCGGAGCCGATTTCCGTGCACGGCCGCCAGCTCCACGTCGACGCGAGCATCGGTGTGGTCCTCGTCGAGACGGGCGACGACCGCAGCGCCGAAGACCTCCTGCGCGACGCGGACATCGCGATGTACCAAGCGAAAGCCCTCGGCCGCGGGCGTTACGAGCTCTTCGACGTGTCCCAGCGCGAACGCATGCAGCGGCGCCTGCGCATGGAGCAGGACCTGCGCGACGCCGTCCACAGTGGACAATTGTGGCCCGCGTACCAGCCCGTGGTCGACCTGCACACCGGTGAGATGGTGGGTGTCGAAGCGCTGCTGCGCTGGACCCACCCCGGCCACGGCGCCATCTCACCCGCCGAGTTCATCCCGCTGGCCGAGGAAAGCGAGCTGATCAACGAGATCGGCAAGTTCGTGCTGCGCGACACCACCCGGGAAGTGGCTTCACTGCGCGATTCTCGAGGCCTGGACCTGTCGCTGAAGGTCAACCTCTCCGTGCGGCAGCTCGAGGATCCCCAGCTCGTGCCGGCTGTGCGCGACGCGCTCGCCACCACGGGCCTGCCGCCGTCCGCGCTGTGCCTGGAGGTCACCGAAAGCGCCCTGATGCGCGACGCGGCCGCCGCCGGGGAAGTGCTGGCAGCACTGCGTTCTCTCGGCGTCCTGCTCGCAATCGACGACTTCGGCACCGGCTATTCGTCGTTGGCGCAGCTGCGCCGCCTGACGTTGGACACCCTGAAGATCGACCGCTCCTTCATCACGGGCATCGCCGAATCCGGTGCCGCGGCGGCCATCGTGGCGAGCATCATCGCCATGGCACACGCGGTGGGCCTGACCGTGGTGGCCGAGGGCGTCGAGACGGCCGACGAGCTCGCGCTGCTTCGCCAGCTCGGGTGCGACCAGGCCCAGGGCTACCACCTGGGCCGGCCGCTGCCTGCCGCGGAGCTGTTCGCTCAATAGCGCTTCAGGAGTTCGCCGAGCTCTTCGCCGGTGAGCTCGATGTCCAGATCCAGCAACGTTTTCCCGAGATCCTCGGGCGCGATCGTCCGGGTTTCGTCCGGCCGGCCGGGCCGCGACTCGGTCAGCTCGTGGCCGATCAACGTGCGCAGCCGGCCGTCTTCCAGCCGCATGAGGATCAGCCGCCCGAAGAACACCGACTTCGGGTGCGTGGAGATGTAGTGGTGGTAGACCTCGTAGTCCACGGGCCGGCTGTGCACCTGGGTGAGGAACTCGTGGAGATCTTCCCAGGTGTCGCCGTTCTGCTTCTGGAAAACCCACCAGCCGTCCCGGCGGAGGAGCCGGTGCGGCCAGCCGCCCTGGTCCACGACCACGCCGTCCTCCAACGCCATCGGGTTGAGCATGTCCGACCCCGAACCCCACGTCGACGAGGTGCTGCGTGCCTTCGACGGTGACGATCAACGTCATGTGCGTGTTCTTGTACGCGCAGCGCGCAGGGCCCAGATGCAACCTCGCCCGCGGTGGAGGTCAAGCCTCGTGGACCACCTTGCGCACCTCCACCGCGGTGTACTGGGCATCGGGAATCTGGGCGGCGAGCTCCCGCGCCCGGTCTTCGTCCTTCACGTCGACGAGGTAGTAGCCGCAGAAGAACGTGTCGGCACCGTGCAGCAGGCCGGTTTCGTGGGCCACCTTGCCGTCGCGGACCCGGACGATCGTGCTGTTTTCCGGCTCGGCCAGCGCTTTGGTCTCGATGATCTCCGCGGCGTTCTTCTCCATGAACGCCCCGTGCCCGGCGTAGATCTCCTGCTTCGCGGCTTCGGGGAGGGTGCTCCAGAGGGCGGGGGTCATGTGGAGGGTGAGGAGGTACTTCATGGTGAGCTCCTTCGGTGTGTGGTTTCACCGGGTGGTCGGAGCTCGGTTCGGGTTCCGGACACGGGCGGCGGAAGTTTTCTGCCGTGATCCAGTGCGACAACGGTATGTTGTCAAGCATGTCCCCTTCCCGAGGCAAGCTCAGCCTGGAACGCGAGCAGGAGATCCTCCGGCAGCTGGACCGATACCTCCCGCCCGACCAGCGAGGTGAACACCCGGGACTCCCCGTGCTGCCGCTGCTCGTGAGCGTCGGCGCCACCAACGCCCCCTGCTTCGACGACGGCCGCGGCCTCCCCACCGCGGCGGACGTGACCGCCGAAGACGTCATCGCCGCCCTGAACCTCATGCCCAAATCCGCCACGGCCTCGACGAGACGGAGGTCCGCCTCATCGAGGCGGGCCTGGACCGCGGCGAGACTTTCGAGTCGCTGGGCGCCGCCCAGGGCTTGAGCCGCCAGGGAATGCGCCAGCGCTACCAACGCCTCGGCGGCACGCGAAGGTGGTCAGGTCAGTGAGCCCTGACGACCGCGAGTGGGCGCTGTTCACGCACCACATCGACCCCCACGCGCGAACGGTGATCGCCGCCGCGGACCCGTGGACCGCGTACGCCGCCGCCGCCAAGATCCCGGCGACCTTGCTCGACGACTTGGCGTCGTCGCCCCACGGCGGAGCCGTCTACACCACCTGGGCCGAGCTGGCTGACATCTACGAGACCGGAAAAACGCCGATCCCCGACGCGCACACCGTCCTCCGCCACGCCGCGAAAGCTTGGCTCGAACGCCCCTCCGAACCGAACAGCACCTTCCTCGACGACTGGCTGCGCCTGGCCACCGACGCGATCACCCACCTGTACACCAGGGACGGCGGCTTCGGGAACTCGCTCGCTTAGTCGGTGAATTCAGCGGATTCGCGACCCAGGGTCGGCCGCGTGAACCACTCGGTCCACGCCGGGGTCGTACCCGAGGACCGGGTGCGCCGAGTCGCCTTCCGGCGTCAGCAGGACCGACTTCCCGAGCGTCCGGCCGATCGCGCGAAGCAGGCCGCACAAGACGTTCACGCCGGCCTGGCCCTGTAGCGTGCCAATCCTCTGCCGACCCACCGGCGACCGAGACGTCGGGAAGCGCGCCCATCAGGTGGGGATCGAAGAAGCTTCTGACTTCGCCCCAGAGCAGGTCCGGCATCACCTCATCCTGCCGGTCCCCGCGCGCAAATCCGGTCCGAGATCCCGCAGATCTCACGCACAGCGGACAAGTCCCCCAAACCGTCACTGCCGGTGATCACGAGTGGATCTCCGACAGCGGGAATTCCAGGAACATCCGGCAGGATTCGGGACATGCGTTTGTCTCGAAGATTCATCGCCGCCGCCTTCGTGGCGACGGCTGCCGCAGGGTGCTCGACCGGTGGCAGCGGTGCCGTGGTTGCGGCGCCGCCGGCCTCCACCAGCAGCCTGCCGACCACCACCAGCAGTAGCGCCCCTCCCCCGGCGCCGTTCGTGCCTGCGGCGTCCCCGGCACACCTCAGTGCGGCGTGCCCGTTCTTGTCCCCTGCGGAGTTCGCGAAGACGTTCGACAACACAGACGTCGACGCCAACAGCGAACAACCCCGGACACACCAAGACCAGTTCACCGCCTACAACTGCGAGTACCACCTCGCCGATCCTCCCGGTACCCACATGGGAACCCTGTCGGTCGGCGGTGTGCCGTCGGTGCTCTCCCCGCAGAAGACGCTGCAGCTGTTCAGCGAGACCTGCACAGATGACGTGCAGTCTCTCTACGAAGCCGCGATGTACTGCTACGGCAAGGACGGCGGCACCGACGTCGTGGTCGTCAAGCCGAGCCATGGTGAGATCCGCCTCGCGGAGCTCTCCCTGATAAACCCTCCCGACGGCACGAGGCGGGACGAATACACCGCAGTGATGAAGACCATCGAAGGCCGGCTGTAATCGCCATCCCCTCTTCGTGGCCCGTTCAGGTCACGAAGAGGTGTGAGTACCGACCAGGCGCCGGAAACGAGAAACCGCCCCGACGTGAGTCGAGGCGGTTTCTGGGCTTGTGGCCAG
Source organism: Amycolatopsis sp. NPDC004368 (assembly GCF_053602515.1). Taxonomy (NCBI): domain Bacteria; kingdom Bacillati; phylum Actinomycetota; class Actinomycetes; order Pseudonocardiales; family Pseudonocardiaceae; genus Amycolatopsis; species Amycolatopsis sp. NPDC004368. The sequence continues at coordinate 152,205 of NZ_JBSGDT010000004.1, read as the reverse complement.
GGCCGGGGTCGAACCGGCGACCTTCCGCTTTTCAGGCGGACGCTCGTACCAACTGAGCTACCTGGCCGGGAACGCCGGCTAGGAGCCGAACGATCTTGCGACCCTGACGGGACTCGAACCCGCGACCTTCGCCGTGACAGGGCGACGCGCTAACCAACTGCGCCACAGGGCCTTACTGGTACTGCGTCTAACTTGTACTGCGTACTCCCAACGGGATTCGAACCCGCGTTGCCGCCTTGAAAGGGCGGAGTCCTAGGCCACTGAACGATGGGAGCCCAGCCGGTTTCGGCGAACCGACCGACCGCGCTCTCAGGTTCCCCCGGGAGCGATTACAAGCATAGGGCACGCCGCCACGGCCTCACACCGGGGGGTGACTAACGCTCCAGCAAGGTCATGACCTGCGACAACACCCATCGTACGGGCCGCTGACCCGACCCGAGCCGATCTCGGCCGCCGACGGGGGCGCCCGGGGATCGCCGGCGAGCGGTGCAACCAAGGCGGACACACCGGCCCGAGGCAGGAGAAGACGGCTCAACCCGAGCAACAGATCGCCCGTGCGGACGCGGCAGGGAGCGACAGCCACCCCAACGGCATCAGCCATCAACAGATCGCCACAGTCAGCAACGACCGGCAGTCAGCAACGACCGGCAGTCACCACGCAGGCCCGACAGCCGGCAGGCCCGAAACCCAATCCGTCAACAACTCACACAGCAGCGCGCCATCGAGCCATCCCGCAGCCAGGCCACAGCAGAGGCCAGACCTCACCGCTGCACAGGTGCCTGTCCACCCTCGTCGAGATCCAGGCCCAGCATCTCCAGCAGCTGGACGCAGTCCTCGACCCCCAGCGCACCGTTCGCGACGGCCAGGCGGGCGCGCCGCACTTGGTCGTCGGAGACACGTTGGGCGTCGGTGGCCCCGCGCTGTGTCGGGACGCCGCCGCCGGTCAGCGACGTGCTGCCTCCATCGGCACCTTCGTACCGAAGGAGGAACTGTCGAACTTCCACAGACCCGCTCATGGCCCCTCCATCCGGTTCTGAACAACTGGCCGCGAGGCTAACCAGAGCGAAGCGCCACAGGCAGCCCCCCGGAGAGTGAACCTGGGAACACTCTCCGCACAACCCTGCGCAATCGCCGAAAACATTCACAAGATCGTGAATGTGAAGCGGAGTGTGGATTTCTCACGGGTTCCACTCGCCCAAGCCCGGAACTCGTGCAACAATCGATGGTGCTGACACACCCCCGGTCAGCGCCTGTGGAGATCCCCTCCGACCCCCGCGTTCCTCCCCCTGGCGCGGGGGTCTCTCCATTTCTGCAGTTCCCGCATCCACCTGCGGAAACGTATCGCGAACCCGAGGTCGACCCTCAGTCATTGAACGGCGTTTACCGCTGGGCTGATCAGGTGATCGAATAGGCTCAATGAGCGACTGAATTGTGTGTGTCGTGTCTCACAGTCGTTTGTTTGCCGAGACCCAACCGTTATCGTGTTCGCGTGCCTCTTCCCTCACTCGGCCGCCTCGGCAGCCGTACGAACCTCAAGGCCGTCTCGTCCGGACGGCACCGCAACGCCGCCAAGCCGGCGGGCGACGAAGTCGTCGAGGACACGGAGCTCACGAGCTACCTCGCGGCACTCGCCCCGGACTCGGACCCGGAGAGCACCGGGACCGGCAAGCGCTTCGGCGAAGCGCAGGTGTACCAGCTTCGCATGAACCTCATCGCGAGCCAGCAGCTCAAGGATCTCGCCAACGAGCGCGACATCTCCCCGCAGGCGCTGGCGATGGAGTGGATCCTCGAACGACTCTCGTGGGAGGGCCAGGCGGCGTCGGCCCAGGAGCGCCGGCACTCCGACGCGCTCACCGAAGAATTCAGCTTCCCGCAGGGCGCCTTCGAGCAGCCGCTGCTCCCCCGCTGACTCACAGCGAACAAAAGCCCCCGGCCACCCTGGTCGGGGGCTTTTCCGTGACCACAAGTCACGCTGTGTCAACAAACCGTGCCACCCCAGGCACAGGGAAACCCCCGGCGAGCGACTCGCCGGGGGTTTCCTTACTCAGGCCTGAGAAAACGCGTTGGGCCTGTCTCAGATCGGGCGGACCTTCTGGGCCTGCGGGCCCTTCTGGCCCTGGCCGACCTCGAACTCCACTCGCTGGTTCTCCTCGAGGGTGCGGAAGCCGCGACCATCGATCTCCGAGTAGTGGACGAACACGTCACCCTCACCGCCATCCTGAGCGATGAAGCCGAAGCCCTTCTCCGCGTTGAACCACTTCACAGTGCCTTGCGCCACCGCTGTACTCCTCGTAACAGATCCGCTTCGAATGCCACCGAAGCGGCACCCCGGCCGTCCCGGGCGGTTCCAACGAGTCGAGCGAAGAGCTGTCGGGCCCCACGGCTCGCGTCAGAAGTTCCGCGAGTGTGAAGCCACGAACACGCAAAACGACGGCCTGCTCAGCAGCCTACCGGGATCTGGCCAAATCTGAAGCCCGTGATCTCGCAGATCGGTTCACAGACCCGCACGTCACCGGAACGTCGTATCGCCGCCTACGCAGCGCTGTCGGTGACCCCGGTTACGCTGACTGAGCACGGCCGCGCCGGGCATCACCGTGCACTTCCTGGAGTCGTCTGGACCCCCTACGTGAGCATTGCCAGAGTTAGTGTGACATTGGTCACCCTCTGATCGATCAACGTTCGAGCTCTTCGGGACGTCTGGGTGGTTGGGGATGTCCAGGGGAGATTGGGGATCGGTGTGACCATCCGGCGAAAGTTCACCCGCCGCAGCGCGGGCATCGCGGTTCTGGGGGTCGTCGCCGCGCTCACGCTCGGTGCGTGCAGCAGCGATCCGGGCACGGTCAGCGCCAGCGGCCAGGCCGGCATCGGCGGGGGCCCGACGCAGGCCGCGCCCGTCGGCAAGCCGGCCGCCCTCACGCTCGCGCCCGCCGCAGGAGCGAAGGACGTGGCGCCGGGTGATCCGGTGAAGGTGGCCGTCGCCGACGGCACGATCGACTCCATCACGCTCACGAACCCCGACGGCAAGCAGGTGCAGGGCCAGCCGTCGTCGGACAAGAAGAGCTGGAGCACCACCGAGGACCTCGGCTACGGCAAGACCTACACCTGGTCCGGCCAGGCGACCGGAACCGACGGCAAGCCCGTGCAGATCAGCGGCGCCTTCACCACGGTGAAGCCGCGCCGGCAGATGGCGGGCAGCCTGAACGTCGGCGACGGGCAGACCTACGGCATCGCGATGCCGATCGCGCTCACGTTCCCGAGCGCGGTGAAGGACAAGGCGTCGGTGGAGAAGGCGCTGTCGGTGGAGACCACGCCGAAGACCGAGGGCTCGTGGGCCTGGCTCAACGGCGACACCTCCGTGCACTGGCGCCCGAAGGAGTACTTCGCGCCGGGCACCGAGGTGAAGGTCAACGCGAACATCTACGGCGTGTCCATGGGCAACGGCACGTACGGCCGCCAGGACGTCTCCGCGAGCTTCAAGATCGGGCGCTCGCAGATCGTCAAGGGCAACACGACGCAGCACCGCATGCAGGTGATCCGCGACGGCCGGCAGGTGATGGACTTCCCGGTCAGCTACGGCCTCGACTCCGACCCGGGCCGCGTCACCCACAGCGGGGTGCACGTGGTGATGTCGAAGCACGCGACGTACTCGATGAGCAACCCGCGCTACCACTACACCGACGTGAACGTGCCGTGGGCCGTGCGCATCTCCAACAACGGCGAGTTCATCCACGGCCTCGCGTCGTCGGTGTGGGCGCAGGGCAAGAAGAACATCTCGCACGGCTGCCTCAACCTGTCGCCGGCGAACGCGAAGACGTACTACGACAGCGTGCTGCCGGGCGACCCGGTGGAGATCACGGGCAGCACGCAGACGCTGACGTCGAAGGACGGCGACTATAGCGACTGGACCTACGACTGGGCTTCGTGGAGCAAGTTGTCCGCGGTGTGAGGTTGGGTCTTCGACGAACGGCCGGGGGTGGACTCTCCCGGCCGTTCGTCGTTTCGGCGCTCGGAAAACTCGAGGCAACCCCGGGCGGCGCGGGCGGCATGACCAGGGCGGAAGAGGCGCCGCCGTCGGGGGTGCTCGTGAGTTCGAGGAGCTTGTTGTGCGTATTCGTTTCGCGGTGGGTGTCGGGGCTTTGCTGCTGGCCGGTGGCGCGTTGACGGGTGGGGCGGTGGCGTTCGCGCGGCCGGCGCCGCCCTCCTCGCAGCCGACCCGGGTGACCCCGCCGGCCCAGGCCCCCTCGTCGGCGCCGACCGAGCGGCCGGGCACGCCGCCCACCGCCGTCCCGACGCGGGTGGCTCCCCCGGTGAAGGCGCCGGGCGCCGTACGCGTGCCCACGGCGATCCCCGCGGGCCCGACCGGTGACCTGAACCTGCCGGCCATCTGGGGCTGATCGCGCAGGTGATCTCCCCCTCTCGTCCGGAGCCCGGGCCGAGCTCGCCGTGGGACGGCGAGTTCGCCCGGTACTTCGGCGAGCGCGCGCACAGCCTGCGCGTCACCGCGTACCTCCTGTGCGGCGACTGGCACCGCGCCGAGGACCTCACGCAGGCCGCGCTGCTCAAGCTGTACCTCGCCTGGCCGCGCCTGTCCCGGCACGACAGCCTCGACGCGTACGCGCGCAAAGTCGTGCTCCGCACGTTCCTCGCCGAGAACCGCCGCAGCCGCTGGAAACGCGAACGCCTGACCGACGCCCCACCCGACGTCCCCACCCACGACGCCGAATCCGAACACGACATGCTGGTACGCCAGGCCCTCGCGGTGCTGGGGCCCCGCCAACGCGCCGTGCTGGTGCTGCGTTACTTCGAAGACCTGTCCGTCGACGAGACGGCCGCCGCGCTGGGCTGCAGCACCGGCACGGTGAAGAGCCAGGCCGCCCGCGGCCTGGCCACACTGCGCAACCGCCTGGGGCCGCACTTCGCGGCTGTGGCCGTTTCCGGAGGGAGGTGACTGGTTTTGATGGACCCTCGTTCTGGTGACGAGTTGGGTGATGCCGGCTCGGAACTTGGTGGTTCGGGGCCTGGTGGTTCGGGGCCTGGTGGCGTTGGCGGAGGCAGGTCCGGCGCTGGCTTCGGCGATGACCGGTCCGACTCCCGACCCAGCGGCTTCGGCGCCGACACGGGACCGAGCGACCTCGACTCCGCCACCGACCTGCGCGCCCTGTTCTCCACTCTCCCGGACGGCCCGCCCCTCTCCCTTTCCGCAGCCGACGTCATCACCGACGGCGCCCGCATCCGGCGACGCCGCAAGCGGCTCGCGGTGGCGGCCAGTTCTGTGGCCACCGCGGCGGTGCTGGTCGTCGCCGGGCTGGCCGTGGGGTTCACGGCCGGGCGCCACGGGCCGGGGACGCCGGTGCAGCCCGCCGCGCCGGGGTTGTCGACCGTCGCACCGCCCCCTCCGAAGCAGCAGCAGCCACCCGTCGTGCCGCCGTCCGCGGTGAAGACCACTGCGGGCAGCGAAGCCACGCCGACCCGCTCACCGGCCCAGACGCCGGGCCGGCCGATCTCCTCCGTGCCCCGCGCGCCGGGGCGCATACCGCCGCCGCCGGTGTCTTCCGGCCAAAGGGGCGCGCCGCCGGTGGCGAGCACGAGATGAGGCGCGCTCTCACTCAGTGAGGCGAACAATCCCCAGGTCAACCGCCAGTTACCCGAACCCGGCAAGGGTGGCCGACGTCACCCCGCCGAGGTGGGTTTTCGGCGAAATATCCGGCGGTCTTGTGGCGATGTGTCCTGTGGTGGCCGTTGAAGGAGCCGCCGGGACAACTGCTCAGCCGGCGAAGGACAGCGAGCCGGCCCGAGAATTCGAGGAGGAAGCAAAAATGGTGTTCGCCGCGTTGATGATCGAGACCGTAGTAGCTGTTGTGGTCGCCGGTGGGCTGGCGGCGTGGGCGCGGAAGCGGTTTGCTGCTCCTCGTCCGGTCGAGGTTCGCTGAGCCCGATAGGTCCACAGTAGACATAAGGCGGCCCGCCCCCGAGCAACGAAGGGGGCGGGCCGCTTGTCCGAACAACACTCAGCGGGTGGCGCCCGCCAGCTTGCCGCCCGTGTCGGCGGTGTCGATCTGCTCGATCGGGACCTGCGAGGTCTCCGGGATCTTCAGGATCGGCACCAGCGCGATCGCGGCCGCGATGATCAGGTAGTACGCCGGCCAGTCGTTGTTGCCCGTGCCCTGGATCAGGGCCGTCACGACGACACCGCAGGTACCGCCGAACAGCGACGTCGAGACGTTGTAGCCGATCGCGAACGAGCCGTAGCGCACCCGCGTCGGGAACATCGCCGGGAAGGTCGAGCCGATCACGGCCAGCATCAGCACCAGCAGGAACGCGACGATGCCGAACCCGACGATCAGCCACAGGATGCTGCCCGACTGCATCAGCTTGATGCTCGGCCAGCTCAGCACCAGGAACCCGATCGCGGCGGTGAGCAGCAGCGGTTTCCGCCCGATCCGGTCGGACAGCGCACCCAGCGGCAGGATGATGGCCGCCTGCACCACTTCCACGCCGATGATGATCAACGTGGACGTGTTGTCGTTGATCTTCAACGTGTCCGTGAAGTACGTCGGCATGGTCGTGAGCAGCATGTAGTCCGCGATGTTGAGCAGCAGGACGATGCCGATCAGGTTCAGGATCATGCGCCAGTTGCGGGTGAAGGTCTCCTTCAGCGGCGCCTTCTTCGGCTTGCCGCCCGAAGCCTCCAGCCGCTTGAACTCCGGCGTGTCCTCGAGCCTGGACCGCAGGTACAGACCGATGAGGCCCAGTGGCAGCGCCACGAAGAATGGGATGCGCCACGCCCACGCCTCGACCTGGTCGGCCGGCAGGGAAAGCGTGACCGCGAGCACCACGACGTTGCCCAGCACGTAGCCGCTCAGCGTGCCCAGTTCCAGGAAGGACCCGAAGAAACCACGGCGTTTCGTCGGCGCGTACTCGGCGATGAACGTTGCCGCGCCACCGTATTCGCCGCCTGTGGAGAAGCCCTGGATCAAGCGCAGCAACAAGATCGCGATCGGCGCCGCGATGCCCATGCTGTACGGGCCGGCGTACGTCGGCAGCACACCGACCAGGAACGTACAGCCCGACATCAGCAGAATGGTGATCGCGAGGACCTTCTGCCGCCCGAGTTTGTCGCCCAGCGGGCCGAAGAACGCCCCACCGAACGGCCGCACGATGAAGCCGACCGCGACCAGCGCGAGGGACTTCAGCACGGCGTTGCCCTCGCCGGGGAAGAAGACCGTACCGATGCTGGTGGCGATGGCGCCCGAGGTGAAGACGCCGTAGTCGTACCACTCGGTGGCGTTACCCATCGCCGACGCGAGGACTGCCCGTTTGACGGTTCTCTGGTCCACGTCCGGTGTTTTCGCCGTTGCCTCGCTCATCCCCGCGACGACCTCCTCGTACGCGACCCAGTAGCTCCGATACAGCTCATTTCCCGAGTGTTGTCCCGCCGGGATTGATCGGCAGTGTGAGTCGCGAAAGTTCTACCGTACGGAATTTTCCGACTACTGTGCGCTGAGGAAATCCGGCGCCGCAGGTCAGGCCGCGTACCGCGAACGGCTACTCGCGGGTTAACGTCCAGGCATGAGTCGTGTTTCTGGACCGTGGCCGCCGGTGTCCGTGGAGCCGCCCGCCGTGCACCCGAAAGCGCCCGAACCGGGCACCGAGCTGGGCGTGCACTTCGACGAGTGCTTCGGCTGCGGCGACGACCTCGACGCGGGGCTGCGCCTGCGCTCGGTCGTCGGCGAGAGGCACACGGTGCTCTCGAAGTTCACCGTCACACCCGCCCACCAGGGCGCGCCCGGTCTCGCGCACGGCGGGCTGCTCGCGTGCGCGTTCGACGAGGCCCTCGGCAGCGCCGTCGGCAACCTGCTGCGCCGCCCCGCCGTGACCGGCAAGCTCGAGACGGACTTCCGCCGCCCGGTGCCCGTCGGCTCGACGCTGCACATCGAGACGCGCCTCGACGGCACGGCGGGCCGCAAGATCTACGTCTCCGCCGACGGTCGCCTCGACGCCCCGGACGGACCCATCGCCGTGAGCGCGCGGGCCCTGTTCGTAGCGGTCGGGTTCGAGCACTTCACGACCCACGGCGACGCCGAAGCGTTGCAGAAGCTCGCCGCGGCGCGCGAGAAGCAGACGCGCAAGGAGTGGGAGATCAATCCCTGACCTGATGATCAAAGTGCTTGGCACCGCACGAAAGTCCCCTTGAAGTCGGCCCGCTTGCACGTCCTTCCCGGCACTTGTCGTGGGCAGGATGCGAGCGATCCCCGACAAGGGGGAACTCTCATGTCCGAATCAGTGATCGACGTCTTCGACCGGCTCACCAACGCCGAGCCGCCGGCCGAAAGACGGGTCGTGGTCGAAACCGCCTGCGTACTCGGCGGAAGCATCGGCGGTCTGCTGGCCGCGCGGGTGCTGGCGGATCACGCCGAGCGGGTCGTGATCGTCGATCGCGACGAACTGCCCGCGGAGCCCGGGGTCCGCCACGCCGTTCCCCAGGGCGCCCAACTGCACACGTTGGTGCCGGGCGGCGTGGCGTGGCTCGACCGGTGGCTGCCTGGCTTCAGCGCGGAGATGGTGGAAGCCGGCGCGACCTTGGCGCAGCTGAACGAGTACGCCATCCTCTACGACGGCCACCGCCAGGCGTCGAACGACGCCGAGATCCGGTCGATCCTGGCCGGTCGGCCGCTGATCGAGACCCGGATCCGCAACCGCGTGACCGCGCTGCCGAACGTCACCGTCGTCCGCGGGCAGGTGACCGGCCTCGAGTTCGGCGACGAAGCCGTGACCGGCATCCGCTACACCGCCGACGAGACCGAGCACGTCCTGTCCGCCGGCTTGGTCGTGGACGCCCTGGGCCGGGCGAGCCGGGTGTCCGACTGGCTCGGTCGCGCGGGGTTCGACCAGCCCGCCCTCGAACGGCTGGCCGCTCCCCTGACCTACGCGAGCGCGGTGTTCGAGCGCACCAAGCCGGCTGATGAGTTGCCACAGAAGGGTGCTGTGTCGATGCACTCGCCGGGGCACGCCGAGGGTGGCCTGGCACTCGCGGTGACCAACGCGATCGAGGACGACCAGTGGATCGTCACGGTGATCGGCTTCGACGAGGACCGCCCCGCCCGGACGGTCGACGAGATGCGCGCGGTCGTGGCGCCGCTGTTCCCGCTGTTCCACGAGGCGACGAGCGGGCGCGCGGTGCGGGACATCGAGACGTTCCACCAGGCCGAAAGTCGGCGGCGGCGCTTCACCGGGCTCCGGCGGTTCCCGGCTCGGCTGGTGAGCGTGGGTGACGCGGTGGCGTCGTTCAACCCGATCTACGGCCAAGGCATCAGCTCGGCGGCGCTGCACGCGTCGTGCCTGTCCGCGTACCTGCGCGGTGAGCCCGACCCCGCCGCGCCGGCCGAGGAGTTCTTCCGGCTGCTGGAGGTTGTCGTGGACGCGGTGTGGGCCGTGTCGGCCTCCGGCGGCCAGGCACGGCTCGATGCGGCCAGTGGCCGTGAGGTGCCGAGGACGTTGTGGTCCAGCGCGAGGCCTCACAACAGATCGCGGCGGCGGCCCTGGTCGACGGCCACATCGCCACGGAGTTCAACGAGGTCGCGTTCATGCTGCGGCACCCGGGCGTGCTCGCGGATCCGGCGTTCGTCGCCCGTGTGCAGGCGGTGACCGAGGGCATCGAAACACCTTCGGGTAAGGCGTCGCTGGCAGAATGAGCGCAGCGGCCGGACGGGGCGGCCGTGTCGAGATGCCGGGGATCGGATGACCGAATCGCCGATCGAGAATCTTCGAGCGGCTCGCACAGGCCTGTCCGCCGGCCAGTGGTCCCGTCGTGCCCGATACCGCCTGTGTGGTGGGCGGGAGCATCGCGGCGCTCCTGGCGGCGCGGGTGCTGTCCGACCACGCGCGCCGGCTCGTCGTCGTGGAGCGCGACGAGGTCGCCGGGGTCGGGGCAGCGGGCCGTGGGGTACCCCAGGGGACGCAGATGCACACGCTGCTGTCGATGGGCGGGTCGTGGCTGGACCGCTGGTTCCCGGGTTTTCTCGCAGCGGCGGCGGGTTTCGGTCGCGGCGGTCAACGCGATCGAGAACCGGCGCTGGATGGTGCTGCTGATGGGGGCACGGGGAGGACCGCCCGGGCAGCACGGTCGAACAGGTGCGCACGGCGTGCGCCTCGCTGCACCCGCTGTTCGGCGAGGCGGCACACGGGCACCAGTGCGCGGGGAGCCGGATCTGGGCCGGTCGGCCACGCTCGTCGACGGCGGGGTGGCGGCGGCGTTCGAGGACGTCTCGCACATGCTGTGCCACCCGGATACGTTGCCGGCGCCGGATTTTCTCGAACGCGTCAGCGCCATCACCGGACCGGCGGCGCTGCCCGAGCCTCGGCAGCGTGACGGGGCGCCGGTTCAGGCCTTCTCGAACAGGATTGCGCGCGCCTGCTCGGCGGCGCGCGTGATGCTCTCCGCGACGAAGTCGACGAACCGCGCGATGTTCTCCAGCCGCGCGGCGGCCGGGCTGTCGCGGCCCAGGATCTCGACGCCCTGGCGCGCGGTCTCGGCGAGCTGGGCGTTGGCCTTCGCGCCGGCGAGCACGGACTGGTACCAGACCTCGTTGTCGGCGAAGTAACGCTCGCGGCGGCGCTCGTCGCGTTCGCGCGAGATGAGGCCGAGGCCTTCCAGGAGGGACACGGCTTTCGACACGGACGCGGGGCTGACCTGCAGGTGGCGCACCAGCTCGGCGGCGGTGACGCTGCCGTCGTCGCTGATGTAGAGGCAGGTCAGGGCGCGGCCGGCCATGCGCGGGAGGCCGGATTGCATGAGGAGGACGGTGAAGGTCTCTTCGTATTCGCGGATGGCGTCGGCGTCGCGACCGTGGGGTAGCTGTTGGGGCTGGGGTTGTTTCGGGGTTTTCGTCGTTCGGCGGCGGGTGCGCAGCGTGGTGGCGTGGTGGGCGAGGTCGGCGCGGTAGGCGGTGGGGCCGCCGTTGCGCATGACCTCGCGGGTGATCGTCGAGGTCGGGCGGTCGAGGCGCCGGGCGATCTCGGCGTACGCGAGGCTGTCGGCGAGGCCGAGGGCGATCTGCTGGCGCTCTTGCTGGGTGAGCCGGCCGGGCGGGTGCAGTTCATCGCCGCGGACCGCGCCGACACCACCGTCGAGGTCCGCCCGGTCGACGCCTCGAAGTCCCGTGACGTGAAGATCGCCGAGCAGGCCACCGTCGCCTTCACCGACGGTGTGCTGCGCGTCGAGGCTCCGGCCGCCAGCAACCAGATCCTCGGCGCATCGGGCTCGGTCGAGGTCACGGTGCAGCTGCCCGCCGGCTCGGCTGTCTCGGCCACCGCCGCAGCCGCCGACCTCCGCGGCGTGGGCCGCCTGGGCGACGTCACCTTCGACGGCTCCTCCGGCACCATCAAACTCGACGAGGCCGCGGAGGTCACCGTGACCACCTCCGCGGGCGACATCTCGGTGGGCCGCCTGGGCGGCGCGGCGTCGATCACCACGGGCAAGGGCGACATCTCCATCGCCTCGGCCGCCGGCGGCGCGTTGTCGCTGCGCACTTCGGCCGGCGACGTTTCGGTGGCGGCCGCTGCGGGGGTGTCGGCTTCGCTGGACGCGGGGACGTCCTACGGCCGGGTGCGTAACTCACTGGTCTCGGCGGGTGCACCGTCGCTGACGATCACGGCGACAACGGAGTACGGGGACATCACGGCCCGCAGCCTGTGAGGGGTTGCTTCTGGGGTTGGGTGAGCGGGAGCGGCGCCGGGAGTAGCGGCCGGCGCTGCTCCTGTTTGTTCCGGGCCTACGTAAAAGTCCGCGGCCGGATCGAGTTCGCGCGGTCCACCAGCGCCACCCGGTCCTCCGTCGACCCCGCCAACCGGGCCAGAGTGCGGTAACACCGCTCCAACCCGAACCTCACGTCCCGTTCCTCGAGCGCATACCCGAGGACCTTCGAAGTCTCGGCGGGAGACGAAGCCGCAGGCGTGCGCAGCCAGTCATAAGCAGCTTCCAGAACCTCAGCCGACAAGCGGGTCCGCCGCTCGGCGTCGAGGTTCAGACGTTCCAGTCGCAGGGAAGCGTCGAGGAGATCCTGCTCCGAAATACGCGACTGCTCAGCGGCGTGCGTCTTGATCTTGATCGCCGCCACCTGTGCGTCGATGTAGTGGGTCGACGTGGCGGGCACCATTTCCAAGACCTCAACCGCGCCGGCGCGGGCACCCTGGGCCAGGTACACGCGGGCGAGGCCGAAGGCGGCGCTCACGTAGGTCCGGTCCGTCCGCCAGACGAGCTCGTAGTAGCGCGCCGCGCCGAAGTAGTCGCCGACACCCTCGGCGCTGACGGCCAGGGCGAGCTTGGGTGCGATTTCGCCGGGGAGGTCGTCGTACACGGCTTCGAAAGCAACGTGCGCGACGCGGGGGCGGCCGCCGGCCAGTTCGATGAGGCCGCGGTACCAGTCGATGCGCCAGTCGTGCGGGAAACCGTTGCGGATGGCCAGGTACTGGGCCGCCTGGAGCTGGCGTTGGGCTTCCACGAACTCGCCCAGCTCGATGCGCGCGCGGACGATGCGCAGGCGTACCTCGATGGACTCGCGCGGTGCGCCGGCGAGCGCTTCGATGGCTTCGCGAGGATCGAGTGCGGTGGTGGTGGCCAGGACGCCGGCGGCGGGGTCATCGGTGTCGACCTGGGGAATCGGCAGGCCCGCGACGACCTCGGCGGGCTCGGGCAGCGGCACGGAGGTGCCGGCTTCGGGCACGACGAGGTGCACGCCGAACGTCCGGCTCTCCGGCCCGAACACCGTCGACGCGGCCGGGCGCGGTTTGCCCGTGCCGAGCGCCATGATCTCGCGCAGCACACCCGTGAGCTGGTCGGCCATGTCCTCGGCGGCGAGGAAGCGCCGGTCCGGGTCGACGTGCGTCGCGCGCTTCAGGAAGCGGTAGTAGGAGCCGAACAGCGCGAACAGCGGCACCGCGTCCGGGCCGGGCAGCGTCGACTTGAACTTCGTGGTGTAGCCCTGGAACTCGAAGCTCAGCACGGCCAGCGTGCGCCCGACGGTGTACAGATCGCTCGAAATCGACGCGCCCTGCGTGGCCAGCTCGGGCGCGCTGTAGCCGGTGGTGAAGAAGAGCGGGCTCTCGTAATCGTCCACGCGCCGGACGGCACCCAGGTCGATCAGCTTCAGCTGCTCGTGGGTCTGGATCACGTTGTCGGGCTTGAGGTCGCAGTAGAGCAGGCCCTGGCTGTGGAGGTAGCCGAGCGCGGGGAGGATCTCGAGGCCGTACGCGATGACCTGCCCGATCGGCAACGGCTCGGGACGCTTGCTCTCCCGGTGGTGCTGCAGGGCGAGCTGGCGCAGCGACTGGCCGCCGACGTACTCCATCACGATGTAGCCCACGGACGTGCCGGTCTGCGCGTCCGGGTGCTGCACGAAGTTGTGGATCTTGACGATGTTCGGGTGCTCGACCTCGGCGAGGAACCGCATCTCGTTGGCGGCGGCGGCCATCGCGGTCGCGTCGCCCGTGTCGATCAAGCCCTTGAGCACGACCCAGCGGTCGGAGACGTTGTGGTCCTGCGCCAGGTAGATCCAGCCGAGGCCGCCGTACGCGAGGGCGCCGAGCACCTCGTACTGGCCGCCGACGAGCTCGTGCGGCTGCAGCTTCGGGAGGAACGAGAACGGCGTGCCGCAGTTGTCGCACTTGCCTTCGGGGTTGCCGGGCAGCTCGCCCTTGCCACGACCGACCTTCGCGCCGCAGTTGCCGCAGAAGCGCTTTTCCTCGGAGACGACGGGGTTCGCGAGCACGGCCGTGGCGGGATCGCGGTACGGCACCGGCGGCACGTCGATCAGCCCGGCGCCCAAGCGGCCCCGACGCGAGCGCCGGCTGGACGTGCGGCTGCCGGTCCGGCGCGACGTGCCGGGGAACGAGCCCGTGCCACTGCTGCCCTGCGAACCGCCTTCGCTGCGGCTGCCGGTGCCGTGGCCTTCACTGCGGCTCGCGGCGACGACGCTGTCCGTGCCCGGATCCGGCAACGCGTCCTGCGGCTGGACCCGCGGCGACGGCGGCATGATGCTCTGCGTGCCGGGACTCGGGTTCGCGAGCACGCTGGTGGGCATCGGCGCCGCGGGGTCGACGGGGGCGACCGGCTGCTGCGACTGCGGGAGGATCACCGGCGCGAGGTCACCCGGGGGGCGGGTGGCATCTTCGGGGGTTGGGTTTTCTTCGCTTGGTCCCGGTGTTTCCTGCGCCGGGGTAGCGGCCTGGCCGGGCTGCTTCCAGGGGATCGCCGAGCCGGTGCCCGGGTTCGTGGCGGGCTCGGCCGCGCGGTTCGGCTGCTCGGTACCCGGACGGCCCGAGGCCGCGCCGGAGTCTGAACGGCCGGCGTCCGGATTCGCGGTCGGCTCAGCGACGCGGTTGGGACCGGTGTTCGCGGCGGGCTCGCCTGTGCGGTTCGGCTGCTCGGCGCTCGGGCGGCCCGGGTTCGCGGCTGGGGCGGCAGCGCGGCCGGTGCCGGGGTTCGAACCAGGCTCAGCGACGCGGTTGGGGCCGGTGTTCGCAGCGGGCTCGGCGGCGCGGTTCGGTTGCTCGGCAGCGCGGCCGGTGCCAGGGTGCGCTCCGGGCTCCGCGACGCGGTTGGGCTGCTCGGGGTTCGGGCGGCCGGGGGCGTACTGACCACCCGGGTGGGGCTGGCCCTGGGTGCCGGGGTGGCGTTGCGCGCCGGTGTGGGACACGGGCGGGTAGCCGGGGCCCTGTGGGTACGGCCGGGATGGGGACTGCGGCGACTGCGGGTGCGGCGGGTAAGCCTGGCTCTGCGAAGGAGGCTGCTGCCCGAAGGGCGACTGCGGGTAGCCGGGGTTCGGCATCGGCTGGCCGGAGCCAGGCTGGCCAAGACCACTTTGGCCCTGCTGGCCCTGGGACTGCCCTGGGCCTTGCGGACCGGGAGCGCCCTGCGACGGCTGGCCTGAACCAGGGAATCCGGGACCGCCCTGACCCTGTGTGCCGGAAGCCCCCTGGGGCTGCCCTTGCTGCCCGGCGGAGGGCTGACCGGGCTGACCCTGCTGGCCCTGCTGACCCTGGAACGGTCCCGGGTACTGCGCCTGAGGCACCCCCTGCGCAGGCCGGTACACGGGCGTGTTGATCACCGTGGGTGACTCGGGATCCGGCCGGGCGCCCGGATCGAGCCGCCCGGACACCGACGGCTCGGGTGTGTCCCAGCGAACGGGCGGCGGCGGTGTCCACGAGGGCGTCTCGGCGCCCGCGCTCTCGTCCGGCGCGGCGTGCCGAGGACGGCGCGGCTCCTCCGACACAACAACCTCCCGAGATCCCCGCGGCAAAACTCCCTGGATGATCCTAGTCGGGTGACCCGCCGCGGGGGGCCGGACGCCTGGGGAAGCCCCTGATCACCCCGATCGGACTACTGGTACTTCGGCGTCGGCGGTGAGGCCGGGCCCAGGCGGGCGCCGACCCACTTCTGGTAGCTCGCCTGCCAGCTGCCGTTGGTGCGGGTGGTCTCCAGCACCGAGTTCACGTACCGCACCAGGTCGGGCTCGTCCTTCGGGATGCCGATGCCGTAGTTCTCCGTGGTCATGGGCGAACCGGCGACCTTCACGGTCGGGTCCTGGGCGGCCATGCCGGCGAGGATGGTGTCGTCGGTGGAGACGGCGTCGACCTGGTGTTGCTGGAGCATGATGAGGCAGTCGGACCAGTTGTCGACCGAGACGGCGGTGGGGTGTGCCGGGTCGGTGGCGATCTTGGCGAGCGAGGTGGACTGCTTGGTGGCGCAGACGCGCTTGCCCTTCAGGTCCGACAGCGACTCGGCGTTCGAGGCCTTCGGGACGAGGATCTTCTGGCCGGCGACGTAGTAGACCGACGAGAACGCAACATCCTTCAAGCGCGCACAAGTGATCGAATACGTCCGCACCACCACGTCCACCTGGTGGTCCTTCAGCACCTGCTCACGCTGCGACGACGCGATCGCCCGGAACTGCACGTGGCCCTCGGCCGAGCCGAAGATCGCGGCGGCGATCTGGTTGACCATGTCGATGTCGAAGCCCTCGAGGTTGCCCGTCTTGGGGTTGCGGAAACCGAACAGGTACGTGGTCTGGTCGACACCCGCGATCAGCTTGCCGCGGGCCTTGATCTTCGCGACGGACGTGGACGCGGCCGAGGCGCCCGCCGGCGAGAGGCTCGCGGTGGGGTCGCAGCTGGTGTCGGCCGAGCCGCCGGCGGAGGCGTCGGGGCCGCCGACGTCGGCGGGCATCGGCCAGGCCGCGTCACTCACCGGGGCCAGTTTCACCGGCTGGGGAGCCGTGCCGCACGCGGTGGCCAGGATCGCGACCACCGCCAGTGCGGCCGCCCGGAACAAGTGACGCGACCGAATCACCGGTACTCCCTCAATCTCCGCCACGTGCCGGCGGGCAAGCTCGATCTCCACCGCGCGCGCCCGACGACCATCGTGGCCCGCCGAGCGCCGGAACGTCCGCCGCCCAGCGCAAGCCGGAACGAACGGGAAGCCGAAGCGGCCATCACCGGTATTCCCGCAGGCGTTCGCGGACGCCGATGGTCGCGCCGCCCGCAGCGAGCAGGGCCAGGACGCCCACGCCGGGCGCCAGGGCGGTCAGGGCGTTGTTGCCGGCCTGGGTGTCGTCGAGGAACTCCTGGCGGCAGAACTCGATGGCGTCCTGCAGGTTCGCGTCGAGCCGGGCGAAGGCGGCGGCCGCGGAGCCCTGGCTCACGCTCGTGGCGAAGTCGACGGCCTGCTGGTACTGCCCGCTGTCATCGAGCTTGCGCACCTCCAGGTGAGCCAGCGACCACTCGCGCGCGGCCTGTTCGGCGGCCTCGATCTTCTGCTGGCCGGGCGTGCCGGCGGCGAGGTCGCGCGCCTGGCCCAGCAGGCCGCCCTGGCCATCGGCGCCGACGAGGGTCTCGGCGAGCTTGATGAACTGCTGCTCGTAGGTGGCGCCGTCGCCGCGGGCGACCAGGGTCAGCGTCTCGTCGGCGCGGGCCTGCAGGGCGGCGATGCGCGCGCGGGCGAGCACGTCGACCTGCGAGCTGCCGTCGGTCTTGCCGCTGCCGACCAGGCTGCCCTGCACGACGAGCGCCACCGCGCCCCACAGCATCGACAGGATGATGCACGCCGTGGCCACCAGCAGGCCGATGTTCACCACGCGGTTGGTCTTGCGGCTCAGGTACACCTGCGTGACGACCAGCGCCGCCACCAGCACCACCAACAGCGCGACGGCCGCCCACGGGAACCCGGTGCTGTCGTCCTGCTCGTCGGACAGCTTCTGGGTGTCCGCTTTGTACAGCGCCTCCGCGGCGGGCAGGATCGTGCTCCGCATCAGCTGCGAGGCCTCGCGCAGGTACGAAGCCCCCGAAGGGAACCCCTGACGGTTGTTCGCCCGCGCCGTCTCGACGATCCCCGTGTACACCGGGATCTTCTGGTTCAGGATGTCCACCTGGTGAGCGGCGTCACCCACATCGGCGGTGTCCGACGCCGCCTTCGCCAGCGCCGAACCCGCCTCCGCGATGTCCTGCTCGTACCTCTTGCGCAACTCCGGCGGCTCGGTGCCCACCGACAGGAACGTGGTCGCCGCCGTCGCGTCCGCGTCGGACAGCGAACGGAACACCTGCTGCGCCGCGGACGCCAACGGCTCGCGGTAGCTGATCAGGCCGGAGATGGTGTCGTCCTTGTCCTGCACCGACAGCGTGCCGACGAGTCCCGCCACCAGCGACAGCAACACCAGTCCCACCGCGATCACCGAAAGCCGGCCCGGCGTGGTCGCCGCCGATCTCACGACCGCGCGCACCGCCTGGGCCGGCAGCTCCAGCAGGCCCGCGATGCCGCTGCGGCCCCCCGGTTCCTCAGGCGGGGGCGCGGAAGCACCCGTGCCGCCAGTGCCCGCAGACGTTTCCGGCCGCGTCACCGTGCTGGTCATCCCCGTTCCTCCCCGTACGCCACCCGCAGAAGGTAGCCGGTCGCGGAGAGCCGGGCGAACCTCACCCGGAAGGTGTCACCAGCACGTGATCTCGTTCAGCCTGCGGCACGGGCGAGAAACGCGGTCCACGCTTCAGCCGAAACGGTGAGGTGACCCGCGCCACGATCCTTCGTGTCCCGCACGCCGATCTCGATCGACGGGGTGGCGGTGACCTCAACGCAGTTCGCCTCGGTAGTGCTGTAGGAACTCTTGTTCCACGCCCCCACCTCGACACAGTTGGCCTCAGAGGTGCTGTGGGAGCTCTTGTCCCACGCGCCAACCTCGACACAGTTGGACTGAGTTGTGCTGTGGGAGCTCTTGTTCCAGGCACCGACCTCGACACAGTTGGCTTGTGAGGTGCTGTAGGAGCTCTTGCGCCAAGTTGCCTGGATCGGGTTCGGGGCGATCATCGTGCCTGCTCCTAGGATGAAGTCATCTCGCCAATCACCGTGGAAATCAGCCGCGCGGAGTCTTCGATTGACAATGCCACGGCAAGAATCCCACGCCAGGCAACCTTAACATGCTTGATCGGCGCCTCATCCTCGACAAAACTCCCGGCAGTGCGGTTCTCGGCGTAGACGAGCGGGGGCTCGGTCAGGAACTCCAGCAGCACCAACGGTCCCTCTAGACCCGGATGGCCACCGGCAGAGAACGGCACCACTTGAATGGTCACGTTGCTGCGGTTACCAACCGTGAGCAGATTCTCCAGTTGGCCACGCATAATCGCAATGTCGCCGATCGTTCGGCGGATAGCTGTTTCCTCGATCAGGATGTGCACAGTCGGCGCCTCCCTCCTGCTGAGCACCACCTGGCGCCCGAGGCGAGCCGCAACCAATCCCTCGACCTCATCGTCGGAGAGAGTCGGGTTCGTAGCGTGGATCACCGCCCTTGCGTAGTCCGGAGTCTGCGCAAGTCCTGGAAGGACCATCGGCTCGTAGCTCCTGATCGCGGATGCGTCGTCTTCGAAGCGGATCAGCTGTTTCCAGTCCGCTGGCAACTTGCCGTGGATCTCGTGCCAGTTGCGCTCCTCGCCATCCCGCAGCAGCTTCAACAGCTCCTGGCGTTTGTCCGATGGCGCATGCAAGAAGCCGAGGATCGCGGACACGTCGTCGACGTAGAGGCCACGGTCGCCGGTCTCCATGCGGCTGAGCTTGCTCTCCGAGAAGCCGAGGCCGTCGGAGACCTCTTTGCACGTCATGCCCGCGGCCACCCGCAGGGCCCGCAGCTCGGCGGAGACCCGGCGCTGGCGCACCGACGTTCGCTTGGTCATGGTGCACACCATTGCCGCTTGCCACGCGGGCAAGAAAGATCTCTCACACCAATGGTGGTTGCGCGTACGCGGGGCAACCCGCGCGTGCCAACGCTTCGCGCACCAAAACCTAACCGGCGATGGCCGATCCGTGCACGATGACTTCGAGGTTGTCGGCGAAGCGATACGGCCGTCCGACGACGATCCCCCCGACGATCCGCCGCAGCCGCGAAACCTCGGCTCGGACGGTGACCGTGCGCGTCGCGTCGCCGAACAACACCGCCGCCAACTGTGAGGCGCTGCAGCCGTTTCGGTGGGCGGCGAGGGCATACAGCAGCTGTGCGTGACGGGGAGAGACGCGGTGGGTCCATTCGCTCGTAGCGCCGTAGACCGTGAGCACGGGCTCGCCGGGGAGCCGCAAGTCGAGGGAAACGCGGGTAGGCGGGGCGGCTTCGCGGTCGTCCAGACGAATCAGCCAGCCGCCAGGCAGTGGTTCGACCACGCTGTGGCCGTGGGCGGGCAGCCACAAAGGCCCGGGGGTCACGGAGGTCGGCAGCGGAAAGCGTCCGGTGGACGCGAGGCCGGTGGCGGCGGCGATCCACCCGTGGGCGTCAACCACCAAAGCCCGGCCGGAAACCTTGGCCAGCAAGGGAAGTGCGTGGCCACGAAGGCGTTCGAGATCGGTGAGGTGCGTGGTGCGCAGGTGGGATTCGGCGAGGCGGCCGACTGCGTCGACCAGGGCCAGGGTGGTGGCGTGGACCGTCGAGGCGGGACCGGAGAGGTCGACGACGCCGAGCAGTCGCCCGTCGCGGGGGTCGTGCAGCGGGGCGGCGGCGCAGGTCCAGTCGTGCTGGGCGCGCACGTAGTGCTCGGCCGAATAAACCTGCACCGGGCGGCGGGCCACCAACGCCGTGCCGATGGCGTTGGTGCCGACGGACTCCTCCTGCCAGTCGACGCCCTCGACGAACCCGAGCCGGTCGGCGCGGCGGCGGACAGCACTGCTGCCGTCGCGCCAGAGGACGTGGCCGGCGGCGTCGACGACCACCATGATGTGCGCGGCCTGCTCCGCCAGGCTGAGCAAACCGCCGCGCAGCACGGGCAGCAGCGGGTCCAGCCCGCTGCAGCGGCGGCGTTCTTCGAGCTGGGCGTCGTCGAGGATCGGCGACGACGGGCCGCGGTCCGGGTCGATGCCGAGGCGCCGCACCCGTGACCACGATTCACCGATCACCGAGCGCGGCGCGCTGGGCAAAGCTTCACCGGCGATGGCGGCTTCGTGCACCCGGGCGAGTGCGCGCGCGTGCTGCCGAGGGTCGACCCCGGCCGGCAACGCTGCCTCGAGGTGCTGCTGCCCCACCCACCGCTCCTAGTCCACCACTCACCGGCTGCCGTGCGCCAGTGTGCCGGTGGACGGGCCGTGATCGGAAGAGTCGGTGACTTCGCCGACAGAGTCGATCAACGCGGTAACGACCTCGACGACCGCCGCCGGGCGTTCCAGGTGCACGAGGTGACCGGCCCCCTCGACGAAGTGCGTGTCCGGCAGCTGAGCTGCGTTTTCAGGCGGCAACACCGCGTCCTCGCTGCCCCAGACCACGGCGACCGGGCCGGGGTACTGGGCCAGGAGCGGGGTGACGTCGAGGGCCGGGCGGTCGTTGTCGTCGAGGAGGGTGCCGAGGAGTTTGGCCAGCACGCGGTCGACGCCGTCGAGGCGTTTGTACTTGAGGAGGTCGTCGGCGAATCGGCGGGTGACCAGCGCGGGGTCGGCGAAGAGGGCACCGAGGTGGGGTTTGAGCTCCCTTCGTGAACCGGCTGCCGCGAAGCCCTGCAGGTAGGCGGCGTTGATGCGGTCGCCGAAGCCGGCCGGGGCCACCAGCGTGAGCGACGCGACCTTCGCGGGCTGCGCGGCGGCGGCCGCGACGACCACCGCGCCGCCGAGTGAGTGGCCGACGAGGTGCGCCTTCGTGACGTTGAGTGTTTCGAGGAAGCTGAGGACGGCGTTGGCGAGGGTGGTGAGGGAACCGTCGCCGACGTCCTTGGTCGACTCGCCGTGACCGGGCAGGTCGAGGGCGTAAACGGTCCTTCCGTCGGCCAGTGGTTCCTGCACGAAGAGCCAGGAGTTCTTGTCGCCGCCGTAGCCGTGGACGAGGACCACGACTTCGGGACCCTCACCGAGGCCGGCGTAGCTGAGGGTGCGGCCGTCGACCTCGGCGGTGCCCGTGACCGGACCCGCCACCTCGGCGACGATGCCCTCGGCCAGCTCGCGGCGGGCGGTTTCGGCGGCCTCGTCGAGGTCGGCGTCGCCCACGGAGGCGGGCGCGACCAGGGCGATCGTGGCGCCGACGGGCACGTCCTCCCCCTCCGCCGCGATCACCCGGCGCAGCACGCCCGAGCCCGGGGACTCGAGCGTGCCGGTGATCTTGTCGGTGTCGATGTCGGCGAGGTCGTCGCCGGCTGTGACCTCGTCGCCTTCGGTTGCGAGCCAGTCGGTGATGCGGCCGGACTTCATCGACAAGCCCCACTTGGGCATGGTCACCCGGTGGATGTCGGCGTGCGTCTCGGTCATCAGCGCGTCCAGCCGACCACGGCTTTCGCCGCGTTGACCACCTGCTGGGGGCCCGGGATGTAGAGGTCTTCGAGGGCGTCGGAGAAGGGCACGGGGGTGTGCGGCGGTGTGACCATCTCGATGGGCGCACGCAGGGCACCGAACGCTTCTTTCGCCACGAGCGCGGAGACGTCCGTGGCGAGGTTGCAGCGCGGGGAAGCCTCGTCGACGATCACGAGCCGGCCGGTGTTCTCCACGCTTTCGATGATCGTCTCGGTGTCGAGCGGGCTGGTCGTGCGCGGGTCGAGCACCTCGGCCTCGATGCCGCTCGCGGCCAGCTCACGCGCGGCTTCCTCGGCGACGCCGACCATGCGGCCGAAGGCGACGATGGTGAGGTCTTCACCATCGCGTACGACATTGGCTTCACCGAAGGGAATCGTGTAGCTGTCTTCGGGGACATCGCCGGACATGTCGTAAAGAGCCTTGTGCTCGCAGAAGATCACGGGATCGTCGTCGCGAATGGACTGGATGAGCAGGCCCTTGGCCTCGTACGGGCTGGCGGGCACCACGACCTTCAAACCCGGGATGTGCGTGAAAATCGGGTACAGGCACTGGGAATGCTGGGCGGCGGCGCGCAGGCCGGCGCCGTACATCGTGCGGATGACCACGGGCGTGCGGGCGTTGCCGCCGAACATGTACCTGAACTTGGCTGCCTGGTTGAAGATCTGGTCGAAGCAGACGCCCATGAAGTCGATGAACATCAGCTCGGCCACGGGCCGCTGTCCCGCCGTCGCGGCACCGATGGCGGCCCCGATGAAAGCCGACTCCGAGATCGGCGTGTCGAGGACCCGGCCGGGGAAACGGCCGTAAAGGCCTTTGGTGACACCGAGAACGCCGCCCCATGCGTCGTCCTCGCCGGGGCTGCCCGCGCCGCCGGCGTTGTCCTCGCCCATCACGATCACGGACTCGTCGCGCTGCATCTCTTGCGCGAGGGCCTCGTTGATCGCTTCGCGGTAGCTGATCGTGCGTGCCATGACTCGCGCTCCCTTCAGTACGAGACGTAGACGTCGGTCTCCAAGTCGGCTCGGGCGGGTTTGGGTGCGGCCTGCGCTTCGGTGACGGCTTCGTCGACGAGTTTCGCGACTTCGGCGTCGATCCGGTCGAGGCTTTCCGGTGTCAGCTCACCGCTTTCGACCACACGCGTGCGGAAGCGCTTGAGGCAGTCGAGGTTTTCGCGGGCGTGGGCGACCTCGTCGGCGCGGTAGCTCTGCTGGTCGCCTTCGAAGTGGCCGAAGTAGCGCGTGAACTTCACTTCCAGGAGGGTGGGGCCGCCACCGGCGCGGGCGCGTTCGATGGCCTCGCCGGCGGCTTCGGTCACGGCGAAGAAGTCGTAGCCGTCGACGATCACGCCCGGCATGCCGAACCCGGCGGCGCGGTCGGCGATGTTGTCCGAGGCCACGGACCAGGTGCTGGAGGTGGCTTCGGCGTACCCGTTGTTCTCGGCAACGAACAGCGCGGGCAGGTTCCACACCGAGGCGAGGTTGAGGGCTTCGAGCGTGGTGCCCTGGTTGCTGGCGCCGTCGCCGAAGAACGCGACGCCGACTCCGCCGGTGCCCTGCTGCTTCGCGGCCAACGCGGTGCCGCAGATCAGGGGTGGCCCGCCGCCGACGATGCCGTTGGCGCCGAGCATGCCCTTCGACAGGTCGGCGATGTGCATCGAGCCGCCCTTGCCGTGGCACGAACCCGTGGTGCGGCCGTAGATCTCGGCCATCATCGCCTTGACGTCGACGCCTTTGGCGATGCAGTGACCGTGGCCGCGGTGGGTGCTGGCGATGGTGTCACGGTTGTCGAGGTGGCGGCAGACGCCGGTGGCCGAGGCCTCCTCACCGGCGTAGAGGTGGACGAAGCCGGGGATGTCGCCGGTGGCGAACTCCTCGTGCACGCGCTCTTCGAACGCGCGGATCGTGCGCATGGTGCGATAGGCCTCCAGCAGGGTTTCCGTCATCGTCGACGCTCCTCTCCCTTGGTGGGCGCATTCTTCTTGCCGGCACTGTTCTTGCCGCCGCTGTTTTTCGCGGTGCTGTTCCTCCCGGCGCTGTTATTGCTGCTGCGCAGCAACCCCCGCCTGGCCGCTTCGGCCATCACCGCGCGGACGTCGATGCACCACGGCCCGTCGGACCGGAGCTCGACATACGCGCTCTCCCCCTGCTTCAGTTCCAGCTCGCGTTCACCGTCGACGGCGATCACGCCCCCACCCGCGGCGAGGTCCACGCGCATGCCCTGCTGCAGCACGCCCCAGCCGCGCACGCCGACGGCCTTGACCAGGCCGGGGGCGATCGGCGCGTGGACCACGTGCGCGGTCGCGCCGACGGGCCCGAGCTTGAGGGCGACGCCGTCGGCGCTGGAGCGCGGGCTCGGGCAGACCTGGCCCGCGATGCTGGAGAGGCCGATGCCGTCGGGCTCGGCGAAGGTGCAGTACAGCTCGGTCAGCGCCGCAGGATCCCACAATGCCTTCGCGCCGACGTGCTTGCTCAGCGTCACGGCGACGTCCACCAGGGCGATCTCGCGCCGCGCCTTGGTGACGACTTCGAGCTTGCTCACGCGATGCGTGACCAGGTCGGCGTCGACCTGCCCGCTCGCGACGAGGCCCGCGGCGAGACCCGCGACGGTGGCTTCGCGCATCTGCGGGAAGGCGTTATTGGTGCCGGTGGACAGCGCGAGCACCGGCACCTCGCCGCACGCCGTCGCGGCGACCCGGGCCGTGCCGTCGCCGCCGAGGCAGACGATCACGCCGGCGCCGGCGTCGACCATGCGGCGCACGGCGTTCACGGTGTCCTGCGCGGTGCCTGTGAGCGGGTCCTTGTCGCAGAACTCGACGCCCGGCAGCGGATCCCGCCCGAGCTGACGGTGCACGGCCGCGGAGATGCCACCGAGATCGGTGGAAACGAGCGTTCTCTCGACGCCCGTGGCAGCGAACGCGGCCAGCACCCGCTGGACCATGTTGGCCTTCTCGGCCGTCGGGAACACGGACGCCTGCGCCACCAGCCGCCGGATGTCCCGACCCGACGCCGGGTTGGCGACGATGCCCGCCACACCTGGGCCCACCACAGTTCTCCCCTTGTCCTGCTTTGTGCCGGTTCAGCAGATCGTGTAAGGGCGAAGAGGGGAAGAGTTGCGGAGGGTTGCAGATCGATTGCTCACCCGGACGGCGCAATGCTTAGAAGGGCGAAGTTTGCCGGGTGCCACCACGTCAGGCCAGGGTGTCACCGCAGTGGTTACCCACAGTCGACCCGCGATTACTTCGAGCGGCTCGCGGAGGTGATCCGTCAGACGAGGGCAGCGGTGCTTTCGTAGGTGTAGCCCGCCTCTTCGACGGCGGCGCGGACGGCGTCCTCCGCGAGCTCCTGCTCACTGCGCACGACAACGCGGCCGGTTTCGACGTCGACCTCGACGCCGGTGACGCCGGGCAGTTCGGTGAGCTCCTCGGTGACCGATTGGGCACAGTGGCCGCAGGACATTCCGGTGACGGTGTAGGCGTTTTCGATCATGGCCGGGAGCCTACGAGGTCCGAGGTGGACACGATCGGGTGATAGCCGAGTGATGACGCGGCACGGAAGCTGTTGTCCGGCAAGGGAAACCAGGTGGTGGGACGGCAGTCCACCCGCACCCACGACAGCGCCCACACGAAAAGAGCCGCCACCCGTAGCGCGGGTGGCGGCCCCTTCTCGAAGTTCTAGGTCAGATCACGGTGACCGACGTGGCCTGCGGGCCCTTCTGGCCCTGGCCGATCTCGAACTCCACGCGAGCGTTCTCTTCGAGGCTCTTGAAGCCGCTACCCTGGATCTCGCTGTAGTGAACGAAGACGTCGCCGCCGCCGTTGTCGGGGGTGATGAAGCCGAACCCCTTCTCGGAGTTGAACCACTTCACAGTGCCCTGAGTCATTAAAAATCTCCATACATAACACCAAAACAGGAAGCCACATCAGCATCCCGGGTCGAAAACCGGGCGGTTTGCTTCCTCGGCGAGGAGACACTACGCCCGCTGATATCTGCGAGCGTGACTCACAAAAATCGAGACCAGCGAAAGTAAAGCACAGGCAGTGGCGAGCGGACAACCCGACTCACCCGGCGTCACCCGGACCGGCGGTGTGATCCGGACCGGAGTGAGCTATTCGCCACTCGCCGCGCGCAGGCCGCCCCCGAACGGCGAGCGCCAGCCGGCCGCGTCCTGGTCGCCGACCACAACGGCCACGTCGTGGGCCTCCGCGCCGGCGCTGAACAGCACCGGCACGACGCCCGAGGTCTCGCGGACCTGCTCCGTGGCCGTGCGCGCGCCGGCGGCACGCGCCGCAGCGGTGCGCGCAGAAGCAGCACGGGCCGAACCACGCGAAACCGTGTTCTTTTCGTCGGCCATGTCGAAACTCCCCTCGTTCCCACCCGCCTCGGGCGGGCGATGCCGTGATGATGTCATCCGGCACCGACAGAAAACGGCCGTTCCCGTCCGGACCAGACCAGATTCGTAAACGTCGCCAGGACCGTGTCGGTTCACCGAGCCGGTCAGGACCCCCGACGGATCCCCCGTGTTCGACGCAACCCTGTGTTCGAGGCAACTTCCGTGACTGCCGGATCCCGGTTCTCCCGCGAACCCCCGGGAACAACGCCAGGCTACCGGAGCCACCCCCGTGCGGCCACTGAACTTTCCCGGCGTTTCCTGTTATCTCCCTGAGAAAGTCACTGCCCGGGCGATTGCGGGCGCACGGCACTCAGCAAGGTGCTCAGGCGGACGTCCGGCGTTACGACATCCGGGTCCGTCCTCACATCGATCACACATGGACGCTGGCGCACCAGCGCACTCGCGACGATCGCCTCCAGTTCCTCCCGATCGTCCACCGTGTACCCCGCGGCGCCGAGCCCCCGCGCCCACGAAGCGAAGTCCGTGAGCGGGATCGTGACACCGGAAAGGCGCCCGTGGGTACGGGCCTGGTGCATCGCCAATGCCCCGTGCACGCCGTTCTGAAACACGACGACCATCACAGGCGCGCGGTACCGCACCGCCGTCTCGATCTCCTGGCCCGTCATGAGGGTGCCGGCGTCGCCGACCATCGCGACGACGGCGCGGCGCGGTTCGGCGAGCTTGGCCGCGATGGCGGCGGGCACGGCGTAACCCATCGCCGCGTTGCTCGGGCCGAGCTGGCTGCGCGGCGCGGTGAAGCACCAGTACCGGTGCATGAACTGCGCAAAATTACCCGCGTCACTGGTCACGATCGTGTCCTCGGGCGCGAGCTTGCGCAGGGCGCGGATCACGTCGACGGGGTGCACCCGCGTGTTGCCGCTCGTATCGGGCGGGGTCATGAAGGTGTGCACGGCGGCGTTGGCGGCTGAAGCGCGGCGCGTGCGCGGGTTGGCGATCGAGCGCAGCTCCACCAGGAACGGCTCGACCTCGGAGTCGACGCGGAAGGTGAGGCCGCGGCGGCGCTGCTCGTCGATGCCGGTGCCGACGAGCACGAGCGTCTGCTGCGCCGTCGGGTAGCGGCCGCCCTGGGTGGTCACCTCGTCGAGCTGGGTGCCGAGGGCGAGCACGAGGTCGGCGCGTTCGAGGGCGTCGAGCTGGCGCGCGGGGATGCCGAGGCCGAGGTGGCCGGCGTAGCGCGCGTGCGTCTCGGGGAAGGCGTCCTGGCGGCGGAAGGCGTTGTAGACGGGCAGGGCGAGCTCGTCGGCCACGGCGATCAGCTCGTCGCGCGCCGACCGCGCCCGGCCGCCGACGATGACCACCGGGTAGCGAGCCTCGTCGACGAGCGCGGCGACGGCCTCGGCCGAACGGCCCAGCGTGCCCATGATCGGCTGGCGCACCTTGGT
This sequence comes from Amycolatopsis sp. NPDC004368, assembly GCF_053602515.1. Taxonomy (NCBI): domain Bacteria; kingdom Bacillati; phylum Actinomycetota; class Actinomycetes; order Pseudonocardiales; family Pseudonocardiaceae; genus Amycolatopsis; species Amycolatopsis sp. NPDC004368. The sequence continues at coordinate 124,623 of NZ_JBSGDT010000004.1, read as the reverse complement.
CACGGGTTTGGCCGAGTCGTAGGGCACTCCCCACGCGTCGCTGGGCACGCCGAGCACGACCGGTCCCGGGCGTCCTTCGCGACAGCGTGTGAGCGCTTCGGCGAGCAGGCCCGGCACGGCGTCGGGGTCCTCGGCGCGGACGCACCACTTCGCGATGGACTCGAACATCGCCGTGAGGTCCGACGTCGGCAGCTCACCGGTGATGGTGCGGTCGAGCGCCGGTGTCTCGAGCAGGACGACCATCGGTGTCTCGTCCTGGTACGCCGTCTGCACGCCGATGGCCAGGTTGGCCGCACCCGGGCCGCGGCTCGCGAGCAGCACGGCGGGACGCTCGGTGAGCTTGCCCTCGGCCTCGGCCATGAACGCGGCGCCCGAATCGTGGCGCGCGGAGACGAGTGTCACTTCGCGCTCGCGCTGCAACGCGTCGAGCAGTTCGAGGAATGCTTCGCCGACGACCGCGTACACCCGGCGGACCTGGGCCTCGGTCAGGATGCGCACGGCCGTCTGGGCGACGGTCGCTCCTACTTGGTATCTAATGAGGAGAGCTTAGGGCGGCACGGTTCACCGCAGTCAAGTGATCTTCAGGGAATGACTGCGAAAATGGAACGAATGTCCGCTTTGTCCGCCCGCTGGCAGGAAGCGAGGACCACGGCCTTGACGTCCACCGAGCATGAAACCGTTTTCACCTACGGCGCCCCCGCCTTGAAGTACGGCACGGGTGCCAGTGACGAGATCGGTTACGACCTGACGCAGTACGGCGCCCGCCGGGTACTCGTGGTCACCGACCCGACCGTTGCGGAGACGGGTTGGCCGGCGCGGATCGCTGCCGGGATCGAGTCCTACGGGATCGCGACCGAGGTGTTCGACGGCGTGCACGTGGAGCCGACGGACGTGAGCCTGCAGAAGGCGGTGGACTTCGCCCGCGGCTCGGGTCCGTACGACGCGTTCGTGGCCGTGGGCGGCGGGTCGAGCATCGACACGGCCAAGGCGGCGAACCTGCTGACCTCCAACGAGGGGTCGCTGATGGACTACGTCAACGCGCCGGTGGGCGGCGGGCGCGCGCCGGCCAACCCGCTCAAGCCGCTGGTGGCCGTGCCGACGACAACCGGGACCGGGTCGGAGAGCACCACGGTGTGCGTGCTCGACGTGCTGTCACTGCGGGTGAAGAGCGGGATCAGCCACCTGCGGCTGCGGCCCACCCTCGCCGTGGTGGACCCGCGGCTCACGGTGACGCAGCCGGCGGGCGTGACGGCCGCGAGCGGGATGGACATCCTGTGCCACGCGGCGGAGAGCTACACCGCGAAGCCCTACACGGAGTTCGACCGGAAGAAGCCCGAGCAACGGGTGCCCTACTGCGGGGCGAACCCGCTGGCGGACATGTTCGCGGAGAAATCGCTGTCGCTGCTGTCGTGGGCGCTGCCGGCGGCCGTGCGCGACGGCTCGGACCTGGCGGCGCGCGAGGCGATGGCCCTGGCGGCGACTTTCGCGGGGCTCGGGTTCGGCAACGCCGGCGTGCACATCCCGCACGCGAACGCGTATCCGATCGCGGGCCAGGTGCGCGGCTTCCACCCCGACGGCTACCCCGGCGACGAGGCGATGGTGCCGCACGGGATGGCTGTTTCGCTGACGGCACCGGAGGCGTTCCGCTTCACCTTCTCGGCGGCGCCGGAGCGGCACCTGCGCGTGGCGCGGTTGCTGGCGCCGGACTTCGAGTGGGCGGGGGACTTCGCGGATCACCTGCCGGCGGTGCTGGTGAACCTGATGCGGGAGATCGGGATTCCGGCGGGGATCGGCGCCGTCGGCTACGACGAGTCCGATGTGGACTCGCTGGTCGAGGGCACGCTGAAGCAGCAGCGACTGCTGGCGACGGCGCCGCGTGCTTCGTCCACAGAGGACCTTGCCGGGATCCTGCGGTCTTCGGTGCAGCTGTGGTGAGCTACCCGTTCTGGCAGACAGTTCCCTTGCGGTGGAAGGACAACGACGTCTACGGCCACGTGAACAACGTGGTGCACTACTCGGTGATGGACACGGTGATCAACACCTACCTCATCGACGCGGGCGGGCTGGACATCGAAGCGGGCGCGGTGATCGGGCTGTGCGTGGAGTCGCGCTGCCAGTACCACGCTTCGGTGTCGTTCCCGGATTCGCTGCGGGCGGGGCTGCGGGTGGCGCACCTCGGGCGCTCCAGCGTGCGGTACGAGGTGGGGATGTTCGCGGTTTCGTCGGACGTGCACGTGGCGGAGGGGACGTTCACGCACGTGTTCGTGGACCGCGGGTCGCGGCGGCCCGTCGAGGTGACGGGGAAGCTGCGGGAGGCGTTGGCCGCGCTGGCCTGAGCCTTTCAGCCAGTGGAAAGCCCCCTGGTCGCGGTTCGGTTCAGGCGGTAGGTTGCCGTCTCCTCGAGGAGGTGCGCTGTGCGGTTCGACGTGGACAAGCTGGACCCCGCCAAGGCGGCTGTCGTGGTGGTGGACGTGCAGAACGACTACTGCCACCCGGACGGCGCGTGCGCGAACCGCGGTGAGGACGTCAGCGCGGCCGGGGCGATGATCCCCCGCCTGCAGACGTTGCTCACCGGCGCGCGGGCGCACGGCGTGCCGGTGGTGTTCGTGCGGACCGCGCACGAGAAGGCCACCGACTCGGCGGCGCTGACCGCACGGTCCGGCGGCCGGTCGGGCGTCGTTTGCCGCGCTGGGACGTGGGGCGCGGAGTTCTTCGAGGTGACGCCGTTGCCGGGCGAGCCGGTGGTCGCGAAGCACCGGTACAGCGGCTTCGTGAACACGCGGCTGGACTCGGTGCTGCGCACGTTGCGCGTGGAGACGCTGGTGATGGCCGGCGTGAGCACCAACGTCTGCGTCGAATCGACCGCACGCCACGGCTACATGCTCGACTACCACATCGCCTTCATCGGCGACTGCTGCGCGGCATTCACCCAGGCCGAGCACGACGCGGCGCTAATGAACATCGACAAGTACTTCGGCGCGGTGCTGGGGGTCGACGAACTGCTGGGTGCATGGGAGTCGGTCAGGCGAGCAGCTTCCTGACGGTGGTCTCGACCGGTGTTGCCGGGTGGCGGGAATGCCGTTTCGACAATTCCACCGTGCGGTAATCTCACTGACCGGAAAAACTCGCGAGAGTGACGGAACGGGGTCGAGGCTCACTCCCCGATACCGAACGACGTTCGGTGCGTAATCCACCTGGAGGATCGAGCTGCTCCGAAGGTCTGAACTTTCGGCGCACACGCAACCTGCGTCGATAACCTGGCTGCTCCGCCGCCCAAGCGAGGGAGCAGCATGACCACGGCACGACACGCGCCGGACATCCTTTCCGCCGAATTCGCCGCCGACCCGTATTCCGCGTACGACATCATGCTCGAGGACGAGCCGATCGTCTGGCACGAAGGCATGAACAGCTACATCGTCTCCCGCTACGACGACGTCGCCAGGGCGTTCCGGGAACCGGTGTTCACCACCGACAACTACAGCTGGCAGCTGGAACCCGCCCACGGTCGCACGATCCTGCAGATGAGCGGCCGCGAGCACTCCATCCGCCGGGCGCTGGTGGTGCCGGCGTTCCGCGGCAACGAGCTGGAGCAGAAGTTCCGGCCGGTGATCGAGCGCAACTCCCAGCAGCTCATCGACACCTTCCGCGGGCGCGGCGAAGCCGATCTGGTGCGGGACTACGCGCGCCACTTCCCCATCAACGTGATCGTGGACATGCTTGGTCTGGACCAGAGCGACCACGAGCGCTTCCAGCGCTGGTACACCGCGATCATCGCCTTCCTCGGCAACCTCAGCCAGGACGCGGACGTGGCCGCGGCCGGGGTGCGCACGCGCGAGGAGCTGGCCGAGTACCTGATCCCGATCATCCGCGCCCGGCGCGAAAACCTCGGTGACGACCTGCTTTCCACGCTCTGCTCGGCCGAGGTCGACGGCACGCGGATGAGCGACGAGGACATCAAAGCGTTCTGCAGCCTGCTGCTCGCCGCCGGCGGGGAGACCACCGACAAAGCGATCGCGAGCGTGTTCAAGAACCTGCTCGAACACCCCGAGCAACTGGCGGCCGTGCAAGCCGACCACGGGCTGATCCCCAAGGCGTTCGCGGAGACGCTGCGCTACACGCCGCCGGTGCACATGATCATGCGCCAGCCCGCCGAGGACATCGAGATCTCGGGCGAGACCGTGGCGGCGGGCAGCACCGTGACCTGCCTGATCGGCGCGGCCAACCGAGACCCGCGACGGTTCGCGAACCCCAACGAGTTCGACATCTTCCGCACCGACCTGCCGACGGAAACGGCGTTCTCCGCAGCAGCGAACCACCTGTCGTTCGCGCTGGGCCGGCACTTCTGCGTCGGTGCGCTGCTGGCGAAGACGGAGATCGAGGTCGGCGTGGCGCAGCTGCTCGACGCGATGCCGGACGTGCGGCTCGCGGACGGCGCCGACACCCACGAAGCGGGGGTGTTCACGCGCGGCCCGGCGGCGTTGCCGGTGCGGTTCACCGCCAACTGACTTGTGTGAGGGTTGTCAGGATCGCCTTTCAGCCGCAACGAACGCAGGTACGCTCGCGTTCGTCGTGACCTGAGGTTCGAAGGGGCGGTTGGGCGTGCCCGGTTCCGTGCGGTTTCAGCTGTCCGGCGGGATTCGGGTCTGGCGCGAAGGCCAGGAGCTCGCCGTTGGCCCGCCGGCGCAGCGCCTGTTGCTGACGGTTCTGCTGGCTCGCGACGGCAACCCCGCCGGGCTCGACGAGCTGGTCGACCTCATGTGGGACGGCGAGCCACCGGCCAGTGCGGCCAACGTGATCCAGCGCTACGTGAGCGCGTTGCGGAGGCTCCTGGAGCCCGATCTGCCTGCGCGAAGCCAAGGCCGGTGGCTGGTGCGCCGGCCGGGCGGGTACGCGTTGCAGGTCGACCCGGCCTCTTCGGACCTCACCCAGTTCCGGTGCCGCGTCGCGCAGGCGCGCCTCGCCGCCGAGCCGGGTGAGGAGCTCACCCGGTACGTCGAGGCGCTGGGGCCGTGGCACGGCGTCGCCGGAGCCGGGATGAGCGGAGCGGCCCAGGGTGTCGCGGCGCTGCTCACGCGGATCGACCGGGAAGTGGCGACGGTGGTGCTGCGGGCCGCCGATCTCGCGATGGCGACCGGACGGTCGTTGCTGCCGTTGCTCCCGCACCTGGAGCGCGCCGCGGCTCAGGATCCGTTCGACGAAGGTGTGCACGCGCGGTTGTTGCCGGCGCTGGCGGCGGATGGGCGACGAGCCACCGCGCTCGACCGCTACCGCGAGATCCACTCACGGCTCGTGGATGAACTGGGTGTGGAGCCGGGCCCGGAATTGGCGAGGGCGCACCAAGCGCTGCTCGCCGAGCCGGAGCCGGTACCCGTCGCAGTGCCGGCCGGTCAAGCAGTGCCGGCCGGTCAAGCGGTGCGGCCGTCTCAGCTGCCCGCGGATCTGGCGGCGTTCACCGGGCGCGAAGCCGAGGTGGCCAGGCTGTCGACACTGCTGGAGACGGCTCCGCTGGTGGTGCTCGACGGGCTCGGCGGGGTGGGCAAGACCTCGCTGGCCGTGCACGTGGGACACCTCGTCGCCACGCGGTTCCCGGACGGTCAGCTGTACGTGAACATGCAGGGGTTCTCGCCGGCCGGGGTGGCCGTGGACCCGGCCGAGGCGTTGCGCGATTTCATCGAGGCACTCGGCCCGGGCTCGATGCCGATGCCCACCGGGCTCGACGCGCGCGCCGGGCTCTACCGCAGCCTGCTGGTGGGGCGCCGGGTACTCGTGGTGGTGGACAACGTGCGCGACGCCGAGCAGGTGCGCCCACTGCTGCCCGGCACGCCCGGGTGCGCGGTGGTCGTGACCAGCCGCAACCGCCTCGGCTCGCTGGTGGTCGCCGACGACGCGGAGCTGCTCACGCTCGACACGCTGTCTGCGGCAGAAGCCCGGGACGCACTCGCCTGGCGCCTCGGCGAGGACCGGGCGGCCGCCGAGCCCGAGGCGTGCGCCGAGATCGCGGAGCTGTGCGGGCGCCTGCCGCTCGCGCTGGCGATCGTGGCGGCCCGCGTGCTCACGCGTCCGCAGCTCACGCTGGCCGCCGTCGCCGCAACGCTGCGCGAGACGCGTGGCACGCTGGCGGGCTTCGTCGCCGACGATGTCGGCGACGTGCGCACGGTGTTCTCCTGGTCGTACCGCAACCTCAGCGACGCGGCGGCCCGGCTGTTCCGGCTGCTGGCCCTGCACCGAGGCACCGACATCGCCGTGGAAGCCGCGGCCAGTCTCGCCGGGGTCCCGGTCCCCGAAGTCCGGGCCCTGCTGGAGGAGCTCGCGAGCATCCGCTACCTCACCGAGGACCGGCTCGACCGATACTCCGCCCACGACCTGATCCGCTCGTACTCGCTGGATCTCCTCGAAGCCACGGACCCACCGGCCGAGCGGGAGGCCGCACTGCGGCGGCTGATCAGCCACTACCGGTGCACCGCCCACGAAGCCAACCTGCTGATCAAACCGCTGCGGCCGGAGACCGACCACGTCCCCGTGGCCGAACCGGGCGTGACCGTGCCCGAGCTCGGCGGCTACGACGAAGGGGTGCTGTGGCTCGAGACGGAGCTGCCCACCCTGACCCCGCTCGCCCGCCGGCTCGCCGCGATGCCCGAGTACCACAGCGAAATCGCGCCGTTCGTCCTGTCGTTGACCACGACCTACAACCGCGCCGGGCGCGTCGCCGACTGGCTGGACGTCGTCGGGCTGGCGCTGCAAGTGCTCCCGGAGGGCAACGACGACCTGGCCGCTCTGCTGCACCGCAGCCTCGCCGGCGCGTACGTCACCCTCACCCGGTGGGACGACTGCCTCCGTGAGCTCGACCGCGCGATGGAGCTGCTCACCGACGACGTGGACCGCGCCCACGTGCACAACAACTACGGCATCGCGCTGGCTGAGATGGAAAAGTACGACGACGCCACCGAGCACCTCCGGAAATCGGCGGACCTGCACCGCGCCGTCGGCAACCCCGAGGGAGAGGCGTCCGCGACGGCCGGGCTCGCGTACTGCCTCGCCGGGCTCGGAGAGCGCGAGGAGGCGCTGGCCCTCGCGCAGCGCGCGAACGACTACTACGAGGCGCAGCAAGACCCCGACGGGCTGGCCATGTGCGTGATGACGATCGCGCTGGCCCACGAGAAGGCGGGCGACCTCGAGGCCGCGACGGAGGCGCGGCTCGGCAACATCGCCCGGCACCGCGCTTCCCGCAACTGGGGCTGGGCCGTCGAGGCGCTCACCTCGCTCGCCAGGACCCACGACGACCACGGGGACCACGAGCGCGCGACCCGGTACTGGCGCGAGGCGCTCGACCTCGCCGAGGAGCACGGCATTCCGGACGCCTTCGGGATCCGGGCCCGCCTGCGTGGCACCACCGTCGCGCCCGACGAGTGAAAAAAGCTTGTGCCGTAAGGAAAGTCAGCCCCAGGTCGCCGCGTGGCCGGCCACGTACGTCGGGGTGAACGTGACCGGCAGGGACTCCAGGCCGCGCATCCACATCGACCGCTGCCACCTCAGGGACTCGTCCGGCACCGACAGCGTGAGGTCGGGCAGGCGGTCGAGCAGGACCTCGACGGTGGTGCGGGCGATGACTTCCGCGACCTCCGGCGCGGGATGCGGGCAGCCGTGCTCGCCGTGGCCGAAGGACATGTGCGCGTGGTTGCCGGCGGCGCCGCCGGCGAGATCGGGGCGCACGTGGGGGTCGGCGTTGGCGGCGGCGAGGCCGAGGACCAGCAGGTCACCGGTGCGGATGCGGCGGCCGCCGAGCTGGGTGTCGCGGGTGGCGAAGCGGCCGATGAAGTTCTGGGTGGGCGTGTCGTGCCAGAGGACTTCGTTGAGGGCCTCGCCGACGGAGCCGCGGCCGCCCGAGAGCGTCATCGCGAAGCGGTCGTCGGTGAGCATCAGCCGGATGGTGTTGCCGATCCAGTTGGCCGTGGGCTGCTGGGCCGCGGCCGTGACCACCAGGAGGTCCTGCACGATCTCGGCGTCGGTGAGGCCCGCGGGGTTCTGCGCCATGTGCGAGGGGATGTCGAAGCCGGGCTGGCGGTGCTTGAGCGCCAGCAGGCGGCCCATGGCCTCCTGCACGCGGCCGTACGCCGGGATCGCGTCGGGGCCGACGTCGAGGGAGATGGCGACGTCGCGGACCAGGGCCGGGGTCTCGGCCTCGGGCATGCCGTACATCTTCGCGATGGCCAGCAAGGGGATTTGCATCGCGAACTGCGTGATGAGGTCGGCCTCGCCGGTGCCAGCGAACGTGTCGATGAGCCGGTCGGCGATCTGCTCGCAGTGGACGTGCAGGTCGAACTGGTCCACAGCGGACAGTGCGTCGCCGATCGCGCCCGCACGGCGCCGGTGTTCCATCGCCTCGGTGAACATCACCGACGGGTTGTGCGCCACGTAGGGCAGCAGCGGCCAGTCGGCCGGCACGTTCTCCCACTGGTTCCAGCGCCGCGTGTCGCGAGCGAACAGCTGGGAGTCGCTCGTGACCTGGTGCAGCTCGCGGTACCCGCAGACCAGCCACGCGGGCACGTCGCCGTCGAGCAGCACCGGGGCGACGCCGCCGTACTCCAGGCGGATGCGGCCGTAGAGGGTGGCCGGATCTTCCTGGAACTGAACGCCGTAGAGCTTGACGAAGTCCTCTTTGGACGTTTCAGGCCGGTGGTCGGTCACGGCTGGTTCTCCCGGGCGGTGGACAACGAGTAGAGGTGGTCGACGAGTGAGATCAGCACCTGCTTGGACGAGTCGCGGCGGCGGGCGTCGCAGTCGATCAAGGGCACTTCGGGTGAGAGGTCGAGCGCGTCGCGGACCTGGTCGAGATCGTGCGCGGGCGGCTCGAAGTTGTTGCGCGCCACGATGAACGGCGTGCCGTGGTGCTCGAGGCGGTCGATGGCGTACCACGAGTCGGACAGGCGGCGGGTGTCCACGAGAACCACCGCGCCGAGCGTGCCGGAGAACAGCCGGTCCCACAGGAACCAGAACCGCTCCTGCCCGGGCGCGCCGAACAAGTACAGCACCATGCGCTCGTCGAGGCTGATGCGGCCGAAGTCGAACGCGACCGTGGTCGTGGTTTTCCCCTGCAGGCCTTGGTCGATGCCGACGCCGGCCTGCGTCATCGTCTCCTCGGTGCTCAGCGGCCGGATCTCGCTGACCGACCGGACCATCGTGGTCTTGCCGACGCCGAAGCCCCCGACGATCACGATCTTCAGCCCGTCGGCGGCCGTGGCGGCCAGCGGGGCGCGAGGAGTGCGTTCAGAGATTGCGGAGTCCAACGAGCACCTTCTTGAGGAATTCGGAGTCGGGGATGGACGCGCGCTGCAGCGCCGAAGAGGGGTGACGGGCCGAGACCTTGCCGCTGTCGAGCAGATCCGTGACCAGGATCTTCACCACGCTCACCGGCAGCGAGAGCTCGGAGGACAGCTCGACGACCGACGTGGGGGCCACGGTGATCCGCAGGATCCGCACGTGCTCGGACTGCATCCCCGCCGTCGGGGCCGACTCGGCGACGATGATCGTGACGAGGTCGAGCTCGAGGTCGTCGGTGCGGCTGCGGCCACCGGTGAGCGTGTAGAGGCGGTCGGGGTCCTCTTCCTCGACGGCGCGGCGGATCACGGCGTCGGACCGGCCGGCGCGTAGCGCGGTGCCGCGGTGAGGAACGAGCCGATCTGCTCGACCAGCTCGTCCATGTTGTGGCCGATGAGGCCGACGTCGGCGTCTTCGGCGGCGATCACCGCGAGGTGCGCGCCGATGCCGGCCTCGACGATGAACAGGATGCCGCCGTGGAACTCGGTCATCGAGTTGCGCACGCCGCCGCTGCCGTCACCGAACTCGGCCGACGCGCCGTGGGACAGCGCCTGCACGCCGGCGGCGATCGCGGCCAGCTGGTCGGCTTTGTCCACCGACAGGCCGGCGGTGTGGCAGAGCTTGAGGCCGTCTTTGGACAGCACCAGCGCGTGGAGCGCTCCCGGCGTGTTGCTGACGAGGTTCTCCAGGAGCCATTCGAGGTTCGTGTTCTGGGTCATCGAGGATCCGGGGGCGGAAAACGCGCGCCCCCTCGCTCCAATCTCGGGGTTGCGGTGCGGCAGGGGCTCAGTCGTTGTCATCGGCGTCCACCTGGGACTCGACCGGGCTGTTGGCGACCCTGCGGGTGCGGCTCTGCTGGAACGCACCGAACCGGGCGCCGCTGTCACCGTGACCGCGGCTGGTGGGCCGCGGGCCGGGGCTCGGGGCCAGCTGACGGGACGCGGCAAGCGTCTGGCCGCGCGGGCGCTTAGGCAGGCCGCCCGTCTCCGCCGGCACGGTCTCCAGCGTGCCGCGGGTGGACTCGCGCTCCTCGGCGCGCACGGCGCTGACCAGCGCTTCCTTGCGCGGTGCGGGATCGGAGAACGGGTCCGTGCGCGGCTGCGTGATCAGGTGGTTGGGGATGCGCAGGACCACACCCGTGCCGCCGCGCGAGGACGGGCGGAAGAACACGTGCAGCTGGTGCTTGCGGGCGAGCTGGCCCACGACGGCGAGGCCGAGGCGGGTGCCGGAGATCGCGGTGAGGTCGAGCTTTTCGTTCTGCGCCACGGCGATCTCGGCGCGCTGGAGCGCCTGGCGCTTCATGCCGAGGCCGCCGTCCTCGATGGTGATCACGGCGCCGTTGTGGAGGTCCTCCACGTAGACGTGGACCTCTTCGGAGGGCGCGGAGAACTTGGTGGCGTTGTCCATCAGCTCGGCCAGCGCGTGCATCACGTCCTCGGCCGCGTAGCCGGCGATGGCACTGCCGCTGGTGGAGTGGATGCGCACGCGGGTGTACGCGCCGATGCGGCCCATGGCGCCGCGCAGGATGCTCTCCATGCGGATCGGCTTGGCCCAGCGGCGGCCCGAGCGCGCGCCCGTGAGCACCGCGATCGAGTCGGCGAGGCGGCCGGCCTGCGCGGTGCTGTGGTCGACCTTGAGGACGTCGCCGAGCATGTCCTCGGGGCAGTGGTTCTCCATCTCGCGCAGGTCGGCGAGGATGCTGGTGGACAGCGCCTGCACGCGGCCGGCGGCGTTGGCGCACGCGGCGGTGGCGGCGGCGCGGCGGCGCTCGCTGAAGGCGACCTCGTCGATCACGAACCGCATGATCCGTTGCTGCAAAGGATCTTCCGGCAGCCGCGTGGAGTTGTAGATGTCGGCGGCGCTCGTGCCGTCGCGCAGCCGGTTGACCACCTCGGGCAGGCCCTGGTCGACCAGGAGGGCGAGCTCGACCTTGGTCGCCTTGTGGTTGTAGTCCTCCGCCTGCACCAGCTCGTCGGCGCGGCGGGCGCGTTCCTCGGCCTTGGCCAGCGCCGAGGTCCCGCGCGTGGCGAGGTAGACGGCGGCGACGAGCGCGACCCAGGTGACGGCCGCGACGACCGCGACGAGTACCCGGTTCTGCTCGGGCACCTCCAACGTCACCCACGCCCACAGCGCACCGGCGACGACCGCGGTCACTCCGACCGCGACCGCGACCGCGGCCGGGACGGCGCGCCCGCGCTGCTGCGCGTGGCGGGGCAGTTGTTCCGACATGGCTTCAAGTCCTCGCGTCCGGTTGGTGGCAGGCCGTGCGCCGGGTTGGTGTTCTGATGCTGCACGCGGCTTTCGACGGAAAACGCTTCTCACCGATGGCGCCGCTCCCCCATGCCTGGATGACGGGACCCGGATATTAGCGCCATCACATCGCGGCGGCGAGCACCAGTGCCCTGGCGGCGTGCTAATAGGCCTTCGCGGCAGTCGGTTGACGAGGGTTTTCCCGCGCGTCGCCACTCTGCGCATTTCCCGATGTGACGCAGAGTGTGATCAAGCTGCGTGAGGGGACCTTTCGCGCGGCCCGGGCGGGCCGGGCGGCGCGGGTGTCAATTCGCCCGAACAGACCAGCGCGTTCACCAACTCGGCCCTGCGGGGCGCGCGACGGCGTGACCGAATGTTCGCCGTGCTCACTCGGAGGGGACGGAATTGCGCTGTTTTACCGAACGCGATTATGAATGCTGTTCGCTGAGTGGGGAAAACGGCTGCCATTCTTCGAGCACGACCGAAGCCGGGCGTGTCGTGACGAGGAGCGAGGTGAGGAAGCCGAGGGCGAGCAGGAGGTAGGAGTCGCCGAGCACGTGCTGCCAGAGTGCCCACGCGAGCTCGCGGAAGTCGCCGGACGGCACGAACGAGTGCGGCGCGACGACGAACACGAGCGTGGCGCCGGCCAGCGCCGCGACCTGGCCTGTGGCGCGGGCGCGCGTGGCGAGGACGAGCAACGCGGGGGCGATCCAGACCCAGTGGTGCGACCACGAGATCGGCGAGAGTACGAGCACGGCCGCCGCGTTGACCACGAAGGCGAGCGGCGCGTCGACGCGGCGCATCACGACCACGGCGGCGAAGACGACGAAGGCCGACAGGCCCAGCCACAGCACGTGGTAGGGCAGTGACGGCAGGTCGAGGCGGTGCAGCGCGCCTTCGATCGTCTGGTTGGTGGCGTACGGCGAGCCGCTGAGGCCCGCCGCGCCGGTGAGGCCGCCGCCGAAGAAGTACTTCACCGAATCCGCCGGGGCGACGAGGAAACCGAGGGCCGTGGCCGCCGCGCCGGCGATCATTGCGTTGCGGGCGGCGCGGAAATCCTTGGTGAGCATGAAGAACAGCAGGAACCCGGCGGGTGTCACCTTGATCGCGGCGGCGATGCCCACGCCGATGCCGCGCGGCCACCGCGGGTTCGGGTCGAGGCACTCGACGGCGACCAGCGCCATGAGCACGAGGTTGATCTGTCCGAAAGAGATGGTCTCGCGCACCGGTTCGAGCGCGAGGGCGGCGACCGTGAGGGCGGTCGTGGCGATGAGCTCCGTGCTGCGGCTGGGCCGCCAGAGCCGGCGGATCGCCGCGTGCAGGGCGAGCCACAGGGCGGCGAGCGAGATCAGGTCCATGAGCACGGCCGCCACCGGCAGCGGCGGGAGCGTCATGACCGTGAAGAGGAGGGCCGCGAACGGCGGGTAGATGAACGGCAGCGGGGTGCCCGACGTCGGCAGCGGAAGCGGGCCGTAGAGGTCGTCGCCGTGGAGGACGGCGTCGGCGCCGAAGCGGTAGATCTGCAGGTCGATCAGGCCGAAGCCGGCGACGGCCGCGAGCACGGCCGCAACGATCACCGTTGTCGCGGTGGCGAACAGGAGGGTGCGTTTCCCGGTGGCGCGCACCCGCTGCGCTTGCGCGTGCCCCCACGTGCCGATGTCCATGTCCGTTGTCCCCTCGCGATCCCGGTTCCGATCGATCCGGGATCCGAGCCTCGCGGGAACGGGCTGCGTGTTGATCACCTGAACGGCCTGGCGCGATGGCCGTCCGGCCGCGGTTGCGGCGACGAAGATCAGCCGAACGGCCGATGCGCGTCAGGACCGGCGGCGGGGCTTGCCTTGGCGCTGGGGCCTTTTCGGCGGTTTGGAGGTGGTTTTGGCCTTGGGTTTCTTGGGTTCCGGCGCTTTTCCCCGGGTGCTGTTGACCGTGCGGCCGCGGACGATCCCGATGAACTGCTCCATCAGGTCGGTGGTCTCGTCCTCCAGCCACGACAGCGCGACCCGTGACTCGGGGACGTCGGTGAGCGGCCGGTAGGTCAGGTCGCGCCGGTGGTGCAGCCGGGCGAGCGACTGCGGAACGACCAGCAGCCCCACCCCGGCGGCGACGAGCTCGATCGCGTCGGCCGTGGTGTCGGGCCGGTGGTCCGTTCTCTTTCCGGGCGGCTGCGGCCAGTCGAGCGTGTCGTCGTGGGGGTGCAGCACGAGCTCGTCGGCGAGCTCTTCGGCTGTGGCTTCCTCCACGACCGCCAGCAGGTGGTCCTTCGGCACGACGACCACCGTGGTCTCGGTGTAGAGCGGGATCGCGTGCAACCCGGTGCGGTCGATGGGCAGCCTGACGAGCGCGGCGTCGACGGTCCGGTCGTGGATCTTCGGCGTCGCGTCCCGCGGGTCGAGGGGCTGCAGCATCAGCGGGGTCGCGGCGTAGCGCTCCTGCCAGATGCGGACCCACTTGCCGGGCGTCACGCCCGGGACGTAGCCGAGCGTGAACGAGGGCGGTGCGTCCGGGCCGGTCACGCAGGCCAGGTTACCCACGGTGGTTACCCTGAGGCCCATGACCTCGCGCAAGACCCCTCAGACGATGAAGCCCGCCACCGCCGCGAAGAAACTCGGCGTGTACCTCGAGGCGACCCCCGCGTCGTTCCAGGAGGGCCCCGTCTCGCGCGACGAGCTCAACGCGCTGCAGGCGGATCCCCCCGAATGGCTCCGTGAGCTGCGCCGCAACGGCCCGCACCCGCGCCCGGTGGTGGCTTCGAAGCTGGGGATCTCCATCGGTGGCTTGTCGCGCGCGGGGCTCACGGAGCCGCTGACGACGGAGCAGATCGAGGAAATCAAGGCGGCGGAGCCGGAGTGGCTCGCGCGGGAGCGGGCCACGCAGGCGGAGGTACGGCGGGAGGCGGCTGCGAAGGTGAAGGGGTCGCAGGGCTGAGGTCTTACCACCGCGTCATTGCTCTCTGACGGGTGAGTTGCGACGCTGGCCGGCGCGAAACAGGCCGAGATCAACGTCGGAAGCGGCTGCGCACTCGAGACGGCCCGGCCGAATGGCTCCCCACCGCTGGTAGCGCGCGTACGAGCCGTCTCCGCCGACGGCACGGCAAGGTGACGATCGAGGTGGGAAGCCGGGCGGCAAGAACGGCAGGCAGACGCCGACAAGTGCCGCGCCGACCGCCTGGTGCGACGGCGGTGTCTGGAAGTGCTGGACCTCCTTGTCGGCCTTGATGACTTCGACGCCAAGCGGACCTGTCCGATCGACTTCTCTTCACGTTGCTTGGCGGCGCGTACTGACGCCGTTCGGGGCGCTCACCGGCGGATTCTTATATTCCTTGACAAGAATATTCCTCGCAAGGAATACTTCTCCTCGTGAACGAGATCGCAGCGGCGCTGGGAGACGGGGCGCGGTGGCGCATCGTCGAGTTGCTGGCGGTGCGGCCGAGGTCCGTGGGTGAGCTCGCGGAGCTCACGGGGCTGCGCCAGCCGCAGACGACGAAGCACCTGCAGGCGCTCGCGAAGGTCGGGGTGGTGTCCGTGACGCCGCTCGGGCAGAAGCGGGTGTATGCGGTGGACGCGGTGCCCCTGAAGGGATTCGTGGAGCGATTGGAGGTGATCCTCGACAAGGTCGAGGCGCACGCCGGCGAGCGGGACGTGCTGCGGCGGTACCACGATGCCGTCGAGGCCGAGACCGCGGCGGCGGACCGGGAGCGGTGGGCGGACGGGCGGGAGTTCTCGTTCGAACGCGTGGTGCTCGCGCCGCCGGATGTCGTGTGGCGGTACTGGGTGGAGCCGGAGAAGCTGGCGGCCTGGTGGGCGCCACCGTCGTTCTCGGTGGTGGAGGCGGTGCTCGATCCGGTGCCGTGCGGTGCTGCGGTGCTGGAGTTCCGCGACGCCGAGGGCAGCTACCGGTCCGAAGGCCAGGTGCAGGAAGCCACCGAGAACGAGCGGCTCGTGTTCGACCTCGCGGTACTCGGCGACGCCTCGTTCACGACCGAGTTCGACCTCGCGCTCAACGAAACCCCCGAAGGCACCCGGCTGCGGCTGGGGCTGCGCGTCACCGACAGCACCGTCGCGGCGGCGCCCGCGATCGCCGGCATCGAGACCGGCTGGGGCCAAGTCCTCGACAACCTCACGAACGCCATCAAGACCGGCCGGACACAAGGAGCGCACTAATGACCCGCACGGTTTCCGCCAACATCAACATTACCCTCGACGGCCGCTACCACGGCGCGGGCGGCCCCGGCGACCTCGCCGCGATCGTCCCGTACGCCACGACCGAGGTCGCCCGCAACCACCTCGCGCGCCTGCACGAAGGCGCCACCACGGCCGTGCTCGGCCGCTCCAGCGCCGAAGGCTTCCTCGGTTTCTGGCCCACCGTGATCGACAACGAGGACGCCGACCCGCGCGACCGTGCCTACGCGAAGTGGCTGGTGGACACGGAAAAGGTCGTGCTGTCGAGCACGCTCACCGAAGCCCCGTGGCCGCACTCGAGAATCGCCAACGCCCCCGCGGCCGACGTCGTCACCGACCTCAAGGCCACCGGCGAGGGCGACATCCTCGTCAACACCAGCCCGACGATCATCAAAGCCCTCCTGCAAGCCGACCTCGTCGACCGCCTCCACCTCATGATCACCCCCGAACTCGCCGGAACCGGCACCCGCCTCTTCGACGACGGCCTGCCCGCCACGAAGTGGCGGCTCACCCACCACGAGATCGGCGATCTCGGGGAGATGGCCCTGGTGTACGACCGAGTCCGATGATCCTTTGCCACGGCCGCGTTTCGACGGCGTCGCGTTCCGGCTCACCCTTGACGGAGGTGGTGAAGTACCTCGAGTAATCGGGACCGCGGTCGATGCCAAAACGCCGAATGGAATCCACACCTACCTGACCGAGGAAAGCAGCGGGAACCATCCGCCACAACTGGACAAAGGGGCACCGGACCGAGTAGATTCGTGCGAGTCAGCACACGAACAACTGAATCCCGAAAGTCCTGATTGCCCCATTGCGGCGTTCAGGCGGAAACCGAAGTCAGGAAGCCTTCCGCTCCTCATATTTGGGCTTGATCGGCACCCTCTCGCAGCGCGCGATGATGACCGGCCGTAAGAATTCCGCCACGTCATCACGTCCTTGAGTGCACCAAGAGTTCTCGGGAGTTCCTGCACGCGGATTCCAGGTGACTGAATCCGGCAAAAAGTACACCTTGGCGCGCCCCGACCTGGCGGCACCGTGCATCGGCAGGACATCGGTGTCCGAATCGAATGCACACCCCCCAGGTGTGTCTTCGACGTTAACCCGAAACGATAGAAATTCACTCGACGCGAGATATACACAGGATTTCGTCCCGCACACAGCGGGCATACGATTTGCAGCCAGGATCCGCGGCGGAATAAACGGGCGCGTTCACTGCCCTTTGGACACCAGTCCATTTTTTCGGGAAGGAAAAGGGCCTCACACCGATTCGCCCGCGTTATCCCGGGTCAGGAGCGCGGTTCCCCGGGGGCGCCAGAGCTCCGAGGGCAGCACCCGCTCCCGCCAGGCCGGTGGCGGGTCGGCGAGCCAGTCGTGCCCGAAGACCGAGTAGGGGCAAGCGGGATTGACGTCACGCACCTGGTGGTGGTCGAAGTACTCCATCAACGGCCGCCAGTAGTCCCCGTACAACACGGCCGCGTACGACGCCGCCAGGGCGGCGTCGTGCAACCAGTGCCCCAGCATTCCCGCCAGGTACATGTCCGTGACGGTCGACGGCTCGGCCCAGTGACTCGGGTTGGCCACGAGGTGGCGCGCGACGGTGATGTGCCGGCCCTCGGGGAGCTCTGCCCGCCCGAGGAAGTCACGCCAGACGTCGGCGATGAGCGGGTCCGCGTCCAGTTCCGCTTGGTGCGGGTGATCGAGGCGCAGCCAGCTCGTGAACCCGCGGATCCGCTGGTTGCCGGCGCAGCGGTAGAAGTCCCGAGGCCAGCGGCTCAGCCAGAACCGGACGGACTCGGCCACGAGGTCACCGTGTACCTCGCGGGCCGTGGCGATCAGCAGCTCGTGCTCCTCGGGCCGCGGCGGGCCGGGCTCGAGGTTTTCGTCTCCGGCAGTCGACACGTAGTTCGGCAGCACGCCACCGTGGCGGGCCAGGTGCGCGTACGACCGCATCGCCTGCACCGCCGGGTCCCCCCGGCGGCGTTGCGCAGCTGCTTGTCCAGCGTGTAGTCGCGGAGGCGCCGGTGCAGGTCCACGTAACCCTCGGGGTTGCGCCACCGCAGGTCGGCCGCCAGAAGCTTGCGAACGACGCGGAACACCCGCAGGCCGCCGCCGCTCGACGTGACGTACGAGCTCTGGCGAAGCCATTCGAACAGCTCTTCCGCAGGACCGCCCGGCACGGCTCGGCGCAGCAGCGCCAACGTGGTCGTCCAGGCATGCGCGCACACCTCGAGCGCCGCACGGTGCACCGGCGACGGCACCGGACCGACCAGGCGGTCGAGGGCGGCGCTGATCACCCACCGCACGGCCTTCTCGCGCGTGAACTCCGAGGCGATCATCATGCTCGCGCACGCCTCGGCAGCGAGCGAAAGCACGAAGGGGTGCCCGCCGGCGAAGTTCACAATGGACTTCCGGAAGTCGGGGTCGACGTCGCGCAGTTCGAGCAGTTCGTCGGACTCGGCGGCGGTGAGCTCCCCGAGCGGACGGACCATGATGCCGCCAGCCCAGGCCGGATCGGTGAGCCAACCGGCGTCCGGCCCGACGCGGCTCGTCAGCACGATCACCGCCGAGCTGACGAGCCGCGGCAGGAACTCCTCCCACAGCCACGGTCCGAGCTCTTTCGCCAGGTCACAGGATCGAGCAGCAGCACCGGTCCGGCCGCAGCGGCCAGCTCGGAACCGAGCCGCTCCAGCACGTCGCGCGACACCTCGGCGTGCTCCGCGTCGAGGTACCACACCGGCCGGCCGGCCGTCTCGGCCATTCCGGCGAAGGCGCGCAGCAAGGTGGTCTTGCCCATGCCCGCGGACGCGTTGACGAAGAGGACGGCGAACCGGCCGCCGCGGTGCCCGTCGAGCATGGCCTGGAACGCGGCGCGGTGCATCTTCCTGCCGACGAAGAGCCGGTCCCGGGTGCGGTCGAGCACTCCGTCGAGCGTTTCACCCGCGCGGGTACGAGGCCTTGGTACGGCGGGAAATTCCGCGTCTTCGGGCGACCGGGACGTCTGCGGCGGCTCGACGTCGATCTCGTCGTGCAGCATCCGCTCGTGCAGCGCGCGCAGCCGCGGGCCGGGGCGCACGCCGAGCTCCTCGTCGAACAGGTCGTAGACCATGCGGTAGGCCTCGAGCGCCTCCGCGCGCCGGCCGCTGCGGTACAACGCCAGCAGGTAGACCTCGTACAGGTCTTCCTCGAGCCGGTTCTGCTCGATCAGCCGCGGCATCTGCGCGACGACCGCGGCGTGGTCGCCGAGTTCCACCCTCAGCTGCATCAGCGTCTACGTGGCCAGGAGCCTGAGGCGCTCGAGCCGCATCCGCTCGCGTTCGGCCGCGTGGCCGGGCACGCCGGCCGGCGCAGTGCCCCGCCACAGGGCCAGCGCCTCCCGCACGTGGTCGGCGGCTGCTTCCGGCGCGTCCGCGGCCCGTTCACGCCGCGCCGCCTCGATGAGCAACTCGAACTCCGCAGCGTCGACGACGAACTTGGCCGGGTCGAGCGAGTATCCGCCGGACCGGAAGACGATCGCGTCGCCCAGCCCGTTGTCGGCCAGCAGGCGACGCAGCCGGGAGATGTAGGTGCGGATCACCGCTTCGCCGGTCGCCGGCGCATGGTCGCCCCACAGGCCGGTGACCAGCTCGCTCGTCGCCATGAACCGCGCCCGGCCCACCGCGAGCTCCACGAGCACCGCCTGCTGCTGCGGCGCGCCGAGGTCGAGCCGGACGCCGTCGCACTCCAGGCTCAACGGCCCCAGGATCGTGAGCCGCGGCAACCCGCACGCGCTCCCGGTCACCGCCGGCTCACCAGACGACGATCTTGCGTGCATGAGCCTTGTCCCTTGAGCGCATTCAACCTATCTCTTCGAGGTTAGTCAGTTACCCATCGCGCTACGAGACCGCACCCGCCAGAATTCGGTGCCTTCTCGGACAACGGAGCCGACGTTCACATGAAGAGAAATTCTCGATGTTCAATCTCGCGAATCCCCTGAACAGCGAAAACGAGCCCAGTGACACTTGATCGAAGTCCGACGCCGGCCACTCGAAGATCAAAGTTGTCGTGGACCTGCGGATCATGCGCCCGATGGAGTGAAGATCGAGTTCGCGACACCGATACCCGCCGAAGGGAGGCCGAATTTGGCTCATTTCTTCGCGAGTTCGGATCAGAATTCCGTCACGAGTGATCGGCCTCCGAATCGACAAATGCGCTCACCGTCGCTCGAAAGCGCCCAGTCCGGTGAATCCCTTGACTGTCCGGGCAACAGCCGCCGAGCCCCCTGCTGAGGTGCGATTGCGCTCCACCGCGATTTTCACCGTTCTCGCCCGAGCCGGCCTGCAGCGTCGCCCTCGGGGGCGGCTTGCTCGGTGGTGAAGCTGTCGTAACCCGCGGACCCCGGAGCCACCTGCCGCGTTCCACGCCGCGGCGGCCGATCCACCACCGGTTCGGCCGCGCCGCGAACGCCCGGCCGGGCACAACCACTCGCCACCCTGCCGCTAAACTGACCGCGCGGGCCGCTAGCTCAGTTGGTAGAGCAAGGGACTTTTAATCCCTGGGTCCAGGGTTCGAGCCCCTGGCGGCCCACCACTTTCATGCCGTTGACCTGCACAAACGTCGGCTTGGATGATCAAGGCTGAAGTCCGCGGGTCAGGGCGTGACCCGCGATGAGACCGACCCGGGATCGCGGATCTTGCACCGTGACGAAATCGATCATCCTTCGCACTGGTCGACAGCAGGACACAGCATCGTTACTCACCCGGACAGATCGCCTCCTTTCGCAGGTAGACCCGCATCAGTGCGGGTGCTTCGACACCGTCGGCATCACGAGTACAGCTGCGAATCCGCCGTTGATCTGATGTGACGTTATGTGCCCCACGGTGTGCCCGAGCGGCTGCGGCGCCCCGGGCCGATGAGCACAGCTTGAGCGACGGAGCCCAATCGGAGACTGCTTGGAGTGTAAGGGCTTGCCCGGCCGTCGCGCCTTGCTCCAGGTCGATTCTGTCTTCAGCCGCGAAACGTGGCGATCTGTTGCTGGATGGTGTCGTGTGGTGCGTCGCGGTCATCGAGGTTGCCCAGGACGTCGACTGCTTCGATCACGTCTGACAGGTGACGACGTTGGTCAGGGTGCAGCAGCCAGTACGCCTGAGGGATCTTCAGGACCGCCGTGAGCAGGTCGCCGGGATAGAAGTCACCCTCGGCGAGCGGGTTTTGCTCGAGGCGGGACAGTGCGACGGGGACCAGCACGTCGAGACTCTCTTGCTGAAGCAGCAGGAGACGCAGGTCTTCGGTGTTCATCGCACCGACTGGCTTGTGGCGCAGCTCGTGGACGGTCTTGACCAGCCGGGTTGCATCGGCCGGCGGGTCACCCCAGCGACGGTTTTCGATCTGCTCGAGAGTGAGGGATCCGTCAACCTCAGGGCTGGTCCCCATGGCTCCTCATATCAGCTGTCGTGGTCATGTACTCAGGGCCAGCGGCGTCGTGGACTTCGCGGGCGCGGTAGTCCTTCTTGACCGGGCCGTCCTGGAGCTCGACGTGGGGGTTGGCCACGACGTTGTAGTACCAGACCGGGTTCTTCGGCGCGCCGCCCAGAGACGCGACCACGGCGTACTCACCGTTGTGCTCCACGCGCATGAGCGGCGTCTTGCGCAGCTTCCCCGTCTTGGCGCCCACGGACGTCAGCAGGACCACGGGTTCTCCGGTCGGGTGCGCCGCGCCCTCCTGGCCGCCGGTGGACTCGATGAGTTCGGCCTGGTCGCGGCTGAAGTCGAAGGGGCTTGGCGCGTATTCGCCGGTCAGGGGCATGTCCGGTCCTTCCGGGGCGGCAAACAAGCCTCAACCGAGACCATTAAACGGACTATTCCCCGCTTCGCACCAGCCTGAGGAGCACTGGCCCGAGAAGCACCGGACAGGCCCGGGCGAGCTCACCCGCAGACGCGCGTGACCAGCGTCGTCCAGGCCGCCATCAGGTCGCGGGGCAGGGTGGCGGGCGCGGAGGACGCACGCAGGTACAGCAGGATCGGCCCTTCCAACGCGGCCGTCAGCTGCAACGCCAGCGCGCGGACCGCCGCGACGTCCGGGCAGGCCTCGCGCAGCAGCATCTGCACGTGGAACAGCGAAGGGCTCGGGCCGATCGGCGTGGGCTGGGCCGGGTCGAGGGCCGCGCGGGCGAGCGCGGTGCGTTGGACGAGGAACTCCATGCGCGCGTGGCCGAAGGCGACGAGGCGCTCGACGGCCGGCGCCCCCGGGCCGAGTGGGGGCGGGCCGTCGAGAATTCGTTGCTGGAACACGGTTTCGTCTTCGTTGAGCAGGGCGTGGAAGATGCCCGCACGCGTGCCGAAGCGGCGGAAGACGGTGCCCTTGCCGAGGCAGGCGCGTTCGGCGAGGCCGTCCATGGTGACCTTGTCGACGCCGAGTTCGGCGACCATCGCGCGCGCGACCTCGATGAGGTGCGCGCGGTTGCGGGCGGCGTCGGCTCGCTCCTCGCGCGGCCGGCCCCAGGGGATCGCGATGGGTTCCACGGGTGGAACGCTACCCGGCCAGCGGCTCCACCAGCTCCCACAGCCGCTCGGCGCCGGCCGGGTCCAGGGGCTCGCCGTGCGCCGCCCCGACGCCGGCACGCAAATCACGGCCGATTCGCGTGCGAAGACCGGCCCTACGACCCGCTCGCCGCCTACGCCCAGTCCAAAACGGCCGAGGTGCTGCTCGCCGTCGAGGTCGGCCGCCGCTGGTCGGGCGAGGGCATCCCGGCCAACGCCCTGCACCCCGGCGCGATCGCCACGAACCTGCAGCGCCACCGGTGACCTGCGCACGCCGCCGGCGTGGCGCCAGACCGTGGAGCAGAACGCCGCGACTTCCGTGTTCCTCGCCGCGTCGCCGCTGGTCGAGGCGATCGGCGGGCGCTACTTCGAGGATGTTTCCGAGTCCCCGGTGGTCTCGGCGCGACCCACCGAGTTCGGCGTGCCCGGCGTCGCCCCCTACGCAGGACGTGCGGCACAAGTCCACCGGAACCAGCACGATGGCCCACCCGCAGGTGGGCCCGCTCGAACTGCGCTACGAGAAGCTGCGATCCCCGGGGACGCCGGGCAGACACTGGTCACCTACCACGCCGAGCCGGGCATCGAGTGCGCGGAACGGCTGCGGCTTCTGGCCACTTTGGACAGTCCTGGCGGACTCAGGAGTCCTTGTCCGACACCGTGGTCACGAAGCGCAGCGCGATGTCGCGGAGCTTGACGTTGGTCGTCTGCGACTCGACCACGAGCCGGTTCATGGCCTCGTCGGCGTCGATGCGGTGGATGGCCATGAGCATGCCCTTGGCCTGCTCGATCACCGCGCGCGTGCGCATGGCGCGGTCGAGCTGCTCGGCGCGCTCGCGTGCGTCGCGGTAGCGGTGGTGCGTGCGCAGGCCGAAGCCGACCAGCGTCACGTAGACCTTGAGCAGCTGGCTGTCCAGCTCCTCGAAGCCGTGGCTGCCGAAGCCGAACAGGTTGATCGCGCCCGAAAGCTGATCGTCGACCCGCAGCGGGGCGGCGAGGTAGCTGCCGAGGCCGAGCTGCGCGGCCGCGTCGGTGAACTCGGGCCAGCGACGGTCCGCGACGGGCAGCGACAGCCGTACGATCTCACCGGTCTCGGCGGCCTGCAGGCACGGTCCCTCCCCCGCCGCGTACTGCGCGGCGTCGACCTGCTCGGCACGCGGGTCCGTGGTCGAGGCCGTTTCGCCCTTGCCCGAACGGATCACGGTCACGCTCGCCATGTCGGCACCCGGCACGGCGCGCACCGCCTCGGCGCAGATCACCTCGAAGAGGACCGGCTCGAACCGGTCGTCCTCGAGAGCGCTGGTGAGGCCGTGCATGGCCTCCGCGAGCTCGTCGAGCTGTTCGGACATGGTCGTCTCCTCAGCCACTCCGCCTGTTCTCCTGTCGTACCCGGCAGACGGGCTTGGTGAAGCCGCTGCAACTTGCAGCGATTTTACCGATGCCCGAGGAGCGGATTCGACGGTCGGGGGCGAGTTGACCAGCAACGTTCCGCCGTCGCGACCCGTTGCTTTTTCCCGAGAAGTCAGACCGAGACGGAGGTGGGCTCCTCCTCGGCCGAGCTCTCCTGCTCCACCGCCGGCCTGCGGCGCCCCCGCCGGACGAGCACGACGATCACCAACACCAGCAGCACCACGAGGACCAGCAACGTCCACGGCACCGCCCAGCCACCGGCCGAACCCGCCACCGCGGGCAGCGGCGCGACCGAGCCGGCCGCGTCCGTGAGCAGCGGCGTGAGCGAGATGTCGGCGGACGTGCGCACCGTGGGAACCACACCGGCCACGGGCACCGACACGTGCCAGGTGTCGCCCGGCAGCAGCTGCGGCGAGTCCGTGATCGGCGCCGACTGCTTGCGCCACAAGCCGAACGGCCCGGAAACGGTGGCACTCTGGCGAGCGGCGACGATGGCGTTGCCCGTGTTGCGGATCGTGTAGGACAGCGTGGCACCGGCCGAACCGAAGGGGTTCAGGGTGCCCGAGTAGTCGACGTGCGCGTCCTCGACGGACAGACCGGGCGTGATGTCCCCGCCCACGCGCAAGCGGATGCGCACGCCGACGCGGCGCTCCACGGTACCCTGCTGCACCGAGGTGACGATGCCGCCCAGGAAGTCACCGGCCTTCGTACCGGCGGGAACGGCGACGGTGAAGGTCACATCGGCCGACTCACCGGGACCCAGCTTCACGTGGTCGCTCGTGGGCCGCACCCAGGCACCGATGCCGACCGACTTCTTGTCGCGCGACAGGAGGTCGACCTGCCCGTCGGGCCGGGTGAACGCGTCCGCGGTGTACACGGCCAGGTCCAGGGGTGCGTTGCCGTTGTTGACGACCTTGAGACCGTCGTGCACCTGCTCCCCCGCCTCGGCGGTGTAGCTGTAGTTCACGCGGCCGGAACCGACCTCGTTGTCCGCGGTGCTGACGGCCCAGGGCGCGTCTTCCTGGGCGGCGGCGGGCATCGCCGCGGTGGCGGCGAACCCGGCGACGAGCAGCACGGCGGCGAGCGCGCGGGTGAGCGTGGAGCGCATGTGGTGGTCCTCGGGGTGAGGCGGGGCGGAACGGGGTGGACGGCAGGGACGGGCGCCGGTGAGCACCCGCCCCTGCCTGGTGATTCAGCCGGGTCAGCTCAGCGAGGTGAGCGTGGAGCCGAGCTTGCCGAGCGTCTCGCTCAGCCAGCACGGGCCACCGTGGCCGTCGTCGTGGCCGTGGCCGTCGTTGCCGTGGCCACCGTTGCTGCTGCCGCCACCGTTGTGACCGTGGCCGTCGTCACCCTTGGTGTGGATGACGACCTGGTCGACCAGCGAACCGACCTTGGCCGCCGGCGACTTGCCGTCGTTCGGGCCGCACCAGTCGACGTTGCCGCGCTCGACCGCGGCGTTCGGAGCGGCACAGGTGCCACTGCGAACTTCCGAGACCTCGAGCTTGTCGTCGCGCACCTGGACCTTCACGTACGTGCGCACGTGCTCCTGGTTCTCGACCGAGTTGGCGTAGTGGTTGGTCGGGTTCAGCGGGTCAGGACCGTAGTTCGGGTCCTTCGTGACGTCCGGGTCGGAGAGGTCGTAGTACTTCGACCCCGACGCGGAGTTGGCCGTCACGTAGACGACCCCACCCGGGCCCTGCGTCACCGAGGTGGCGCCGGGCTGCTCGGCCGGGTTGGCCTTCTGGCCGTTCTTCAGCACGTAGCTGCGCGAGTAGCTGTGGTCGTGACCCTGCAGGACCAGGTCGACGCCCAGGTTGGAGAAGGCCGTCGGGAAGTCCTTGCGGCGCAGCTGGTTGTCACCGTCGTTCGCGTGGTTCGCCGGCGAGTAGATCGCGTGGTGGTACACGAGCACCGTGTACTTGGCGTCCTTGCCGTGCTTCTTGATCACGTCGGTGACGTAGGCGATGTGCGCCTCGTCCGCACCGTTGGCGTAGGCGTTGCTGTTCAGGTCGATGAACAGCACACCCTTGTAGGTGTACCAGTAGTCGCCACCGGAGTTGGTGTTCTGCGAGCCGTTGTAGAACGGCGTGGAACGGTCGGTGTTCGGCGTCCAGAAGTGCTGCTCGTAGGACTTGCCGCCCACGTCGTGGTTGCCGATGGTGGCGGCCCACGGGTACTGGCGCAGCTTGTCCGAGCCGAGGAACGCGTCCCAGTCCGCCTCGGTGTTGGCGGTCTCGACCTGGTCGCCACCCGAAACGAGGAGCTCGGCCTTCGGGTTGGCGGCCAGCGACACGTTCAGGGTGTCGGCCCAGCCGGCACCGTCCTTCGCGACGTCGCCCGACGAACCGATCTGCGGGTCACCGTAGAACAGGAAGTCGAAGTCGCCCTTGAACGACTGCGTCTTGAAGGAGTACGTCGGCGACCAGCCATCGCTGTTGCCGATGCGGTACGAGTACGCCGTGTTCTGCTGCAAGCCGTCGAGGGTGACGTGCGCGTTGAAGCCACCGTTGACGGAGTTGCTGCCAACGACCGCCGAGAACTTCTTGGCGTTGGTCGGGAAGTTGCCGTGGTTGAGCCAGTTGGTCGGCACGAGTTCGACCCGCTGGTCGGCGTTGGTCGCGGTGTACCAGGACAGCACGCGCTGCGATTCCTGGGCACCGACACCGAGCACGATGCTGCCGGCCTTGGCCGGCGGAGTCGGGGTCCACGTGGCGGCGGTGGCCGAGCCGTTGCCGAACGCCAGCGCGAGGCTCACGCCCACGGTCGCGATACCGAAGGCGAGGTTCCGCCCGGATCTGGAAGGTTTCATCGGATGTGCTTTCCCTTTCGGGTCAATGGGTCGGGAAGACCGATTGGTAGCGTTATCGCCCCTGGTGTTCGGTAGGTGAACTTCACCGGAAGCACGGGTGGCCCGCTCCGGAATTACGTGTCAGCCCTCAGCGATACGCTGCACGAACCATGTGAGGCCCATCACCGAAACCGCCGCCGCGATCACCCCGGTCGTCCACTGTGGAGCGAAGGTGGCCCGGCGGCGGATCAGCACGAGGATCGGGAAGACGATCGCGATGATCGCCAGCTGCACCGTCTCGATGCCGACGTTGAACACCAGCAGCGACCACAGGAGTGTCCAGGACCACGCGGTGTCGATGCCCAGCGCCGAAGCGAACCCGAGGCCGTGGCACAGGCCGAAGCAGAAGACGACGGCGAGCCGGGTCCACCCGGCACGGTCGAGGCTGAAGTGGCCATCGCCGAGGAGGTCGTCGTCCACGCCGTTGACCTTGCGCCGCCACAGCCGCCAGAGCGGCCAGGCCGCGACCACCGCGATCGACAGCGCGATGAGGGGTTCGATGATGTTGGCGGGCACCGTGACCAGGCCGAGCGCCGCCAGCACGAAGGTGACGGAGTGGGCGATCGTGAACGTGGTCGCGGCCAGCACGATCTCCCGCAGGCGCCGGGAGCCGGCGATGAGCGCGAGCAGGAACAGGATGTGGTCGAGACCAGTGAGCAGGTGCTCGGCCCCGAGGCGGAAGAACTCCCAGAACCGCTCGCCGAACGACTGCTGTGTGGAGAACGACGGCTGGTGCGCGTCGAGGGCGGCGCTGCCCGAGGTCAGGTCGAGGTCGTAGGTGACGACTGTCTTGGTGTCGCGGACGTAACCCTCGGAGTCGGGGAAGAGCGCACTGCGCACCTCGTGGGCGTCGGCGCTCGCGCAGCGGTAGTCGAGGTCGAGGAACGCGTAGGGCACACCTTCCCGCTGAGCCATGCGGAAGCCGCCGTCTTTCGTTGGCGTGCAGGGACTTTCCGTGCTCACGTGGAAGCGGTCCGTCACGTACTTGATCACCGCGGCCGAATGGTCTTCGAGTGCTTTGGCCTGTGCGGCGGAATCCTCTGCGTCGAACGCAGCAGTGCCCTGCTTGAACAGCGGGTCGTCGTGTTCGGCATCGGCGACGGAGACGACCAGCAGGTCGTACTCGAGCCCCACCTCCGCCCGCAGTTGGCCGGACCCGGGCGACGTGACATCGGCGTAGACGACCGATGAGAACCCGTGGGCGGAGGCGGTGGAGGTACCGAGAATAACCGCCAGCGCGGCCAGCGCGAAAACCGTTGCCAGACGGGCGAAACCTCTGATGCGGCGGGGCATGATCTTCCTCTTTCCGGTTGCTCGACCGCACTTTGCTGGGCCCAAGCGAACAACTGGCGGAGGGCGGGCGAACATGCAGCGACCGGATTACGACGGAAGAAAGCGGCGATACGGAAACGGGCGGGTGATCGGGTAGGAAGGAAGCAACCTGACCACCGCTGTCGCGAAGGGATGATCCTTGCGTTCACGACGCCTGGCCGTCGGCGCGCTCACGGCCCTGCTGCTGGCCGGGTGCGGCGCGACCGACGATTGGTCGAAACCACACCCCGCGCCCACCGCGGTCGGCGTGCTCGGCCAGGGATTCACCAGTACCCCACCGACTCCGGAGGCGACCATCACGCCGCGACCGGGTTCGTGGGACGGCGTTCACCCGGCGCCGGGCTACCGCGTGGTGCTGCTCACAGCCGGCGACGACGAGCAGACGAAGACGCTCGTGAGCGGCGTGAAGGACTGGGCCGAGCAGGAGCAGGTGAGCCTGAAGGTCGTGACGGCCGAGGACCCCCTGCACTACACCGACCGCATCGTCGACGCCATGAACCTCGCCCCGGACCTCATCATCACGGCCGGCAGCAAGCTCGTGGACGCCGTGACGGTGGTCACGGCCAACCACCTCGACCGGCAGTTCCTCGTGCTGGGCGCCGAGATCGCCGAGCCGACCGTCAACGTCACGGCTGCGAACTGGGCCGGCGCCACGTTCCGCGGCGCCGGACTGACCACGGCCACCGACGCCGACCCGGCATCCTTCACCCCGGCGCGCGCGGCGGCGGCCGTGCGGGCGGGTGTGGCGAGCGTCCTGAGTGGATTGACGGGGATCGTCGTCCGGGTGCCCTAGACCATTCGGCCGTACTGGATACACCGAAGGGAGGGAAGCCGGGCAACGGCTTCCCTCCCTTCGCCTCAGCGGCTCACTTCCGGATCGTGAGCAGATCCGCCAGGTCGATGCGCTCGTAGAACTCGCGGCGGATGCGGTCGGCGACCGCCGAGACCTCCTCCGAACCGTCGTTCGACGGGTCGATCACCACGCGGTAGGGGCGTTCGCCGCGGGGCAGGGCGACGATGCGGGCGATCTCGGCCGAGACCGAGGACGCGTCGGCGTCGGCGGGTTCGAGGGCGGCGAGCTTGCCCGACACCTCTTCCATCAGGCCGGCGTACTTCGTCTCGTACTCGGCGACCACGGCGTCGTCGGCCGGGTGGCCCGAGTGGGCGAAGTGGTTGGTGCCCTGGGTGAACGCGCCCGGGACCACAATGGACGTTTCGACGCCCCAGCGGCTCAGCTCGGTCGAGTAGCTCACGGCGAGGGCATCCATGCCGGCCTTCGCGGCGAAGTACGGCGCGAGGTAGGGCGGGGTGCCGCCCTTGACGCTGGAGCTGGACACCCACACCACCAGACCCTCACCACGGCGGCGCATGCCCGGCAGCACCGCGCGGTTCACGCGCTGGGTGCTGAGCACGTTCACGTCGTAGAGCTCCGCGAGCTGCTCCGGCGTGAACGCCTCGGCCGGGCCGGTGACCATGTGGCCGGCGTTGTGGATCAGCACGTCGATCGAGTCTCTCTCCGCCTCGATCTTCGCGATGGCCGCGTCGACGGACGCCTGCGAGTTCACGTCGAGTTCGATGGCACGCAGGTCCACGCCGTGTTCGGCGGAGTAGTCGGCCGCGGCCTGCACCTGCGGGGCGTTGCGGCCGGCCGTCTCGCGCATGCCGGCGTAGACGGTGTGGCCCTGGTCGGCCAGCGCGCGGGCGGTCAGGGCGCCGAATCCGCTGGAAGCACCGGTGATGACGATGGTCTGGGACATGGCGGTTCTCCTTGGGACGAGCAGGTGCGGGGGAACGGCAGGCTCAGATGGCTCCGCCGTTGGCGAAGATGTTCTGGCCGTTGACCCAGCGGCCCGGGCCGGCCAGGAAGGCGACGACCTCGGCGATGTCCTCGGGCTGACCGAGGCGCTCCGAAGGCACCTGCGACGCGATGCGGTCCATCAGCTCCTGCGACTTGCCGGTGGTGAACAGCGGCGTCTCCGTCGGACCGGGCGACACGGTGTTGACGGTGATGTCACGCCCGCGCATCTCGCGAGCCAGGATCAAGGTCATGGCCTCGACCGCACCCTTCGAAGCGGCGTACGCGCTGTAGCCGGTCTGCTGCAGCTTCGTCACCGACGTCGAGGTGTTGATCAGGGCGCCCCCCTTGCGCATCCGGCGCAGGGCCTCCTGGTCGACGACGAACGTGCCGCGGATGTTCACGCGGTGGATCTCGTCGAGCTCGTCGAGCTTGAGGTCGACCAGCGGCGACAGCGGCATGATCCCGGCGGTGTGCACCACCACGTCGACGCCGCCGTAGAGCTTCTCGGCCTGGTCGAACAGGGCCGCGACCTCGTGCTCGTCGGCGACGT
Source organism: Amycolatopsis sp. NPDC004368 (assembly GCF_053602515.1). Classification (NCBI taxonomy): domain Bacteria; kingdom Bacillati; phylum Actinomycetota; class Actinomycetes; order Pseudonocardiales; family Pseudonocardiaceae; genus Amycolatopsis; species Amycolatopsis sp. NPDC004368. Next base: position 94,429 of record NZ_JBSGDT010000004.1, on the reverse strand, counting down.
CCGCCTTGCCCGCGCTCGCCACGCCACCCGCGGCCTCGATCTCGGCGACCACGGCGTCGGCGCGGTCCCGGCCACCGGAGTAGTGCACGAGCACCTTCATGCCGTCGCCGGCCAGCCGCTTGGCAATCGCGGCGCCGATGCCGCCCGAACCGCCGGTGACGATCGCGACGCGGGGGGTGGTGGTCTCAGTCATGTCAGTCTCCGTATCCGTGTTCCGCTCTGTTGTTACCGACGCTATCCCTCAACGCGTACCGACGCTAGATATTTCCCGTATCAACGATATGACTTGGGTAACACCGGTACGTAGCGCTGTTACTCGCGCTATCCGACCTGGTGTGGCACAACGCACGCGGCGTTTCGCCCGGATCGGCACCGCCTGTTCCCTGCCGCACCCCTGGTCGCCGACAACCGGACATCTCGTTTTCACGAAGCGGTGCTGGGGTGACGAGCGCACATCCCGTGCCCTGGAACGAGGAGCTTTCTTGAAACGCAGTCGAAGAAGCAGTGCGGTGGCGGCCGCGCTGCTCGCGGGAAGCGTGGTCACCTTCGGGGCCACCGGAACAGCGGCAGCCTCGGCCCCCAAGCCGTGGCTGCCGGTCACCCCCGCGAACTGGAGCCTCGTCGTCGACCAGACGAAGACGCCGCCGACAACCGTCACGCGCGGCGTGACGCAGTACTCGGAAACCTACGACACCGTCGGCGGCCGCCAGCGCACCCAGGTGCTCGACGTGAACCTCGCCGACCCCAACGTGCGCCTCGGCGTGGTCGAGGCCGGCGACGTGATCACCAACCCGGCCGACGAGACGGTGGGCTCGATGGCCGCCCGCACCCACGCGGTGGCCGGCGTCAACGGCGACTTCTTCGAGATCAACGCCAGCGGCCGGCCGCTCGGCGGCGTGATCACGAACGGCAAGCTGCTCAAGAGCCCGCGCCCGAACTTCAACGCGCAGCTCGGCGTGCGCGCGGACGGCACCATGGTGCTCGGACCGCAGACGTTCACGGGCTCGATCAAAGACGGCGCGGCCAGCACTCCCCTGACTTCGGTCAACGTTGTCAACGATGTCGCCGCCGGCGGCATCACGGAGGTCACCCCCGACCTCGGCGGCGCGACGGCCCTCCCGGCGAGCACGCTCGTGCTCGGGCACGAGACGACGGCCGGCACCTTCGTCGCCGACTCCGTGCAGACCGGCGTGACCGCGGTGCCGAACCTGCCGAAGGGCCAGTTGGGCCTGCTCGGCGGCGGTGCGGGCGGCACGTGGCTCTCGAACACCGTCCACAGTGGAGACTCAGTTACGGTCACGGCCGACACCGGTGGCCTCAGGCAGCTGCTGTCCGGCTCGACCATGCTGGTGCGCGACGGCGCGGTCTACACCGACCCGACCGGCAACCCGCCGGGCGGCGTCAACCCCGAGACCGTGGTCGGCGTGAGCAAGGACGGCAAGCACACGATCATCGCCACGCTCGACGGCCGCCTCGGCGCGAGCGCGGCGCTGGGTGTGACGCCGGCGCAGGTCGCGGGCTACATGGTGGCCCACGGCGCGTACAACGCGGTGCTCTTCGACGGCGGCGGCTCCACCGAGCAGGTGGCCCGCAAGCCCGGCGACCCGGCGGTCTCGGTGATGAACAACCCGTCGGACGGCCACGAGCGGCCCGTCGCCAACGGCCTGTTCATCTACTCGACCGAGCAGGCGCCCGGCTTCGCGCGCACGATGGTCGTGAACGGCGGAAAGGGCGTGGACACCGTGCCCGGCGCGACCGTGCCGGTGCCCGCGTTCGGCCTCGATTCGCTCGGCAACCCCGCGCGCGAGAAGGCTTCCGTGCAGGTCGTGCCGTCTTCGCTCGGTTCGTGGAAGAACGGCCAGTTCACCGCGGGCCGCGCCGGCACCGGTGTGCTGATCGCCCACGCGGGCATCGCCGTCTCGGTTCAGCCGCTGCGGGTCGTCGACCGGCTCGGGTCGCTGCAGATCTCGCCGACCGACCCGGACCTGAACAACGGTGGCACGCAGGCGTTCACCCTGTCCGGCTCCACCTCGTCGGGCACCGCGGTCTCGATCCCCGCGGCTGCGGCTTCCTGGTCGGTGAGCGACGCGTCGCTCGGCACGGTCGACAAGTCCGGCGGGTTCACGGCCGACGCGGTGAACTCGGGCCTGGAGAAGGTGACGGCGAAGGTCGGCGGCGCCACGGCGACCGCGACCGTGGCCATCGGCAGCGTGTCGCAGGAGCTCAACGACTTCAGCGACCCGTCGGCGTGGAACCTGCGCAACACCACCGGTCAGCCGGCCACGATGGTCGCCGCGCCGGGCGTGGTCCCGCCGGGCTCGACGGCTTCGGCGTCGACGCAGCTCACGTACACCATGCCCGCGGGCTCCGGCGTGAAGCAGCTCGTGCTGTCGCCGAAGTCCACGATCACCGCGGGCGCCAACGCCGGCGGCCAGAACCCGACCGGCATCGGCGTGTGGGTGAAGGGTGACGGCACCGGGATCCAGCTGGCCGAGTCGTACATCGGCATCGACGGCGCCACCACCACGCTGTACCCGACCACGGTGACGTGGAAGGACTGGCGCCTGGCCATCGCGACGCTGCCGCCCGGGCTGAACTTCCCGCTGCGGATCAGCTTCGTCGACTTCCTCACGATCAACCCGAGCCAGACGACGTCGGGCACGCTGAACGTGAGCGGGCTGCAGGCGCTGTACTCGCCGCGTCCGGTGGTCGCGCCGCCGTACCAGGCGATTCCGAAGAACCCGTCGTGGCTGAAGTTCTCGGAGAACGCCGCGGACTTCACGCGGTCGGGCTCCACGATGCTGCTGGGCGACGACGCGCACCTGCTGGCGAACGACCCGGGGTCTGCGTCGTCGAACGTCATGGACACCATCAAGGGTCGTCTGCCTTCCTTGCCGCCGCAGGCCCGGCCGTCCTCGGTGCAGGCGCTGGGTGACATGTCCGACGACGGCGCGCTGCCCGACCTGCAGTTCGCGCAGTCGAAGATCGCGGCGTTCGGCCTGCCGTACCACGACGTGGTGGGCAACCACGAGATCACGCAGGGCTCGGCGCCGGAGAACGGCAACTTCGCCCAGGTCTTCGGGGCCACGCACTACGCGTACCAGGCCGGTGACGCGCAGGTGATCGTCACCGACAACTCGCACGGCAGCCTGCAGTCGTCGGACGCCTTCCAGGTGCCCGCCGAGTCGCAGTACTCGTGGCTGGTCAAGCAGCTCACGGATGCTTCGTCGCCGACCGTGCTGGTGACCACGCACATGCCGGCGTACGACCCGCACCCGGTGGCCAACAGCCAGTTCAGCGACCGGTGGGAAGCGCGCATGTACGTGCGGCTGGTGCAGCGCTACCAGCAGACGCACCCGGACAAGCACGTGGTGATGCTGTACGGCCACGCGCGCGGGTTCGCCGACCAGGTCATCGACCCGTTGGGCAACCCCGTTTCGCCGGCTGATGGCGGGATTCCGCAGCTGACGATCGCGGACCTCGGCATGCCGGCGTACGCCCCCGCGGACGAAGGCGGCATCTACCACTTCGTGCTGCTGCACACCGCTCGCGGTGAGGTGCAGTTCTCGGTGGAACCGGTGCTGTCGTCGATCGCGGTTTCGGTGCCCGGTGCGTCGCTGCGAGTTGGCGCTTCGGCCGTCGCGTCGGCTGTCGGCGCCGAGGTCGGCGGCGACAACCTCCCGGCGGCCACCATGCCGATCGCGGACCCGGCTTCGCACGTGTGGTCCTCGAGCGACTCGCGGGTCGCTTCGGTGGACGCGGTGACGGGCGAGATCACGGCGCGGCGCGCGGGCACGGTGACGATCTCCGTGACGAGTGGCGGTGTGACGGGTTCGGCTCAGCTGACCGTGACCCGGTGATCCTGTGAAAAACCGGGCGCGCTCCGTTCTCGGAGCGCGCCCGGTTTTTCCGTTCAAGTTGTCCGCTCAGGCGGCGATTTCCTCGATCGAGACGCGGTTCGGGTAGAACGCGAGGTGGTCCTTGATCGGGGAGACGGCGTCGTAGGGCTCCTCGTAGGTCCAGACGGCGTTGTCGCCTTCCGCGCCGGCCGGGGTGAGGGAGTAGTAGGACGCGTCGCCCTTGTACGGGCAGTACGTGTGGTGCTCGGTGCGCGCGAGCGCGGTCAAGTCGACGTCCTCCCGCGGGATGTACTGCACTGCCGGGTAGGAGGACTCACGCAGGACCTGCGCGCGGGTGGTGTCGGCGATGACCGTGTCGCCCAGCTTCACGAGCACACGGGCCGGGTTGACCTCGACGGTGATCGGGTGGTCGGGGCCGGGGATTCTCTGGGTGGGTCGGGCCATGGTCTCCTCATTCCACTGGTGCTTCTCCCAGTGGTAACGATGGAACGGCGTGGACCCTTCCCGCGGGTGGTGCTCGCCCCGGTGGAGACCGAGGTCGGTCAGGCCGAAACGCGCTTCGGGGCGGTGCGCCACAGCCAGTACAGGCCGACCACAGGCAGCACGAGCGGGATGAAGACGTATCCCTGGCCGTAGACCGACCAGACCGTCGCGTCGGGGAAGGCCTGGCGGTCGAAGACGCTGAGCGTGCCGACGGTCAGCACTCCGAGGAACTCCACGCTGCACGCCACGAGCGCGACGCGCCACCAGCGTTCGCCGCCCTTGGCGAGGGCGAAGGTGGCCAGCAGGTACACGACCGCGGCGAACGCCGAGAGCACGTAGGCCAGCGGGGCTTCGTGGAACTTCGTGCCGATCTGCACGCCGGCTCGCGAGGTGGCGGCCAGCGCGAAGATCGCGTACACCGCGACCAGCACCCGGCCCGGGCCCGTGGCCGTCTTACGCGCTTGCTCCACTCCACACCTCGTTCAGTCGCAGCACCATCACCGGGATGGCCAGGCAGGCGATGCCGAGCACGACCGTGCTCGACCGGCTTCGCTCGGCCAGCGCCCACGCCGCGCCGACCGGCAGCACGACCAGGCAGCCGATCAGGTAGGCCAGGTACGTGGCGAGGCTGCCCGGTTTCTCCCCGCTCACGAGCAGCACGACACCGACCACGAGCTGCGCCACGAGCAACAGCTCCACCACCCCGAGGGCGACGAGCAGCGGGGTGTCCGGCAACCGCTTGCGCGCGGCCTGCAGGAAGCTCCACAGCGCGACGAGCAGTGCAGCCACCGCCACCGTCACCGCGAAACCGAGAATCACCCGTTCCTCCTTCTGCCACGCTGGCCACAACGTACCCGCTGGCGATTCCGGGCCGGTTCGCCGAGGGCGGCCGACGTGGCCCGGGCCACCACGCCGGGTTCCGGGTGGACTGAGCGCTCCCCCAGCTCGAAGCGGACGAAAAATGGGCCGGCGCCGAGCGTTGATGGCATTCTGCCAATTCCATGGCTACAGTTATGACGCACTTCCCCGGACCTGCGTCAACAATACGATGCACCGAGTGTTACACCACGACCGAGTGGTCGACCAATCCGGGAAATCACGCAGGGTTCCCGGATTCGGACAGCCGGACGCGCGTTGTCTACCCTGATCAGCCCAGCCGAACCCCCGGGTTGGCGGATTGGCCTGCACGGCTCCGGCGTGCGGGAATATTCCTCGTCAGGGAGTACGGCGGGGCGCGAAGGGTGCGGTTTCATGGACATGCGGTATGAAGCGTTCTGCTTCGCGGATCCGCTGTTCTTCGACGAACAACGCGAAACCGGCGCGGCCGCCGACGACTTCGCCACCGGGCTGCCGGCACCGGGACCGATGTGGACGGTGGGCACGCGCGGCATCTGGCGCGTGGTGCACCCACAGGGCGTTGACCTGCCCGAACAGGGCTGGAAGATCCACGTTTCGGCCGGAATGGACAATGCGGACCGCGTGCTGGCGGCGGTGCACGAGTACTGTCTGGACCATCGCGTGGCGTTCAAGTACCTGCGGTCGCGGACCATCCTGCTGGCGCGCAATTCGAAATACGCACCTCGCGATGGAAGCGGCAAGTTGATCACCGTTTACCCCGTCGACGAGAGTGAACTCGCGCGGGTTCTTCAAGATCTTTCCGAGCGGCTCGACGGTGAACACGGCGCTTATGTCCTCAGCGACCTGCGATACGGATCAGGACCGTTGTACGTGCGTTATGGCGGGTTCGCCGAACAATGGGTGGAACACGACGGCACTCGGGTGCTCGCGATCCGCAAACCCGACGGTACACCCGTACCCGACCGGCGTGAGCCCGTTTTCTCGGTACCCGATTGGGTGAAGCTGCCGGAATGCCTCGACGCGAGCCTGGCGGCGCGCAAAGGCGGCGATCCGGCGCAGTTCCCGTACCGCGTGACCAGCTCCCTGCACTTCTCCAACGGCGGCGGTGTCTACCTGGCCGAGCACAACGAGCACAACGAGCACAGCCGGCAAGTCGTGCTCAAGGAGGCTCGGCCGCACGCCGGGCTCGACCGCGAGCTGGTGGACGCCGTCGAACGGCTGCGGCGTGAGCACGAGGTGCTGGAGCGGCTGGCGGACGTTCCGGGCGTTCCGGACGCGTATGAGCGCTTCACCGTGTGGGAGCACCACTACCTGGCGATGCAGCGGATGCCCGGGACGTCGCTGGGCAACTGGCTCGCGCTGAACTACCCGCTCACGCGCCGCGACAGCACCGAAGCCGACCTGCACGCGTACCGCGACCGGGCCCTGGGCGTGCTCGCGCAAGTGGAGCGGATCGTCGGTGACCTGCACGAACGCGGGGTGGTGTTCGGTGACCTGCACGCGCTGAACGTGCTGGTGACCGACGACGACGAGGTGTCGCTGATCGACTTCGAGATGGCGTTCGACGTCGCCTCGGGTTCGCGGCCCGCGCTGGGCGCACCCGGTTTCCGCGCGCCGGCCGACCGGCACGGGTTCGACATCGACCGCTACGCGCTGGCGGTGCTGCGGCTGTGGCTGTTCCTGCCGTTGGCGACGCTGCTGGAGCTGGCGCCGGCGAAGCTGCGCGGGGCGGCGGAGTTCGCCCAGCGGCGGTTCGGGCTGGCCGAGGGGTTCGCGGACGAGCTGGTGCGCGTGGTGGGCACGCCGGGGGTCCCGCAGGAGCTCACCGAGCTCGACGAGGAGCGACCCGACTGGACGCTGGTGCGCAAGCAGATCGTGGAGGGCGTTCTCGCCTCGGCCACGCCGTCGCGGCGGGACCGGCTGTTCCCGGGCGACATCGAGCAGTTCCGCGTGGGCGGCGCGTGTTTCGGCTTCGGCGCCGCCGGAGTGCTGTGGGCGCTGGACGTGGCCGGCGCCGGACGATTCCCTGAGCACGAGCAGTGGCTGCTCGACGCCGTGCGCCGCGAGCCGCCCGCGCGGCCCGGGTTGTTCGACGGCAGCCACGGGATCGCGTACGTGCTCGAACACTTCGGCCACCACGACGCGGCTTCGGCGTTGCTCGCGGATTCGCGGGTGCTGGTGGAGCAGACGACGGACCACGCGTTCGACGGCGGGCTCGCCGGGATCGCGCTGACCCAGCTGCACTTCGCGACCACCCGCGGCGACAACGAGTACGGCCGCCAGGCCCTGGCCACCGCCGTGCGCCTCGCGGAGAGTTTGGAAACGGCGGCGCCGCCCGGGAAGTTCGCGCGGGCCGGCCTGCTCAGCGGCTGGTCGGGGCCGGCGTTGCTGTTCGTGCGCCTGTACGAGCGGACCGGTGAGCCCGCGTGGCTGGCCTTCGCGGACCAGGCCCTGCGCCGCGACCTCGAGGAATGCGCCACCGCCGACGACGGCTCCCTGCAGGTCCGCGACGGCGAGCGGCGCACGCTGCCCTACGCCGGGATCGGCAGCGCCGGGATCCTGCTGGTGCTGGAGCAGCTGGCACGCGTCTCGCCCGCGTCGCCGGCGTGCTCGAACCTCGCCGGCCTGCGCGAAGCGTGCCGCGGCGAGTTCGTGATCCAGCCCGGTTTGCTGCACGGCCGCGCGGGCCTGCTGGCGGCGCTGTCGTTCGACGCCTCGCCTTCCGCGCGCGTGGCTTCTTCGGTGGACCTGCACCTGGCGCGCCTGGCCTGGCACGCCATCCCGTACCGCGGCGGCCTGGCCTTCCCGGGCAACCAGCTGCTGCGCCTGTCGACCGACGTCACCACCGGCAGCGCGGGCGTGCTGCTCGCGCTGTCGGCCCTGCTGGACGGCACGGAGGTGCTGCCGTTCCTCGGCGCCACGCCGTCCCCCCACACCTCCGGCCACTGATGGCCGGCGGAAAGAAAACGAGAAGGGATCACCCCATGGAACTGGTTCTCGACCTGCAGGCCCTGGAAGCCCCCGAAGCCCTCGACGGCCACGGCGGCGGACACGGTCACGGCCACGGGGCGCCGAGCAACCTGAGCCTGCTGGCGTCGTGCGCGCACAGCACGCTCAGCCTGCTGACCTGCCACTGACTTTCCGGACGTCACCAGACAGGAGCGGGAGCGGCGCAGGCCAAGTGCGCCGCTCCCGCTCCACCATTCTGCCCCGGCGCCACGGCTTGGTCACGGGCCGGTTCGGCGGATTTTTCGTTGCGTAGGAAGTGGTTGGGCCGTTCGGCGGCACGTGGAGCGAGGAGTGGCATGCCGGGATACGGATCACCTCCGGACGACCTCGACAGCTCCACTCCGACCACGCCGGCCCGTCACACCGAATGGCAAGTTGCCACACCGCCGGCAAGCCGGCCGCGCGCAGTGCCACCGCGGTTGGCAAAAGGACAGACCGAGCGGCAAGGCGGCTTGTGGAATGGCAACTTGCCACAGCCAGCCGCACGACCTGGGCGCACGGTACGGACACCGGCACAGGCGAGGCGCCGAACTGAATGGCAAGGTGCCGAACCATCTCACGACTTACCACAAACAGCCGCAAGGGACCGGCGAAAGGCACCAGGCGACCGTCTGCTCTGGGAAGTCGCAGCCAGGGACCCGTGGCGAGTCGCGGTGCTCGTCGTGGTCGGGTTGGTGGCCGTGGGAGCGAGCCTGGCGCTGCCGGGCGCTCTGGCGAGCGCCACCGATGCCGTGGTCAGCGGGAACCCCGCGGCGAAGCAGGTGGCGTGGCTGGTGATCGTCGGTGGGGCCGAGATCGTCGCGGACGTGGTGGGTGGGGTGGTGGTCGTCAAGGTCACCAGCAGCGCCGGGGCGTGGCTGCGAAGAAGAATGATCGACGCCCTATTGGCCCAGAAAACCAAGTCCCCCTTCGCGGAAGGAGACGCGGTCAGCCGGATGGCCGCCGACGCCGTCGGGGCCGGGGCCATCGTCCCCGTGGTCGTGCAGCTCGTGTCCGCGGCGGTGATCTCCGTCGGCGCCATCGTGCTGCTCGCGGCGCTCGACTGGCGCCTCGCCCTCGTCTTCCTCGGCAGCATTCCCCTCGCCCTGCTCCTGGCGCGGTCGCACCTCAAGAACACCGCCGACGACGTCCTCACCTACCAACGCGTGTCCGGAGAGCTGGCAGCGCGTCTGCTCGACGCAACCTCCGGCCTGGCCACGATCGCCGCGTCAGGGACCGCCGGCCAGGAAGCCGAGCGGGTGCTGAAACCGTTGCCACGACTGAACCTCGCCGGACGCGGGATGTGGCGGACGCAGGCGAAGATGGTGTGGCGGGCCGCACTGCTCCTGCCGGCCGTGGAGCTGGCGGCGCTCGCCGCGGCGGGGTTCGGGGTGCTCGGGCACCGCCTCACGGTCGGGGACGTGCTGGCGGCGCTCGGCTACGTCGCGCTCGGCCTGGGCCTGGTGACCCAAATTCCTTTGCTCACCACGGTTTCGCGCGCCCGCGGGTGTGCCGAGCGCGTCGCCGAGGTCCTCGACGCCCCCACCCCCGAGCGTGGCAAGCTCGGGCTCCTGCCCGGCAACGGCACGCTCACCCTCGACAACGCCGCCGTCCACGGCGCGCTGCACCCCACCTCCCTCACCATCCCGGCCGGAAGTTTCACCACCATCGTGGGAAAATCCGGCTCCGGCAAGTCCACTGTGGTCAATCTCCTCGGCGGCCTCACCACGCCCGACGCCGGCGCCGCCCGCCTCGACGGCCGTGACCTCACCACCCTGCGCCCCGAGGAGCTGCGCGCCGTCGTGGGGTACGCCTTCGCGCGGCCGCACCTGCTGACCGCAACCGAAACCGCCACCGTCGCCGACGCCGTGGGCTACGGCAGCTGGGCCGGCCACACCGCCGTCCGCGCCGCCTGCCGCAGCGCGCGGATCCACGACGTCATCACCCGCCTCCCCCACGGCTACCACACGCCACTGGCCGAAACACCGCTCTCCGGCGGCGAAGCAGCCCGCGTGGGCCTCGCGCGCGCCATCGTGCACAGCCCCCGCGTGCTCCTGCTCGACGACGCCACCGCGAGCCTCGACACCGTCACCGAACAGGCCGTCCTCGCCGACGTCCGCGCGCGGACCCTCGTGGTCGTCACCCACCGCGCCGCGCTCGCCGCCCGGGCCGACACCGTCCTCTGGCTCGACGCCGGGCGCCTGCGTGCGGCCGGATCGCACCACGAGCTGTGGCGCGATCCGGCGTACCGCGCGGTGTTCACCGAGGAGGCCGGATGACCGTGGACTACGGCGCCACCCTCGCCCGCCAGTGGCGCGGCGGCCTCGTCCTGCTCGTCTGCTCCGCGCTCGAAGGCGCACCCGCGTTCTTCTCCGGCCGCCTCGTCGAGCTGGCCGTGGACAAGGGCTTCGCGGTCGGCGACGCCCGAACCGGCCTGGCCTTCCTCGGGTTGTTCGGGCTCGCTGCGCTCGCGGGCGCGTTCGGCTCGCGGCTCGTCTGGCACCAGCTCGGCAAGGTCGTCGAACCCCTGCGCGACGCACTGGTCACCGCGATCGTGCGAGGTGTCCTGCACGACCCGAACCCGCCCCGCAACGCACCGGACGCGAGCGGCGTCGCGAGGATCACCCAGCACGTCGAGGTCGTGCGCGACGCGACGGCGGGGCTGCTGGTGCAGGCCCGCGCGATGGTCGTGACCACGGCGGCGGCGATCGCGGGGCTGGTCACCGTCGCGGGGCAGCTCGTGGTGCCGGTGGCGCTGCCGGTCGTCGTCTCGATCGCCGGGTTCACGGCCCTGCTGCCGGCGCTGGCGCGCAGGCAACGCGCGGCCGTGCTGGCGGACGAGCGGACCGCCGAGACGACCGGCGCGGTGCTCGGCGGCATGCGTGACGTGGTGGCGTGCGGCGGCGAGCCGGGCGCGGCGCTGGCCGTGTACGACGCCGTGGACCAGCAGGCCGAAGCCGCGGTCAAGGTGGCGAACGCCGGGGCCGCGCGGTCGCTGGTGATCTCACTGGGTGCATTCGTGCCGTTGATCGCGTCGCTGGCGGTGGCGCCCGGCCTGGTGGCCGACGGAGACCTCACGGCGGGTGCGGCGCTGGGCGCGCTGGTGTACCTGGCGACGACGATGCAACCGGCGGTGCGGGGGCTGGCGGCCACTGCCGCGACGGTGGTGCTGCGGCTGATCGTGGCGTTGCGGCGGCTGGCCGAGACCGCCGAGGTGCCGCCGCCGCGGCCGGGCACCCGGCAAGCGCGCGGCAGCGAGCTCACGGCCACCGGCCTCACCTTCCGCTGGGGCGCGGCACCCGAACCCGTCGTCAAAAATCTGGACCTGGTCCTGGCAGCGGGTGACCACCTGGCCGTCGTGGGGCCGAGCGGGATCGGCAAGTCGACCCTCGCCGGCTTGCTGACGGGCCTGCTCACGCCCCAGGCCGGGCAGGTGCGGCTGGGCGGCGTGCCGATCACCGACGCCGCCAACCGCCACGACCTCATCGCACTCATCTCCCAGCAGGCCTACCTGTTCGCGGGCACGGTGCGGGACAACCTCGGCCTGTTCGCCCCCACCGCGTCGGACGAGCACCTCGCCGCCGCGGCCCACGCCGTCGGCGCCGGGCCGCTGCTCGCGCGGCTCGGCGGGCTCGACGGCGAGCTCGGCCACGGAGCCGAAGGCCTCTCCGGCGGTGAAGCGCAGCTCATCGCGCTCGCGCGGGTCTACGCGAGCAGCGCGCGCATCGTGATCCTCGACGAGGCGACGTCCACTTTGGACCCCGCGGCCGAGGCCCACGCCGAGCGGGTCTTCGCCGAACGCGGTTGCACCCTGATCGTGATCGCGCACCGGCTCTCCTGCGCGATCCGCGCGCGGCGCGTCCTGGTGCTCGACGGCCACGAGACGCTGCTCGGCAGCCACGCCGACCTGACGGCCCGCTCGCCGCGGTACGCGGGGCTGATGCAGGCGTGGCTGTCCGCCGAACCGATCCGAACAGGAAAGTGAACGGTGAGCAGCGTCGATTCCCGGCAGCACAGCACTGTGCCCGGTCCATCCAGTGTGGACGGACCGGGCACAGCAAGAGGGCCGAGGACCTACTCGACGGCTTCGATCCGCCGTCCGGTCGAGTCCGGCGCGGCCAGCGAGAGCACCGCCGCCGCGACCGGGCCGACGATGCCGAACGCCAGCGCGAGCGGCACCGTGCCGGCGATGGACAGGGCGATGAGCGGGAACAGGCCCGCGCCCAGGCCGCGGCCGGCGTAGTAGCTGAGGTTCGAGCCGGTGGACCGCACGCGCGTGGGGAAGAACTCGGCCATCCACACGCCCAGCACGCCGAAGCCACTGGCACCCGCGGCGCACAGCATCAGCGCCCAGAACGTGGGCGCGCCCCAGAAGTTGGAGCCGATCTTCGCGTTGTGGCCCACCACGAGGATGAGGAACCACGCGAAACCGATGACGCCGAACGCGCCCGCGACGAACATGGCCCACTTGCGCTTGATCTTGTCGGACAGCGCGCCGGCCATCGGGTAGGTGACGGCCGTGACGATGAGGTTCAGCAGCACGATCAGGCTGGCCGTGCCGAGCGGCACCTTCTCCACCTTGATCAGGAACGTCGACAGGTACGAGATCATCGAGTTCGTGGTGAGGAACAGGGCGGTCGCGATGCCCATGAACAGGATGGTGCCACCGGCGTAGCCCTTGCGGAACAGGTCGACGATCGGCACCTTGGTGCGCCGCATGTCCGCGGGCACGCGGCCCTCGCGCAGCTCGCGCTGGTAGGTCCGCCACTGGTCCGACTCAGGCAGCATGATCGCCGACAGCACACCGATCAGCAGCGTCACCGCGCCGATGATGATGTAGCCCGCGCGCCAGCCCGACGCGGTGCCGAACTGGACGATGCAGAAGTAGATGACGCCCTCGGTCACGATCTGCCCGACGATGTACATCGACTGGATCGAGCCGCCCATCAGGCCGCGCTTGCTCGTCTTCCAGGCCTCGGCGAACATCGAGTACGACAGGCCGAAGAGCCCGCCCATGCCGATGCCGGCGAGCAGCCGCGTCAGCAGGAACACCAGGTAGTTGGGCGCGAGGCCGCCCAGCAGCGCGGCGAGGCCGAACACGACCACCGAACCGGTGTAGGTCCAGCGGCGGCCGTAGAGGTCGCCGAGCCAGCCGACGAGGATGCCGCCGGCGATCGAGGCGAAGCCCTGCAGGGTCGCCACCTGCACGATCTGGATGGTGCTCACGTGCAGGCTTTCCGACAGGTACGCGAGCGGATAGCCGACGAGGTTCAGCTCGGCGCCGTCGAACAGGGTGCCCAGGAAGGCGAAGATCAGGATGCGTGCGGTGGCCGGGCGCAAGCCCGTACCTCCGCCGGTCGGCGCGTTGATGCGAACGGTCGACATTCGGGGGCCTTTCACGGGGTGGGATCAGGCGATCAGTCGGGAAGCTGCTGACCGCGGGTTTCGGGGCAGAACGGGGCGACGACGAGGCCGAGGATGTAGATGAGCCCAACGACGGTCGCGGCGACGCCGTAGCCGCCGAGCTGGGAGATGATCGCGCCGGCGGTGAGCGGCCCGAGGAAGGCGATGAACCGCGCCGCGTTGAAGACGAACGCCGCGCCGGTCGCGCGCAGGTGCGTCGGGTAGAACTCCGGCAGCCACACCGGCATCCAGGTGTACTGGCCGAGGGTGAAGAAGCCGTTGATCACCAGCACGACCACGATCAGGCCGAGGCTGTGCGTCCACAGGAACAGCACGGGGGTGAGCACCAGAGACGCACCGAAGAACAACAGCACAGCGGGTTTTCGGCCGAAGCGGTCGGCGATGAAGCCGAACCCGATGTACCCGGCGATGGCGCCCGCGTTGTAGATCATCCCGGCCGCGCTGGCCCAGGACTGTCCCGAAGCGCCGTTCTGCGCCGCGACCGAGGCGACGTAGGCCGGCACCCAGGTGGAGATGCCCCACCAGCCGAGCGTGGTCACCAGGGACATGAGCGACCCGAGGATGGTCAGCTTGCGCAGCTTGGGGTCGACCATGATCTGGCGCAGCGTGAGCCGCGTGAACGACTGTTCCTTCTCGGTGAGCGGCTGGTCCTTTCGGGCCTTCAGCTCCTTGCGGCGGGCGTGCGCGGACTTCCAGTTCTCCGACTCCGGCACCGACTTGCGCAGCCACAGCGCGAACACGGCCGGCAGCACACCGATGAGGAACATGTACCGCCAGGAGTCCGCACCCAGCGGCGCGATGAACAGCCAGCAGGCCGACGCGATGAAGAAGCCGAGCCCGAGACCGCACTGCATGAGGCCCGCGGCCTTGGCCCGCGCGTTGGCCGGCCAGGTCTCGGCGACCAGCGACGTGCCCGTGCCCCACTCCGAACCGAGCGCGAACCCGGTGATGAAGCGCAGGACCAGGAACGACGTCCACGACCACGACACCGCGGTGAGGCCCGTGAACGCCGCGTACAGGACCATCGACGTGAGCAGCGCGCGCCGCCGGCCGAAGTAGTCGGCGAAGACGCCACCGAGGATGCCGCCGAAACCCCAGCCCAGCAGGGTCACGGCGATGGTGGCGCCGGTCAGGAAGGCGACCTGGCTCGCGGGGGCGCCCGGGTCGAGCCGCTTGAGCACGACGGCCGCGGTGAGGATCAGCGCGTACGTCTCGAACCCGTCGAACAGCCAGCCGAGGTTGGCCGCGATGAGCGACCGCCACTGGGTTCGGGTGAGGGCCCGCGTCCAGCTCGCGGGTTTGACGGCGGTGTCGCTCACGGCCATCTCCTTCCGGGCCGCCTTGGGCCGGATCGGGACTTGAGTACGGGACAGGATGTCCTCTATCCAGGACATCGAGTCCCGCATGCGGCACATTAAGCGAGCCGGTCGACAACGGTCAAGAATCGCGTCGACCGGCAAGATCGCGATAGCTCCGCAAATGCGGAACTATTCGCCGATTTTCTCCGCACCTCCGGTGCGTTCGGTGATCCTGAGTCCGCATTCGCGGATAAACGATCCGTGTTGATCCACAGTGGACTCGTTCAGCTCCGAGGAGAACGCGAGCGTGCAGACCACCATCGACACGCGACCCTGCGCGTCGAACACGGGCGCGGCCACACCCGACTGTCCGAGGTCGAACTCCCGGACACTCACCGAGTACCCGCGCTTACGCGTGGCTTCCAGCTCGTCACGCAGCCGGTCCCGGGTGGTCACGGTCTCGGGGGTGAACCCTTCCAGTCCGTAGCGCTCGGCGAGCCGCTCGACGTTCGCCGGGTCCTCCCAGGCGTAGAACGCGCGCATGATCGCGGGCGCGGAGAAGGGAAAGGTGTCACCGATGCCGACCGTGATCCGCACACCCTTGCCGCGGTCGCCCTTCGCGAGCACCGAGTACTCGGCCGGACCGTGGCGCTGCACGGCGAAGACGATGAACCCCGTGCGCTGGCTCAGCGCATCGAGCTCCTGCTGCACGATCTCGGTCATCCAGTCCTCGGAAACACGTGACATCGACAACAACCGAGGACCGAGGGTCCAGCCGCCGCGGTCACCGCGCGTCGCCGTCCAGCCGGCCCGTTGCAGCGTGCCGAGGATGTTGTAGGCGGTGCTGCGATTGAGGCCCAGCTCGTCGATCAGCACGCCGGACGACACCGGTTCCGGCCAATCGCGGGCAACCCGCTCCAGAAGCCGCACCGCGTTCAGCACCGCAGGAACGTCGCTCACTTCGTCACCCCTCGCCATTCTGCTCCAGCGCACGGTAGCCGAGCTCTTTTGTGCCTCGCCAGAACCGTGTTAACGTCCTCTAGAGCAGACACTAAGTCCTCTATGGTGGTCAAATGAAGCTTGGATCCTCCTTTATCGTCCCCGCGGACCACAAACGTGTGTTCGCCCATTTCCTCGACCCCGACACGATGCGGGTCTCGATCCCCGGCGCGGCCGAACTCGTCCGCACGGACGAGACGCACTACCGCGGCAAGCTGGTCAACGAGATCGCGCACGTGAAGTTCAGCGCCGGGTTCTCCGCGGAGATCACGGAACTGACCGAGCCCGAGGAGGTCAAGGCCCTGCTGAAGGGCGAGGACCACCGGCTCGGCAGCTCCATCAAGATCGACGCGCGCCTGGGCGTGCAGCCCGAGGGCGACTCGTCGTCCAAAGTGGAGTACAGCCTCGACGTGGCGATCTGGGGCAAGATCGGCCGCATGGGCGAGTCGATCGTGCGCCGCCGCTCGCAGGAGGTGGAGCGGGAGTTCGTGGCCGCGTTCGCCGAGATCTGCGCCGCCGGCCCGCCCGGGCCCGACAACCCGGGCCTGAAGACGGTGCTCGCCAAGCGCGAGGCACCGGCCAAGAAGAAGGCCGCGCCGGGCGCCTCTCCGGCCGGGTCCTCCGACGCCGCGCCCGCCCGCGAGTCGTGGTGGCGCCGGTTGTTCGCCAAGCTGTTCGGTGGGAAAAAGTGACGACCTACCACTACGCCACCACGCTCGAGGAGACCTGCGCGCTCCTCGACGACGGTGAGGACACGATGGTCTACGGCGGCGGCACGGCCGTGCAGATCCTGCTCAAGCAGGGCGTGCTGTTCGCCACGGACCTGGTCGACATCGGCGGGGTCACGGGCCTCGACCAGATCGAGGAGACGGCGAACGGCCTCCGGGTCGGGCCGCTCGTCACGCTGCGGCGCATGGAGACCAGCCCGGTGGTGCGCCGGGTCGCACCGCTCGCGGCCGAGGTCTACGGCCGGGTGGCCAACCCCCGCGTGCGCAACACCGCGAGCGTCGGCGGCAACATCGCCCACGGCGACTACCGGCTCGACCCGCCGACGGCACTGATGGTGCTCGACGCGACCGTGGAGCTCACCTCGCGCCGCGGCTCGCGCAAGGTGCCCGCGCGCGAGTTCTTCGTCGACTTCCAGCAGACCGCGCTCGAGCACGGTGAACTGGTGTCGGCGATCGAGATCCCGAAGCAGCCGGAATCGGCCGGCGCTGCCTTCGCGAAGCTTTCCAGCCTCGCGGCGAACGACTGGCCCGCGGCGTCCACCGCGGCGCTGGTCGTGGACGGCTCGCGCGGCAAGCGCGAAGTCCGCCTCGGCCTCGGCGCACTCAGTCACGTGCCGGTGTTCCTGCAGTTCGAGACCACGTCCGACACCTCGGTCGACGACGTCGTCGAGGCGGCGAAGGAAGCCGCGTCGCCGCTGCTCGACCCCATTCCCGACGTGCGCGGGAGCTCCGACTACAAGCGGCGCCTCGGCCTCGTGGCCGTGGAAGAAGCCGTTCGCAACTCTTGGAAGGAGGGCAGCGATGACGACCGTCGAACCTCGTTCTTCGGCCGGCGCCGCCGTCGGTGAGCGCTGGTCCCGTGTCGACGGGCGGTCCAAGGTCCGCGGTGAGTACCGCTACGCCGCCGACCAGCCGATCCGGCCGTGCCTCGACGTGGCCGTGCACCGCAGCACCCGCCCGCACGCGAAGATCACCGCCATCGACACGAGCCAGGCGCTCGCGGCCGAGGGCGTGGTCGCCGTGGTGACCGGCGAGGACCTGTACGCGGAGTTCGGTGACCGGCTGATGACCGGCCCGGCGTTCTCCGACCAGCCGAGCCTGGCCCACGGCAAGGTGCGCTACGTCGGCGAGCCGATCGCCGCCGTGGTCGCGCACAGCGTCAAGCAAGCGCGCGAGGCGGCCGAGCTCATCGAGGTCACCTACGACGAGCTCGAGCCGATCCACGACGTGGACAAGGCCGTGCAGGGTGCGCCGTACGTGCACGACGAGCTCAAGCCCTCGATCGTGTTCGGCGACCTCAAGCACCTGCGCGGTATCCGCGACACGAACGTGAACTACGAGTTCAACCTGCGCCGCGGCGACCCGTCGAGCGTCTCCGGCACCACGGTGTCGTACGACTTCTGGTGCCCGCCGACCCACCACGTGCCGATCGAGCTGCCGTTCGCGTCCGCGTGGTGCGAAGGCGACCGGCTGGAACTGCTGGCGACCACGCAGACGCCGTCGTACGTGCGGCAGTCGCTGGCCGACCTGCTGGACCTGCCGCTCAACCGCGTCCGCGTGCGTACCGCGCCTCTGGGTGGAAGCTTCGGCGCGAAGATGTACGACCGGCTCGAACCGCTGGTCGCGGCGCTCGCGTGGACGTTGAAGCTGCCGGTGAAGATCACGGCGACTCGCGAAGAAGCGTTCTTGCTGACCACGCGCCACGGCTGCGCGGTCGCGGGCAGCATGACGGCCGACGAGAACGGCATGATCGTCGCCTCCACTTCGGACGTGCGCTACGACACCGGCGCCTACGCCGACGTCGGCCCGCGCATCACGGCGAAGTCCGGCATGGTCGCGCCCGGTCCGTACAAGGTCGAGCACGTGTCCGTGAAGTCGCGGTGCGTGTACACGAACAAGCCTTCGGCCGGCCCGTTCCGCGGGTTCGGGGTGCCGCAGGTGACGTGGGCGCACGAGTCGCTGGCCGACGAGCTCGCTCGTCAGCTCGGTGAGGACCCGGTGGAGTTCCGCCGCCGCAACATGCTGCGCGAGGGCGACACCGCGCCCGTCGGCACGCCGATGCACAGCGCCGACTTCATGGGCAGCATGGAGGCCGTGGCCGAGGCCATCGGCTGGGGCACGCCGTTCGTGAAGCAGGAAGGCCGGCTCGTGCGCGGCCGCGGTATCGCGGTCGGCGTGAAGGCGGTGCTGACGCCGACGATCTCCAACGCCGTGGTGCAGCTCAACCAGGACGGTTCGGCGTCGCTGCTGATCAGCACGATCGACATGGGCCAGGGCAGCGACACGATCATGGCGCAGATCGCCGCCGAGGTGCTCTGCCTCGACGAAGGTGGCGTGCGCGTGATCCAGGCCGACACCGACGTGACGCCCTACGACACGATCACCGCCGGCAGCCGCTCGACCTACCACACCGGCAACGCCGTGCGCCTGGCCGCGGAGAACATGCGCGACAAGCTCGTGGCGCTGGCCGCGGAGCGCTTCGGCGTGGCGGAGACGGACATCAAGCTCACGTCCGACGGTCTCGTCAGCGCGCAGACGCAGGAGACGGTGTCGATCTCGGAGCTGCTGCACGGCCACTTCGGCGCGCGCGGCACGACGCTGACCGCCGAGGCCAACTTCACCACGTCTTGGCAGCCGTACGACAAGGAGACCGGCCAGTCGCCGCAGGTCACCGAGCACTGGTTCGCCGGGGCGGCCGCGGTGCAGCTCACCGTGGACACCGCAACCGGGCGCGTGCACATCGAGCACCTGGCCGTGGCCGGTGACGTGGGCCGGGCGATCAACCCCGCGATGGTGGAGCAGCAGCTCTCCGGCGCGGCGATCATGGGCATCGGGCACGCGCTGTTCGACCAGATGGTGTTCGACGAGGGGCAGATCGTGAACGGCACGCTGCTGGACTACCAGCTGCCGTCCATCAAGGACATGCCGGACAAGATCACGCCGATCATCATCGAGAGCCCGCACCGCACGGGCCCGTTCGGCGCCAAGGGCGTCGGCGAGACCACCATCATCCCGCTCGCGCCGGCCATCGCCAACGCCGTGCGCGACGCGACCGGCGTGCGCATCACCACGCTTCCCCTGACGCCGGAACGGATCCTGACCGCGCTGGAGGAGCAGGCATGAAAGAGATCGAGCTGAAGGTCAACGGCCTGCGCCGCAAGCTGGGCGTGGCCGACGACGAGCTGCTGCTCGACGTGCTGCGCCGCGAGTTCGGCACCACGAGCGTGCGCGAAGGCTGCGGCGTCGGCGCGTGCGGTGCGTGCACGGCGCTCGTGGGCGGCAAGAGCGTGTCGACGTGCCTTTCGCGCGCCGCGCGCTTCGACGGCGCCGAGATCACGACCGCCGACGGGCTGCCGAAGGACGACGAGGTCGTCGCGGAATTCGTGGAGAACCGCGCGATGCAGTGCGGTTACTGCATCCCCGGCTTCGTGATGATGGCGCACGAACTGCTGGGCGAGAACCCGCAGCCGACCGACGAGGAGGTCGTGGAGCACTTGGAGGGCAACATCTGCCGCTGCGGCACCTACTCCGAGATCCACGCCGCGATCAAGGCGGCGGCTTCGCGCCGGGCCGCCCGCAACGAGAGGGCCACCGCGTGAACGTCGAAACCTCGCAGGGCACCCTGCACGTCCACCGGACGGGGACCTCGGGACGGCCGCTCCTGCTGCTGCACCCGCTGGCGCTCTCCGGTGCGGTGTGGGACCCGGTGGCGCGGTTCTTCGCCGACAGCGCGCAGGTGCTGGCGCTCGACGCGCGTGGCCACGGTGAGTCCACTTGGGACGGCACCGACTTCGGCGTCGCGGACATGGCGGCCGACGCGGCGGCCGTGATCTCGGCGCTGGGTGAAGGTCCCGCGGACGTCGTTGGGCTGTCGATGGGCGCGAGCACGGCGTTGACCCTGGCGGCGACGCGCCCGGACCTCGTGCACCGGCTCGTGCTGGCCGACGGCACCGCGTACTACGGCGACGACGCGGTGCCGGTGTGGGCCGAGCGGGCCGAACGCGCGACCACGGTGGCGCGCGACAAGCAGCTGGACTTCCAGCGTGACCGGTGGTTCGCCGCGCCGTTCCTCGAGCAGCACGCCGACGAGGTCGAGCGCGTCTGCGAGATCTTCCTCAAGACGGACTCGGCGGCCCACGCCGCGGCGTGCCGCGCGCTGGGCGGGCTCGACGCACGGGCGCAGCTCGGCAACGTGACGGCGCCGACGTGGGTGCTCGTCGGCGAGGAGGACTACGCCACGCCGCCGTCGATGTCGGAGGAGCTGGCGGCCGGCATCAGCGGGGCGTCGTTGCAGGTGCTGGAGAAGACCCGGCACCTGAGCCTGCTGGAGCGACCGGACCTGTGGCCCGCGCTGGCTTCGTTCTTCGGTGGTTCGAAGTGACCGAAGAACCCCTGCTCAACCTGCGTTCGCACATCGACGCGATCAGCGGTTACGGCGAGCTGCGCGACGTCAAGGGCGCCGACTGGGACCTCGAGCTGGGCGGCATCGCCGAGCTGAGCTACCGGATGGACCCGCCGCCGGCGTTGCTGTTCGACGACATCAAGGGTTATTCGAGCGGACTGCGGGTGCTCACGGGCAGCACGGGTTCGCCGCGCCGGCTGGGCCGCACGCTGCGGCTCGGCGAGGACCTCGACGACGTCGGTGTGGTGGACGCCCTGCGCGGCAAGCCCGGGGTGTGGGCCGCCACGGCGCGTGACTTCCCGGTGCTGCCGGTCACGGACGCGCCGCTGCTGGCCAACTCCGTCGAGGGCGCTTCGGTGAACCTCCTCGACTTCCCCGTGCCGCGCTGGCACGCCGACGACGGCGGGCGCTTCATCGGCACCGGCTGTTTCGTCGTCACGTCCAACCCGGAGACCGGCGTCCACAACGGCGGTTGCTACCGGATGGAGGTGCAGGACGACGGCCGCGGCGTGACCGTCGCGATGGTGCCGGGCAAGCACGGCGACCAGAACGTGCGCGCGTGGTTCGAGAAGGAGGGCCGGGCGCCGGTCACGGTGTCGTTCGGGCACGACCCGCTGCTGCTCGTGCTGGGCGGCACGGAGGTGCCGGGCGGGGTTTCCGAGCTGGAGTACGCCGGCGCGGTGCTGGGTTCGCGCGTGCCGGTGGTCCTCGGTCCGGACACGGGCCTGCCGATCCCCGCGGGCAGCGAGATCGCGATCGAGGGCTGGCTGCGGCCGGACCTCCAGCGCGACGAGGGCCCGTTCGGCGAGTGGACGGGTTACTACTCGGGCAAGCGCCGGCCGAACCTGGCCATCGACATCACGCGCATGTACTACCGGGACAACCCGGTCCTGCTCGGCGCGCCTCCCGGCAAGCCGCCGCACGACTACTCGTACATGCGCACCGTGATGAAGTCCGCGATGATCCACGACGAGCTCGCCGCCACCGGCGTGCCCGGCGTGGTGAAGGCCTGGGCCCACGAATCCGGCGGCGGCCGCTTGTTCATCGCGGTCTCGCTGCAGCAGAAGTACCCGGGCCACGCCCGCCAGGTCGCCTACCTCGCCGCCCAATGCCCCGCGGCGGCCTACATGAACCGCTACGTGGTCGTCGTGGACGACGACGTGGACCCCGCCGACCCCGACGAGGTCATCTGGGCCATGTCGACGCGCAGCGACCCGTCTCAGGACATCGAGATCATGAAGCAGACGTGGGGCAGCAAGCTGGACCCGCTGTACGTGGACGGCTCACCGGCGTACAACAGCCGCGCGATCGTGGACGCGTGCCGTCCGTTCGAGCGGCTGGGGTCGTTCCCGAAGGTGGCTTCGAGTGATCCGGCGTTCTTGAGCTCGCTGGCGGACAAGTGGAGTGACGTGCTGGGCTGAGGTTCTGTGGGTTTGCCCCTGCTGCTCGGGCCTGTCTTGGCCTGGGTGGTGGGGGCTTTCTCCTTTGGGGTCACCTTCACCGGGCCCGGGGCAGAGCCCCGCCCTCCCAGGGGGCAGGCCCTGGACCCATTCTATCGGCCCCCACCGACAAAAACCCTGGTGAGAGCCAGCCGAAGGCGACTTGTCCACAACCCGGACGAGTGATTGTCAAGGAGCGGACCGGCGCTCCCGGCACTCACCAACTCAGAGCGATTTGACGTTGCGGAGCGCCGCTCGGAGACCTCGTCACCCAGAAGCGACTCGAAGCTGCGAAATCCCACCCAAGGCCCCCAAAAAAACGCCCACCAGAAGCGACCCGAAGTGGCGAAACACCACCCAGGGCCCCCAAAGGGCACCTTAGGAGCGTCCCGAAGGTGCGAAGCACCACCCAAGGCCCCCAAAAAGGCACACCAGAAGCGACTCGACGTTGCCGAAAACCAACCGGGCGCCCCGAAAACACCGATCCGGCAGCGACCCGGCGTTCTCGACCTCACGACTGCGAAACAACCCCACGACCCAGAGCACACCGCCACAGCACGCCGCCCCAGCACGCCGCACGCACAAGACCGAGCAACCCGCCACGCACCGCCCGAGCAGCGAAATCCTCAACCGACCGGCGCAGAGCCCCTACCGCCGCAAAGCACCCCTCACACCAGGTACCGCTTCGCCCAAGTAGCCAAAATATCCGCCGCCCAAGCCGCATCCGCGCGGTCCGTGAGCAAGTGATCCGCCCCATCCAGCGCCACGAACGACTTCGGGTGCCGGGCGGTGTCGAAGATGAGCCGGGCGTTCTCCACACCCACCTCGGTGTCCACCGGCGAGTGCATGACCAGCAGCGCCGCCTTCAGCGCGCGGATCCGCGAGGCCTGGGGCTGACCAGCGATGTCGTCCAGGAACTGCTTGCGGATCCGGAACTTCCGCCCCGCCAGCAGCACCTCGGCCTCGCCGCGCTGTTCGATCTCCGCGCGCTGCTCCCCCAGCAACCGGGCCACGTGCTCGGGGTCCGCGGGCGCGGCGATCGTCGCCACGGCGCGGACCTCCGGCACCGCGTGGCGGGCCGCCAGCACGGCCGCGCCGCCCAGCGAGTGGCCGATCAGCAGTTGCGGTGCCTCGTACTGGTCGCGCAGGTGGTTGGCGGCCGCGACGAGGTCGCCGACGTTCGAGCTGAAGTCGGTGTTCGCGAACTCGCCCTCCGAGCCGCCGAGACCCGTGAAGTCGAAGCGCAGCACAGCGACGCCGAACGACGTCAGACCGCGCGCGACCCGCGTCGCCGAGACCACGTCCTTGTTGCACGTAAAACAGTGGGCGAAGAGCGCGTACGCCTTCGGCGCGCCGCCCTGCGGCAGCTCCAGCCGCGCCGCCAGCGGCGTGCCCTGGGACCCGGGAAACTCGAACTTGGTCACGCGCTCTCCTCCGGCAAGAACTCCTGGAGTCGATCAGACCACGCGTGGCGCCGGTGCGTCGACGGCCCAGCACCCAGAGTGTCCTGGCGTACCGACAGGTCTGGCCGTCAGCCGCACTTCACGGACTCGTCGAGCAGCGCGACGTACGTGACCTTCGGGCCTTCGGCCGTGAAGTCGTACGTCCAGGTCGGGTGTCCCGGCACCGTCACCGCGAAGTGGCCCGCCGGCGTCGGCTTGAGGCCCTTGGCGTCGTACAGGCGGTGCAGGTCGACGAGCGGCGTCCCCGCGCCCACGCCCTCCGGCGTCTTGACCTGCGGCGGAGCGACGACCGACCGCACCTTGCCCCCGGCGAAGACGGCGCCGCCGCTCGCCGCGAGTTCGGCCGCGCGCTCCTCACGCAGTTCGGTGACGGCGGTGGTGGCCATCGCGGCCTGGGCGCTCAGCTTGGCCGCCGCGGCCGACTGGGCGGACGACTTCGCGTAGTCCGCCGCCGTGCCGCGCATCCCCGGGTCCAGCACGTGCGCGTCGGCGTCCTGGGCCTTGCGGTTCAGGTCGTCGGCCTTCGCCACGGCCTGCTGCTCGGCCTCGAGCGCACCCGGCTCGGGTGCCGGCGCGCCGGCGAACGAGTACGACTCACAGCCGTCGAAGCCCGACATCGGCTCGGCCGCGAGCGTTGCCCCCGCGGCCGCCTTGGTGACGCCGGGCGCGAGGCCGCGCAAACCGTCCGGACCCAGCGCCTCGGGTCCGGGCGCGGGCACCTCGGAGCTGCAAGCCGACAGTGCCGACAATGCCGACACCGCCACCAGCAGCGCAGCACCGACCACGACGATCCGCATGAAATGTTCCCCCTCGGTCCGGACCGGAAAACTACCCGAACCGGATCACGAGATCACCCGGGTTTTCACCCGAACACGTGCTCGGCCACCGCATCCAGCTGGCGCGCCGCGGAGCCCAGCAGCTGGCGGCGGGCGCGGGCGTGCTTGAGGTACACGTGCGACGGGTGTTCCCAGGTGAAACCGATACCGCCGTGCGCCTGGAGGGCGTCGCGGGTGGCGGCGTCGGCGGCGGAGGTCGCGGCGGCCACCGCGGTGCGGGCCGCGGCCAGCCCGCCCGGGCCGGCGTCGTCGAGGGTGGCGGCGGCGTGGTCGACCAGGAGGTGCGCGGCGTCGAGCTGCACGAAGCGGTCGGCGAGCAGGTGTTTGAGCGCCTGGAACGAGCCGATCGCGCGGCCGAACTGACGGCGTTGCTTCGCGTACTCCACCGCACCGTCGAGAGCGCGCCGGCCGGTGCCGATCAGCTCCGCCGCGAGCACGGTCAGCACGCGGGCCGCGAGGCCGTCCCCCAGCTCGACCACCGGCACCCCGGAAAGCTCGACGATCGCCACGGGCTCGACCACGTCGAACGCTCCCACCGACTCGCGCCGGACACCGGCGGCGCTCAGGTCGACGCGCACGAACCGGCCTTCGACCGCGGCCACGAGCACGTCGGCGTCGAGACCGAAGGGCACGGCCCGCAACACACCATCCACAGTGGACCCGGCAAGCCGCAACGGCGAACGGTGCCCGGGGAAAACGGGGAACGTCTCCCACGCCGCGACCGCCAGGACCGAACCATCCACAAGGTTGTCCACAGTGTGCACAGAACTCAGCACACCGATCGCGGAAACCGCCGCGGCGAACGGAATCCGCGGCAGCGCGGCGCCGACTTCTTCCGCCACGGCACACAACTCACGCACGCCACCACCGGACCCACCGCGTTCCTCGGGCACGCCCAGCCCGAGGAGTCCGGCGCCGGCGAACGTCCGCCAGAGCCCGCGGTCCAGGCCCGCGCCCACCGCGTCCCACGCGGGTGGCAGCGGCGCCGTGCGCGCGGCGTCGGCCAGCATGCGCCGGACCGCGTCGGTGAGCTCATGCTGATCGTCGGTCATCGCTCCTCCTCAGCACCGGATCGAAGCATTGACTATCGGGTCTATCTACGCAACTGTTGAGGTCAAGATGCGAGAAGGCCGCGTGGAAAACTTTCGCGAGCAGGTTCGCGAGTTCATCGCCGGCCTCGTGCCCCCGGGCTGGCGCGGCATCGGCGGCCTCGAAGGCGACGCCTACGCCGAGTTCCGCACGCGCGCCCGCGCCGCCCTCGCCGAGCGTGGCTGGGTCGCGCCCGCGTGGCCCGTGGCGTACGGCGGCGCCGGACTCACCCCCGCCGAACTCGTGGTGCTGGTGGAAGAACTGTCCACAGCCGGGATCCCGTTCGGCTCGGACAACGACGCGTTCGGCATCGGCATGCTCGGCAACACCATGCTCCGCTGGGCTGAACCCGAGCTGTGCCAACGCTTCCTGCCACGCATCGTGAGCGGAGAGTACGTGTTCGCCCAGGGCTTCTCAGAACCCGGCGCCGGTTCGGACCTCGCGTCGCTCGCCCTGCGTGCCGAGCCCGACGGCGAACAGTGGCGCCTCAACGGCCAGAAGCTGTGGTCCTCGGGCGCGCACCTGGCCAACTGGATGTTCGTGCTCGCCCGCACCAACCGCGAAGCCGCGCCGCACAAGGGGACCAGCATGCTGCTGGTGCCGCTCGACCAGGCAGGGGTGGAAATCCGGCCGATCCGCAACATCACCGGCGGCACCGACTTCAACGAGGTCTTTTTCACCGACGCCACCACCGATCGCGAGCTCGTGGTCGGCGAGGTCGACCACGGCTGGGCCGTCGCGATGACGTTGCTCGGATTCGAGCGCGGCGAAACCGCGCTGCACGCCCCGATCCGCTTCCGCGGCGAGCTCGACCGGCTGGTGGAGCTGGTGCGCGAGCGCGGTCTGGACACCGATCCGGACATCCGCCGCCGCGTCGCGTGGTGCCACGTGCAGGTGGAACAGCTGCGCTGCCACGGCGTGCGCACGGCCGCGCAGCTGATCGCCGGCGAGGAGCCGGGGCCGCGCGCGGCGGCCTTCAAGCTGCTGTGGAGCGAGTACCATCGCGTCATCACGGAGCTCGCGCTCGACGTGCTCGGCCTCGACGTGCTCACGCCATCGGGCCGGCCGTCGCCGAACTGGTATCACACCGACGATCCCGGCGCGCCGAACTCCACCGCGTCGTGGACCAGCGTCTACCTCAACTCCCGCGCCGGCACGATCTACGCCGGCTCGTCGCAGGTCCAGCGCGGCATCGTCGGTGACCTCCTGCTCGGCCTGCCCAAGGAGCCGAAGCCCGTGCGCTGAACCCGCGGCTCGCCCAGGAGGAGCGATGGCCATTCGCAGCACCTACCCCGATGTCGTGATCCCCGACGGCTCCCTGCCCGGCGTGCTGCTGGGCTCGCTCACCGCCGTGGAAGCCGCGCTGCCCGCCGTGATCGACGCGGGTTCGGGGCGACGCCTGACCTACGGCGCGCTCGCCAAAGCCGTCGAACGGCTGGCCGCCGCGCTGGCCGAGCGCGGCATCGGCCGGGGTGACGTGGCGGTGCTCGCCGCGCCGAACTGCGCGGAGTACCCGGTGGTGTTCCACGGGGTGCTGCGGTCGGGTGCCGCGGTGTCGCCCGCGAACCCGTTGAACACCCCGGCTGAGCTGGCTCACCAGTTGCGGGACGCCGGGGCGCGGATCTTGTTCACCACCGCGCAGGGTCTTGCCACGGCTCGTGCCGCCGTCGCTGAAGAGGGCGTGTGCGTTGAAGAAATCGTGGTGATCGACGCGGCTGATGGTGTGACGTCTCTTGACGAGTTGCTGGCCGGTTCCGGTGAGGTGCCGCCGGAGCCGGCGGGCGATGACCTCGCCGTGCTGCCGTATTCGTCGGGGACTACCGGTTTGCCGAAGGGTGTGTTGCTCACACACCGCAATGTCGTCGCGAATCTCAGTCAGATGCAGCCGCTCACCGAGTTGCGGCCGGGCAAGCGAGCGATTGCCGTGCTGCCGTTGTTCCACATCTACGGCATGAACGGGATCATGAACATGAGCCTGCTCAACCGGGCGACCGTGGTGACGATGCCGCGGTTCGACCTCAAGGGGTTTCTTGATGTGGTGGTTGAGTATCGGGTGGATCATCTGTTCATCGCGCCGCCGATCGCGTTGGCGTTGGCGAAGGTGCCGTTTGTCGCGGATTACGATCTTGGTTGTGTAGACGTGGTGATGAGTGCTGCTGCGCCGCTTGATGCCGAGTTGGCCGAGGAGGTGGGTGCGCGGCTCGGCGTGGTTGTGTTGCAGGGTTATGGGCTTACCGAGACCAGTCCGTGCACTCATGGGATTCCGGTGGATCGGCCTGATGTCGATCGTGGGTCGATCGGCGTGTTGATGCCGAGTGTCGAGGCTCGGGTGGTGGATCCGGTGACTGGGGAGGATGCTTCGCGGGGGGAGTTGTGGGTGCGGGGGCCGAATGTGATGCGGGGTTATCTCAATAACCCTGCTGCTACTGCCGCGGCTGTTGATGGTTCTGGGTATTTGCATACTGGGGATGTTGTTACGGTTGATTCCGCTGGCGTGTTCCGGGTTGTCGATCGGTTGAAGGAGTTGATCAAGTACAAGGGGTTTCAGGTGGCGCCGGCGGAGATTGAGGCGGTGTTGTTGACGCATCCGGGGGTTGTTGATGCGGCGGTTATCGGGGTGCCGGATGTTGAGGCTGGGGAGGTGCCCAAGGCCTTTGTCGTCAGGCGGGGGGAGGAGTTGAATGAGGGTGGGGTGAAGGAGTTTGTGGCGGGGAGGGTGGCTGGGTATAAGAAGGTAAGGGTGGTGGAGTTTGTGGATGTGATTCCTCGGTCGGCGGCGGGGAAGGTTTTGAGGAAGGTTTTGAGGGAGGGAGTCAGGGGGTGATCGTGTTGCGTTCTGGTCCTCGCAGGGCGGCTTCGGGTGGGTCGGTGGTATTGGCCTCGCGGGGCGGCTTGCGGTTTGTTTCGGTGTTGTTGGCCTCGCGGGGCGACTTGCGTTGGGCGTGCACCCCGAAGCTGGATCGTGTCGACGGCCGCTGAGCGGCCGCAAGGAGGCTTCGGATCGGGGTGCCGGAGAAGGCCTGGGTTCATACGGACCTACATTGGTACGGCCCGTAGCGTTGGTGAGGTGGTGGTCGCTCACCCTGGGACGGGGTGGTGTCTCGCGTTGGGACGGAGTGATCCGTTGCGTTGTTCAGGTGGTGGTCTCGCGTGTTCGGGGCCGTGGTGGTCCCGCGGCGGGACGCCTCGCGGCGCGTGAGGGGAATTGTCGGTGGTGGGTGAGACTGTTGGTGGATGGAGATTCCTCAGCACTTCTCACCGGTGGCCGAAGGCGCGCGCGAGGTTGTCCCGCGGGTTGCTGATGAGCGTGACACGTTGGTCGCGTTTCTCGACTGGCACCGGGCGACGTTTGCGTTGAAATGTGCCGGGCTGGGGCAGGAGGCCATGTCGACCAAGGCCGTGCGCCCGTCCGGGCTGTCGTTGCACGGCATCCTGCGCCATCTCGCGGGCGTCGAGCGGTGGTGGTTCCAGCAACAGTTCGCCGGGGACGACGTGCCTCTGCTCCACTACTCCGACGACGACCCCGACCAGGACTTCGACTCCCTCGACGGTGACGTGCGCGCCGCGATGGCGCTGTGGGAAGCCGAGTGTGCCCGCTCGCGTGAGATCGTGGTGGCGGCGGCGTCGCTGGAGGAGCGGGGGACGTCGCTGGTGACTGGGGAGCCGTTCACGCTTCGGTGGTTGCTGGTGCACCTCATCGCGGAGTACGCGCGTCACAACGGCCACGCCGATCTCCTGCGGGAATCGCTGGATGGGGTGGTCGGCCACTGAGGTCAGGACGCATCGCGGCGGTAGCTGTAGTGGATGAGGCCCGCGTTGTGCTTGCCCACCCGGTCGTAGAGCTCGCGGGCAGGGGCGTCTTCCAGCGTGTTCCAGTACAGGCTGGGGTAGCCGCTGCGTGCGGCGTCCGCGGCAACCCACTCGAGCAACGCCGTCGCGATGCCTTGGCGGCGCGCGAGCGGGTCCACGAACAGGTCGGCCAGGTAGCACTTGCCGGAGTACCAGATGCTGGCGTGGAACAGGTAGTGCGCGTTGCCGACCATCGCGCCGTCCAGCCGGGCCACAGCCCCGCGGATCCGTTCGTCGTCCAGCAGGCGGCGCCAGGTGCGGTCGTAGTCGGCGTCGGTGCGGTGGACGTGGAAGTGGGTGTCTTTGCCGCGGGCCAGGGCTTCCCATTCGGCGCGGTCGGATTCGGTCAGGAAGCTGATCTCCACCATGGTGCCGATCCTGCCGCAGCCAGACCGGTCCGGGCCGGTGGCGCGGGTAATTCACCGGTGCGAGGCTTCGCACACGGGCCGGTCAGCGGGAGCGCCGCGTGCGATGCTGGGCGCCATGAGCGCCGATGCGGATTCCGGGTTGTTGT
This sequence comes from Amycolatopsis sp. NPDC004368, assembly GCF_053602515.1. Taxonomy (NCBI): domain Bacteria; kingdom Bacillati; phylum Actinomycetota; class Actinomycetes; order Pseudonocardiales; family Pseudonocardiaceae; genus Amycolatopsis; species Amycolatopsis sp. NPDC004368. Next base: position 64,199 of record NZ_JBSGDT010000004.1, on the reverse strand, counting down.
CGCCCGTGCGGGCGGGCACGCCGGTCGAGCGGGTGACCGGGGACAGCGCCGTGGTGGGAGCCATGGCCGAGGCCGAGGCGGCGTTGGCCAGGGCGCAGGCGCGGCTCGGCACGGTGCCGGCCGAAGCGGCGACGGCGATCACCACCGCGGCCGCCGCGGTGGCGCGCGGGATCGACGTGACGGCGCTGGCACAGGCGGCGCGCGCGACGGCCAACCCCGTGGTCGCGCTGGTCAAGGAGCTCACGGCGGCCGTCGGGCCGGAGTACGCGGACTACGTGCACCGCGGGTCGACGAGTCAGGACATCATCGACACGGGGTTGATGATCGTCGCGCGGAACGCCGTCCAACTCCTCGAACAAGATCTGCAGGAGACGGCCGAGGCGCTGAAGGACCTCGCGCGCGAGCACCGCGGCACAGTGATGCCCGGCCGTACGCTGACGGCCCACGCGGTGCCGACGACGTTCGGGCTGAAGGCGGCCGGGTGGCGGCAGTACGTGCTCGACGCGGCCGAGCGAGTACGCAGGCTGGAGCTGCCCGTGTCGCTGGGCGGTGCGGCGGGGACGCTGGCCGCGTACGTCGAGTACGGCGACGGCAGCGTGGACTACGCCGAGCGGCTCACCGAAGCGTTCGCGGAAGAGACCGGCCTGACCACGACCACCTTGCCGTGGCACGCGAACCGCACGCCGGTGGCCGATCTCGTGTCCGCGCTGGCGCAGGCAGCCACGGCGCTGGGCAAGCTCGCGGTCGACGTGCAGGTGCTCACGCGCACCGAGATCGGCGAGGTCAGCGAGCCCACGGGCGGCGGCTCGTCGGCGATGCCGCACAAGCGCAACCCCGTGCTGTCGGCGCTGATCCGGTCGGCGGCGCTGCAGGTGCCGGTGCTGGCGGCGGGCGTGACGCAGTCCGGGCTGGCCGAGGACGAACGCTCGGCCGGCGTCTGGCAGGCCGAGTGGCAGCTGTTGCGCGAATGCCTGCGCCTCACGGGCGGCGCGGCGCACACGGCCGTCGAGCTGGCCCGCGGCCTGCGGGTCGACGCCGAACGCATGCGCGAGGACGTCGGACTCACGCACGGGCTGATCGTGTCGGAGCGGCTTTCGGCGGCGTTGGCGCCGTTGCTCGGCAAGGCGCACGCGAAGGACGTGCTCGGCGAAGCGTCGAAGCGGGCGGTAGCGGAGAACCGGCCGTTGCGTGCCGTGCTCGGCGAGATCGCCGAGATCAAGCACGTGCTGGACCCCGCGAAGCTCGACGACCTGCTCGACCCCGCCCGGTACACGGGCGCGGCCGCGCGGCTGGTCGATCGCGCCCTCGACGGTGACGGAAAGTAGTTCCGGCTTCTGCTGAACCGCGTCGCCCCACCCTCCGTGTAGGAGGTGGGAAGCGTTCCAAGCGGAACGCGGGGGGTACCGGCAGCCGCGCCTGGCGTGGCGACCACGTACCCAAGGAGAAGTTCGATGCTTCGCACGTTCCGCACGGGCGTCCTCGTCTCGGCGGCCGCCGGGCTCACGCTGCTGAGCGCCTGCTCGGGCACGACCGCACCACCCGCGCCGGTGCCCGCCGGCGGGACCGGGGGCGGACAGGCCGTGGCCACCGACACCGCGATGAAGCTCGCCGCCACCGACGTCGCCGACCTGGGCAAAGTCCTCACCGACGGCGACGGCCACACCCTCTACCGCTTCGACAAGGACACCGCGAAACCCCCGAAGTCCAGCTGCGAAGGCGACTGCGCCAAGGCGTGGCCCCCGCTGCTGTCGAAGGGCGACGTGCAGCTCGACGGCGTGGACAAGAGCCTCGTCGGCACCGTCAGCCGCGCCGACGGCACCGAGCAGGTGACCGTGAACGGCTGGCCGCTCTACACCTACGCCAAGGACTCCGTGCCCGGCGACGCCACCGGCCAGGGCGTGAACGGCACCTGGTTCGCGGCCACCCCGACCGGCGGCAAAGCGAACAAGTCCACTTCGGACGGTGTGGCGCTCAGCGCCGGCGAGGTCGACGGCATCGGCCCGGCTGTGGTCGACCAGGACGGCTTCACGCTCTACCTGTTCACCAAGGACAGCAAGAAGCCCTCGAAGTCCACTTGCGACGGTGACTGCGCCAAGCAGTGGCCCCCGGTGCTCACCAGCGGCGACGTCAAGCTCGACGGCATCGACACCAAGCTGCTCGGCAACGTCAAACGCGCCGACGGCACCACGCAGGTCACGCTCGGCGGCTGGCCGCTGTACCGCTTCGCGAAGGACACCGCGCCCGGCGAGGCCAACGGCATGGGTGTGAAGGGCACATGGTTCGTGATCGAGCCGAACGGCTGCAAGACGGCCGCCAAGACCGCGCCGAAAACGACAGCCAGCGCTCCCACCACCAGCGCGGCAGCCGACGCGTCCGGCTACTGACCCCTCAGACCCGGCGCCACGCCCCGACAGCGCGGCGCCAGGACAACCGGCAGCGGGCGGCGGAAGGAGCGGCAGGTCCCACCCACGCCGAAGGCCCGGTAACCGCGGGGGTTACCGGGCCTTCGGCGAACTCGAAAAGTCAGTGCGCCAACCCCGGGCCGTGCTTCTTCCGGGGCTGCTCCTGAATCGTCGTGGCTTCGGGGCGATCGGTGTCCTCGACGCGTTCGATCACGGTGGTCTCGGCCCGGTCGGCCGTAACCGGCTCCTCCTCCGGCAGTCGCACGCGCCGGCGCGCCGGAGCCATCGCGATGACCAGACCCAGCACGGCGATGCCGAGGTGCAGCCAGTTGTCAGCGGTCGTGATGTCGAGCGGGTTGCCGGCGTTGATGAACGGGTTGGCGGCGATCATCCCGGTGATCATCAGGCCCCACACGAACAGCACGCCGTAGCCGATGAACAGCAGCCAGCCGAACGTGCGCGCCCGGCCGGAGCCGAACGAGAGCAGCAGGCCGAGCACACCCGTCACCACGTGCACCAGGTTGTTCATCGGATTGCCGGAGAACCGCCAGAAGCCGGCCTCGTGGTGGCCGGTGAAGTCGCCGACGCCGGTCCTCGCGAACCCGACGACGCCGAACACCAGGAACGCGACGCCCACCAGGGCGGCCAGGACCTGCGCGGGCTGCAGGCCTTCCACCCGGATCCGGGCTCCGTGCGCGTGAACCATGACTGAAGTCCTTCCCGTGGTGAGCTGACTCACGCGGAGGAAGTACCCCGTCCTCACCCGGAGTGAAACGCGGGTGCTTGCCCGCAGCCCCCCGCAGCGTCACCGGAATCGGTGTTGTTCGAGATCAATGCCACAAAGAGCCCCGATTTCGGCAACACCGGACGGGTGAGCGGACAAGTCCGGTCATGCGCAAAGTGAACATCCTCTTCCTCGTGGGGCTGTGCCTGGGGGCACTCGTCGCATTGGCGGTCGTGGTGGCGAAGCCGGAGCGGCACATCGTGACCGCTCTCGGCCCGGCCCCGGTGGCCGCGGCCGGCAGTTCGTCGACGTCGGCCTCGACGTCGTCGCCGGCCGGCCCGTCGCCCACGTCGTCCGGCAAGATCGGGTCGGGTTCGGGCAAGCACAGCACCAACGATTCCGACGATCGACAGGACGCGCCGGTGCTGGAGACCCTCGTGCCGCGCGGGCACGTGAGCGTCGTCGTCTACGACCGCACCAAGAACACCACCGTGCTCTCGCTGAACGCGAACCGCACGTACACCTCGGCATCGCTGGTGAAGCTGCTGATCGCCATGGCGGCGCTGAAGAACGGCAGCCCGGCCGGAATCGTCGAGGAAATGCTGTCGCGCAGCGACGACACCGTCGCCAGCACGCTGTGGGTCGCCAACGGCGAAACCGAGATCGTCACGGACGCCATCCGCACCATGGGGCTCACGGGAACCAGCCCGCCCGCGAGCGCCGGCCGCTGGGGCGACACGGAGATCACGGCCGGCGACATCACGAAGATCTACCAGTACCTGATGGACAAAGCCCCGGAGCCGACCCGCACGACCATCCTCACCGGACTGCGCGGGGCCACCCAGTTCGGCGCCGACGGGTTCCGCCAGTACTTCGGGATCCCCGATGCGTTGGGCCCCGGCAACTTCGCCGTGAAACAAGGCTGGTCCTGCTGCCGCCCGACCCGCATGCTCCACACGTCCGGCCTGGTGTTCAAGGACCGCTACATCGTGACCGTCCTGACCGAACAGCCCGAGGACGTCGACTACGACACCGCTTCGGACCAGGTCACGAAAGTGGTGAAGCGCTTACTACCGCTGCTGGACAAGTGAACCTCACTCCTCCATCGCCGACAGCGCACCGCGCCCGCCCGTCTTCGGCAACGGCCACGGCCGCACCCCGCCACTCACCTCGACCGCCCGGCCCGCCGCGCACGGGCCGGGAAGGCGCGCGCCCAGCCAGGCCAGGACGTCGGGCAGCTGCGACTTGAACGTGTTCATGTTGTGCCCCGCGTCCGGGATCGTCCACCAGGAGAAGCGGACCGGGGCCTTCGCCGCGGCGCGGATCTGGCCGATGGCAAAGCTTTCGTAGCTCTCCTTGTCGCCGGAGATCGCGAGGAGGTCGACGGGCGAGGGGTGGAGTCGCACGTTCACGCGGACGTTGTTGGCGTCGTCGATGTCCTGGTGGCCGTGGAAGAGGTTCTCGGTCTCGGCGTCGACCTGCGCGCGGTCGTAGCCGCTGACGCTGGCGGCCGTGGCGAACCACTGGGGGTGACGCGTCACGAGGTTCAGGGCGCAGTAGCCGCCCGAGGACCAGCCGGCGATGGCCCACGCACCGCGGTCCGGGTTCAGGTTGAGGCGCTGGACGGCCCACTCGCGGACGTCGGCGGAGAGGTAGGTGTCGTTGGGGGTGCCGCCGACCTCGTCGACGCATTCGGTGTCGTGGCCGACCTTCGGGACACCCGTCGGATCAGGGATCACGACGACGGTGGGCGCCAGCACGTGCTTGGCGATCGCGGCGTCGAGCTGGGCCGGCAAGCCGTAGCTCGCGGCGACCTCCGGCCCCGACGGGTAGTTGGGAATCCACTCGATCGCCGGGAACTTCAGCACGTGGTAGGACTGCTGGAAGTACTGCGACGGCAGGTAGACGTCGACGTCGCGGGTGAGCCCGGTGCGCCGGCCCCGCACCGTCATGTGCAGCATGGTCCCCTTGCCCTCGCCCGCGTGGCGCACGCCGAGCTCGCGCACCTTCTCGAGGTCCACACCGTTTTCGCCGGCGTCGGCGTCGACGCTCTCGGCCGCGTACACGCCGGTGCCGAGCAGGGAGCCGAGCGTGGGGAAGAAGCCACCGATCAGGTTGCCCACGAGCGCGACGCTCACCACCACCAGCACCACGGCCGTGAGCACGGTGGCGCTGCGGCCGAGCTGCTTGCGCTTGCGCCAGCGTTCCCAGAACCACGGCACCGCCACCACGGAGAGCACGGCCAGCACGCCGATCACGATCACTTCGACCGGCGAGTCCAGCCGGATGCTGCTCAGGTGCACGGGACTCCCCTCCGCCGGCGCGTGTCCCGACGACCCGCTGCCCCAAAACCCCTGTACAAGAAACGTTTGGCGAGCCGCTCCCGTTGTGATGAGGTGAGCGCCGTCACAAGATCAAGTGCGCCGCTCGCAGGGCTGTCAGCTGCGGTTTTAGCGCAGGGGACACGGTCCTACGATTCAAGTTGTGCGCAACTTAAGCGAGTACAATGAGATCTGTGGCACTTGAGTTGCCCCACCGGGCACACCTGAGGATCATTGACTGTTACCCCTGACGAAGGAGGTACCCATGTTCACCTTGGACCCCGGCGAGACGGGCTCGCTCCTGCTCGACGAGCAGCTCTGCTTCGGGCTCTACTCGGCGTCGCGGGCGCTCACGTCGCTCTACCGGACACTGCTGGAGCCGCTCGACCTCACGTACCCGCAGTACCTCGTGATGCTGGCGCTATGGGAGCGCGACGCCCAGCAGGTGAAGGAGCTGGGCACCGCGCTGAACCTCGACTCGGGCACGTTGTCGCCGCTGTTGAAGCGGCTGGAGAAGGCCGGGCTCGTCTCGCGCGAGCGCCAGGCCGACGACGAGCGCTCCGTGCGCATCACGCTCACCGAGAAGGGCCACCACCTGAGGGAGCTGGCCGAGCGCATTCCGCCGCACATCGGCCGTTCCCTGGGCTTCGACGTCGAGACCATCACCCGCCTGCGCGACTCGATGGACCACTTGACGGAGTCCGTGAACGCCTATCGGGACGCCATCACCACGGCTTGATCCGCCCGGCGCCCGGCGTGGCTAGCATGGGCGAAATCCGAGCGGTGAGGACGGCCATGATCGAAGATCACGAAGCCCTGCGCGATGTCGAAGGCACCATCGACCGGCCGTCCGCGGCGCGGATCTACGACTACTTCATCGGCGGTCACACGAACTACGCCGTCGACCGCATCTTCGCGGAGAAAGTGCGCGAGCGGCTGCCGCTCATGGGCGACTACTGCCTGACGAGCCGGCAGTTCCTGGGCCGCGCGGTGCGGCAGTGCGTGCGCGCCGGCATCCGCCAGTTCGTGGACATCGGCTCGGGCCTGCCCACGGCGGGCAACGTGCACGAGGTCGCCGACGACGAGCGCCCCGAGCACGACGTCAACGTGCTCTACATCGACAACGAGCCCGTCGCCCTCGCGCACTCGCAGATCCTGCTCGACAAGACCGCGGACCCGGACCGCCACGAGGCCGTCGCCGCCGACCTGCTGCAGCCCGAGGAGCTGTGGGAGCGCGTGATGGACTCGGACGTGATCGACGTTCGTGAACCCGTCGCGCTGATCGTGAACGCGGTGCTGCACTTCATCAAGGACGACCAGGACCCCGACGGCATCCTGTCCTTCTACCGCGACCGCGTCGCCCCGGGTTCGTTGCTGGTGCTCTCGCAGATGACCAACGAGAACCCCGTGGACGACGACGAACGCCAGGCCCTGGCCGACCTGCTGGAGTACTACGAGTCCACCACCAACCCCGGCGTGCTGCGCACCCTGGCCGAGTTCGAACGCTTCTTCGGCGGCTGGCCGCTGCTCGAGCCCGGCCTGGTCTACGCGCCGGCGTGGCACCCGGACCGCGACACCGTGTTCGCGAAGACGCCCTCGGAGTCGCGGGTGATCGGTGGGGTGGCGCGGAAACCGTCGCTCTGACCGGTTCGTGCTGCCCGGGCGGGTGAAACCGACCCCGGATCAACCCTGGGTTTGACGCGTGGGGATGGCCGGACCGCGAAGCTGGTGCTCACCTGAGTTCTTCCGCGGAGGGGACCACTGTGAGCAACACCGTCAACATCCTCATCGGGCTCGTCGTCCTGGCCTGGCTGTGTTGGCGACAGACGCAGAAACGCCTCGTGCGCGAAGATCGCAAACCGACCGTCCTGCTCATCCTCGCCGTGCTCGGCGTGGTCTCCCTGGCGTCCTTCTTCAAGGGCGGCACCCCCGGCACGCCCGCCGTGCTGCTGCTCGTCGGCAGCCTGGTCGTCGCGGGGCTCTTCGGGCTCGTGCGCGCCTACACCGTCCGCCTGTGGCGCGCCGACGACCAGCTCTGGCGGCAGGGCACCTGGCTCACCGTCGTGCTGTGGATCGTCGCCATCGCCATCCACATCGGACTCGACTTCGTGATCGACGCCAACAGCCCGGTGAAGGGGCTGGGGAGTGCTTCGATCCTCCTGTACCTCGCGGTGTCCCTTGGGGCGCAACGACTTGTGGTGCAGTCGAGGGCGAACCACGTCGTGGCTGTGTGACGCTGTGGCCCGCAAGAGCCCGCAGGAGAAGGACCTCGTGCACCGCCTCAAGCGTCGGGCCCGGAAGGGGATGACCACGCCGGAAGCCGCCGATGCCCGCATCGAGCGGGTGCGGAAGTCGCGGCGGGGCTGAGCCCTGGTCGAGCCGATCGGCCAGCCGGGATTCGGGGCGCCGCCGGACCTGAACATGAATCGCAGCAGCCGACTCGCACCGCGCACGTCGTCGGGGAGCTGGTCGCGATCTAGGAGACTTCCCGCAGCGTTTCCAACGCCGAGTGCACCGCCGCGCGGCCCAGTTCCACCGCGCGGCGGAGCACCACGGGGTCGCGTTCCAGCGCGGTCACGTCCGGGGAACCCGCGGGCGGCCGGACGCTCGCCAGGCGCGGGTCCTCGCGCAGGAGGCGTTCGTCGTCGAGGTCGTGGGTGTACTGGTCGCGCCAGGCGTTGATCGTGCCCGGGGCGTGGCGGCGCAAGAAGCGGGGCACGACCACGTCCTGCACGCGCGGGGGCGGGGCCGGCAGTTCGTCCGCGCGGCGGGTGCGCAGCACGAGGACGTCGGTCGCGCCTTGGGCCAGGGCGGTCCGAAAGGGCAGCGGCTCCGCGACGCCCGCGTCGACAAAACGACGCCCGCCCATCGCGATGGGCGGACCGGCGAGCACGGGCATGCACGAGGAGGCCGCCAGGGCCGTCTTGATGTCGGCGACCTCCGAGATGAACGGGTGCAGGTCGGTGGATTCGCCGGTGTCCGCGTCGGTCGCCAGCGGGTGGAACGACACCGGGTTGGCGAGGATCGCCGGGAAGTCCATGGGCTCGAGGACCGAGTACACCTGGTGCACGAGGTAGTCCAGATCGATGACGGCCCTGCCCCGCAGCGTGTGCAGCGGGTTGATGATCCGGCGCATCACGGCGGGGTTCCACCACGTGCGCACGCCCGTCTGGGACCGTCCGCACAGCAGCCACGCGGCGTTCAGCGCGCCGGCCGACGAGCCGTACACGGCGTCGAACACGGGCGTCGCGCCCAGCTCGTCGAGGGCGAGGACCATGCCACTCGAATACGTACCGCGGCTGCTGCCTCCCTCGATCGCGAGCACGAGGCGGCGGTCGTCACTCCGCTCCCCCGGCACGCTGCCCGACGCCAGCCGCTCGTTGATCAGTTCCAGAACCGGGTGCACGGTGTCCATCCTTGTCGGTTCGGACCATTCGTCGACCCGATTTGCCCCACCCCGGCGGGTGACCTGCGTTGCACCGGGTTGCACTGCACCTAGTTGCATAGCACCCTGATCGCCATGGCACTGGAACACGCGATCCTCGTCTCGCTGTCCGAACGCTCGGGTTCGGGCTACGAGCTCGCGCGGCGCTTCGAGAAGTCGATCGGGCTGTTCTGGAGTGCCACCCACCAGCAGATCTACCGGGTGCTCAAGCGGATGGCCGACGACGGCTGGGTGGCAGTCGAGGCCGTCGCGCAGGGCGGACGACCGGACAAGAAGGTGCACACCGTCAGCGAAAGCGGCCGTGCCGAGCTGCGGCGGTGGCTCGCCGAGCCGAACCCGTCGGCCGGGCCGCAGGAGCTTGCCGTGAAGCTGCGCGGGGCGTCGTTCGGAGACGTGCGCGCCGTCGCCGATGAGCTGGCGCGCCACCGCGCGGCCCACGCCGAGCGCCTCGACGCCTACCGCCGGATCGAGAAACGCGACTTCCCCTCGCCGGGCAGCGGCCGGGCCCGGCACCAGTACCTCGTGCTGCGCGGCGGAATCCGGGCCGAAGAAGGCCAGGTCGAGTGGCTCGACGAAGTGCTCACCGCGCTGACCACCGAGACGAAGGACGCCCGATGACGCCTTACCCGAACCTGCTGCAGCCGCTGGACCTCGGCTTCACGACGCTGCGCAACCGCGTGCTCATGGGCTCGATGCACACCGGCCTCGAAGACCGCGCGGCCCACTTCCCGCAGCTCGCCGAGTACTACGCCGAACGCGCCCGCGGCGGCGCCGGCCTGATCGTCACGGGCGGCTTCGCGCCGAACCGCACGGGCTGGCTGCTGCCGTTCGCCTCGAAGCTCACCACCACAGCCGAAGCTCGCCAACACCGTCGGCTCACCGCGCCCGTGCACGAGGCCGGCGGCAAGATCGCGCTGCAGATCCTGCACGCGGGGCGGTATTCGTACAACCCGCTGAGCGTTTCGGCGTCGAGCCTCAAGGCGCCGATCAACCCCTTCCGCCCGCGGGCGCTGACCGGCTACGGGATCCGGCGCACGATCCGCGCGTTCGCCGATTGCGCCGCGCTCGCCCGCGAAGCCGGGTACGACGGCGTTGAGATCATGGGCTCGGAGGGGTACCTGATCAACCAGTTCCTGGCCGAGCGCACCAACAGGCGCACCGACGGCTGGGGTGGCTCCGCGGAGAACCGCCGGCGCTTCGCCGTGGAGATCGTGCGGCGCACCCGAGAAAAGGCGGGCCCGGACTTCATCATCATCTACCGGCTCTCGATGCTCGACCTCGTCGAAGGCGGCCAGAGCTGGGACGACGTCGTGGCGCTGGCCCGCGAGGTCGAGGCCGCCGGAGCAACCATCATCAACACCGGCATCGGCTGGCACGAAGCCCGCGTGCCGACGATCGTGACGTCGGTGCCGCGCGCCGCGTTCACGTGGGTGGCCGGGAAGCTCAAGCCGCACGTGTCGATCCCGGTGGTCACGTCGAACCGCATCAACATGCCGCAGGTCGCCGAAGAGGTGCTCGCGCGCGGCGACGCGGATCTCGTGTCGCTGGCGCGGCCGTTCCTCGCCGACCCGGAGTGGGTGCGCAAGGCCTCCGAGGGCCGGGCCGACGAGATCAACACCTGCATCGCGTGCAACCAGGCCTGTCTGGACCACGCGTTCAGCCGCAAACCCGTGTCGTGCCTGGTCAACCCGCGCGCCGGGCACGAGACGACGCTGGTGCTCTCGCCCACGCAGCGCGTGAAGCACGTGGCCGTGGTCGGCGCGGGTCCGGCCGGGCTCGCGGCGGCGACGGCGCTGGCCGAACGCGGCCACCGCGTGGAGCTGTTCGAGGCGGCCGACGAGATCGGCGGCCAGTTCGGCATCGCGCGGCGGATCCCGGGCAAGGAGGAGTTCGCCGAGACCATCCGCTACTACGCGCGGCGGCTGGAGGTCACGGGGGTGAAGGTGCACCTCTCGCGGCGGGCCGCGGCCGCGGATCTGGCCGGGTTCGACGAGGTCGTGCTGGCCACGGGCGTGCGGCCGCGCGTGCCCGCGCTCGACGGGATCGACCACCCGAAGGTGCTGTCCTACGTCGATGTCGTGCGATCGGGCGCACCGGTGGGGCCGCGGGTGGCGGTGATCGGGGCCGGTGGGATCGGGGTGGACGTGAGCGAGTTCCTGACCTCGAAGACCCTGGCCCGCGACGAGTGGCTGGCCGAGTGGGGTGTCACGGATCCCGCGCTGGCGCCCGGCGGACTGGGGGTGGCGCGGCCCGTGCCGTCGCCGCGGACGGTCTACCTGCTGCAACGCAAGACGTCGCCGATCGGGGCGGGGCTGGGCAAGACGTCGGGCTGGGTGCACCGGGCGGCGTTGAAAGCCAAGGGCGTGGAGCGGATCTCGGGCGTGACCTACGAGCGGATCGACGACGCGGGGCTGCACGTGAACGTCGGCGGGAAACCGCGGCTGCTGGAGGTGGACACGGTGGTGGTCTGCGCCGGTCAGGAGCCCGTGCGCGAGCTGGCTTCCGCGTTGGGGCAGGTGCCGGTGCACCTCGTCGGCGGGGCCGACGTGGCCGCCGAACTGGACGCGAAACGCGCCATCGACCAGGGCACGCGCCTGGCGGCCACGCTGTAGCCGGGTTGCGGCCACTGGCAGGATGAGCCCCGTGCGAGATGTGTGCGTGATCGGGCTCGGGCTCATCGGCGGGTCGCTGCTGCGCGCGAGCGTGGCCAGTGGCAGGACCACGTGGGGGGCCGCGGTGTCCGAAGTGGACGCCGACGCCGCCAGCCGCGCGGGTTACGACGTGACCACCGACGTGGAGGCCGCCCTGCACCGGGCCGCGTCGGCCGACGCGCTGATCGTGCTCGCCGTGCCGCTCCCGGCGGTCGAGAACCTGCTGCGGCTGGTCGCGCAGCACGCGCCGCACGCCGTGCTCACCGATGTGGTGAGCGTGAAGGGCCCCATGCTCGACGCCGTGCGCCGGCGCGCGCCGTACACGCGCTACGTGGGCGGGCACCCGATGGCGGGCACCGCCCAGTCGGGCTGGCTCGCGGGTGACGCATCGCTGTTCCAGGGCGCCGCGTGGGTGGTCGGCGTCGAGGAGGACACCGACCTGGGGGCGTGGGCCGAGGTGACGCGCCTGGTGCTCGACCTGGGCGCCTTCGCCGTGCCGCTGCCCGCCGACTCGCACGACGAGGCCGTCGCGCGCATTTCCCACCTGCCCCACCTGTTCGCCGCGATCCTCGCGACCATCGGCGCCCAGGGCGGCCCACTGGCGATGTCCCTGGCCGCCGGCTCGTACCGCGACGGCACCCGTGTGGCTTCCTCCAGCCCCGATCTGGTCCGCGCCATGACCGAAGGCAACCGCGACGCCCTGCTGCCCATCGTCGACGAGGCCCTCGGTCGCCTCGGCGCGGCCCGCGGCTCGCTGGCCTCCACCGGCGGCCTGGCCGCCACCATCAACGCCGGCCACGACGGCGCCCTCACCTACGCCACCGCCCACGACGCGGCCCGCTCGGGCATCCGCGTCACGCTCTCGGCGCCCGACGCCCGGGAGGCCCTGATCGGTCTCGGCGAGCGAGGCGGGCGGATCACGTCGCTGGCCGATGGGGTGGCCGGTGGGGAAGTGAACTGATCCCAGGGAATTCACCGGAGTTGCCGGAAGCGTCCGTTGTGTGACGATGGGGACGCCAGGCATCCGGATTGGGGAGCGAAACCATGGGCATCAACTTCGACGAGCTCAAGAACAAAGCCACCGAAGCCCTGCGGGAGAACAGCGACAAGATCGAGCAGGGTCTCGACAAGGCAGCCGGGTTCGCCAAGTCGAAGACGAGCGGCCACGACGCGCAGATCGACGGCGGCGTGGAGAAGGCCAAGGACTTCCTCGGCAAGCTGGCGGGCAACGACAAGCCCGACTCGGAGCAGCCGCCGCAGCAGTGAGCGAGGTCAGGTGCGCCGGTGGTACGGCAGGAACCGGCGCACCAGCCCCAGCGGCGTCGTCTCGACGAGGTCCGGGCCGCGGACGGCGTCGAACGTCGAGCCGAGCTGGTCGACGACGCCGGAGAGCTGAGCGCTGTCGGGCAGTGGCCCGGACGCGGGTTCGCGTTGCTCGCGCACGGCCGCGGCGAGTTCGGCCAGGGCGTCGGTGAGCAGCGCGATCTCGGCGGGCGACGGCGCCGGCACCCCGCGCCCGAGGGTGACCGCGACTTCGGTCACGGCGTCGGCCACGCGTTCGAGGCCGGCGATCACCGGCCACCACGCCACGGCGTGCCGGCCCGCGGGTGAGGGTTCGACGATCACCTGCTGGAACGCCGTGCGCAGGTCGGCCAGGGCACGGTAGGCCGCGCGCCGCGAGCGGGACCGGGCGAGCCGGGCTTCGGGGGTGGAGTCGAGGACCAGCGCCGCTTTCACGTACGCCGCGACGGTGTCGAAGCTGTCCGCCAGACGGCCGCCGACCTGGGGACGGCGGGAGCCGGGCCACAGCAGGTAGCCGATGAGCAGCACGATCACGCAGCCCGTGACGGTGTCCAGCAGCCGCGCGAGGACCACGGACCAGCTGCCCGTCTGGGCGAGGTCCATCTGAAGGATGATCAGGGGCGTCACGAAGGTGCCGAGCATCCCGTAGTTGCGCACCTTCCCGATCGCGGCGCCGCCCGCGAACAGGGCGATCAGCACCACCAGCACCCAGCCGCGCGCGCCGATCGCGAGCACGATCGCGCCGATGCCGACACCCGCGATCGTGCCCATGCCCCGCAGCAGCGCGCGGCCGAAGACCGAGCCGAAGTCGGGTTTCAGCACCACGCCGACCGTGAGCGTGATCCAGTACGAGCGCTCGAACGGCACCATCAGCGCCACGACCTCCGCCACCGCCACGCACACCGTGAGCCGCAGTGCGGCCAGCCAGGTGTAGGGGCCCGAGGCGAGCGAGCCGAGCCACTCACGGAAGCGCTGCCAGGGCGACGCGGGCTTGCGACGCTGCCGGTCGTCGCCCTTGTCGATGCGGGCGAGGCCGGCGTACAGCGCGGACTCGACCGGGTCGAGGTCGTCCTCGGGCACCGGTGGTGGCGGGGGCAGCGGCTGGGTCGCGAGCACGGCCGCGGCCGCGCCGGTGAGGTGGTCGATGACCTCGGGCGGTGGCCGGCGCCCGGCGTTGACCATCGCCACGGACGCCTCGACGGCCGGCGTCGTCGCGGACAGCAGGTTCAGCAGCTGCCGGTAGGTGGCGTCGCGGCCCGAGAGCCACGAGCGCGCGGTGAGCAGGCGGTCGTAGGCGGTGCTCATGGCCGCGGTGAGCTGGTTGCGGGCGACGCGCGACGTCGGCTCGTCGGTGGCCGACAGCATCGCGGCGAGCTCGATGTACACCTGCGCGACGGCGGTGCGTTCGGGGCTCGTGCCCCGCACCGTCCAGGTCACCAGGGCCACGAACAGGCTCCAGGCCGCGCCGAGGCAGAAGTAGCCGAACAGTTCTTCGACCTTCAGGCCCGTCGCGTGCTGTGCGGTGCCGAGCACGCAGAAGACGAACATCTGCAGCGCCGCCACCGACGCGTTGCTGCCGGCCGCGCTGATCAGCGCCGACACGGCCGCGATCACCACGATCGCCGGGATCGACCACGCCGGCACCGCGCCCGTGAGCAGGCCGACGAGGTACCCGCCCGCCGCCGCGAGCGTCGCCCCGCCCAGTCGGCGCGCGCGGTAGCGGTACGGCCCGGCGGCTTCCGACAGCACGGCGGGCAGCGCGCCGGTGGAAACCAGGGCACCCACGGCGATGTCGCCGGCCGCGTACGCGATGGCCAGTGGCGTGGCGAGCGCGACGACCGCGCGGGCGACCATGTTCCACGGCACGGGAACGGGTTTCGAACGCAGGAGCTGGACCAGCCAGTGCGGCGCGGCGAAGTCGGGGCGGCTCACGCCCCCATCTTGACCTACGCTGGGCGTCTCAGGTTTGTTATCCACCCGTCAACAAGCGGAAGGGGCCGAGGATGCCCGGCCGTACGTTTTCGTTCGAGGTCAACCGCGTGAGCTCGGCGCCGCCGGAAGTGTTGTTCCGCCTGGAAACCGAGGGTCCGCTGTGGTCGACGTGGGGCCGGCCGCTGATCGTGCAGGCGCGGTGGGCCCGCCGGGGTGACGACGATCCCAACGGCGTCGGCGCCGTCCGCGAAGTGGGATTGTGGCCGGTGCTGCTGCGTGAGAAGACGGTGGAGTACGAGCCCGACCGGCGCCACGTCTACACGTTCGATGGCTCCACCCCGGTGCGCGACTACCGCGCGGAGGTGTTCTTCACCCCCAACACCGCGGGCGGCACGGACCTGCGCTGGACGGGCTCCTTCACCGAGTCCGTGCCCGGAACCGGTGCGGTGGCGGCCGCCGCCCTGCGGGGCGCGATCCGGATTCTTTCGGCACAACTGGTCAAAGCAGCCGACTCCGGGCGGTAACGGGGGTGCGCTGGGCCACAGCGGTTCAACGCACGACCGGGTGAGTACGTCTCCGTTCGTGTGAAACGCAGCATGCTGGTTCTCGTGGTGGCCGGGTTGTTCGCGGTGGCGGCTTGTTCCGGGCCGGCGCCCGCTCCTCCCGCACCGCCCAGCCAGCCGAACCCCGCGCCCCGTGCGGTGCCGCCGACGACGCCTTCGGGCCCGTACCCGTTCGGCACGGTGCAGCAGAAGGCTCCCGCCATCACCGACGGCAAGGTCGGCGTGGTTCGTCGCGTCACCACCACCAAGCCGTACGTGTTCATCACCATGGACGACGGCGCCGTGAAGGACCCGTCGGCGCAGAGCGAGATCCAGCAGTCCGGTGGGCACCCGGTGCTGTTCCTGAACCAGATCTACGTCAAGGGCCACGAGGCCTACTTCATGTCCATTCTGGACTCGACGGGCGCGGTGCTCGGCGACCACACCGTCGACCACCCGAACCTCAAGGGCAAGTCCTTGGCGTTCCAGCAGAAGGAAATCTGCGACGACGCCGAAGACCTGCAGCGCGGCCTCGGCGTGCGCCCGACGCTGTTCCGCCCGCCGTTCGGCAACTACGACCAGAACACCCTGCACGCCGCCGAGCTCTGCGGCATGCGCGTGGCCGTGCTGTGGAGCGCCGCCGTGAACGACGGGCACGTGCAGTTCCAGGTCGGCGACAAGCTGCGGCCGGGCGACATCGTGCTGATGCACTTCCGCAAGACGTTCAAGGAAGACTACGAAGCGTTCCTCGCGCAGGCCAGGAAGGACGGCCTGACGCCGGTGCCGCTGGCGGACTTCCTGGGTTAACCCGCACCCAGGCACACGAACGGCCGCCGCAGCGGGTCCACTGCGATCGCCTCCGCCAGGGCCACCGCCGGAGGCGTGCCGTCGGACAGCCGGCGGTGCAGGTCCGCCATCGTGTCCGCCGCCGCGCGGTCGCCGACGCGGGCGACGGCGCCGATCACCGTGCGGGAACCACTGGCCAGCAGGGTGCCTGCGAAGCCGAGGGCCTCCTCACCAGGGCGGATGTGGCTCATGGCGAGCTCGCACGCGGCGAGCACGACGCGTTCGGGCGGGCGCGCGAGCCGCGAGGTCTCGTGGGCGAACAGCGGGCCGTCGACGAGTTCGAGGCGCGAGAACAGGGCGTTGGCCGGCTCGTGGGCGCCGTGGGCGACGAGGTGGGCCAGGCGCTTGCCGTCGAGGGCTTCGAGTACGGCGGAGCTGGTGGCGCCGGTGCCGTCGACGAGGTGGGCGTCCGGGTAGACCGAGCGCAGTTTGCTCACCTCGCCCACCGCGCCGGGCACGCCGGGGCCGCCGGCGAGCAGCACGGCGGCTGCGTCGGTGGCGCGCTTGGCTGTGATCCACGCGGTGGCGGAAGGCGCGATGGACACCGCGTGGCCGCGCAGCGACGGCAACGCACCCCACGGCATCGCGTACAGCTGGCCGATCGGCACGATCACGAGCTCGCGGTCGTCGAGGGTTTTGACCAGCGACGCGGAGATCAGGGCGTCGAGCTTGTTCGCGCGCCGCACCGCGGAAGCGGCCACCGTGTCGGCCAGCATCGGGGGCAGGTGGTCGGGCGCGAGGGCGTCGAGGTCGGCGTGCAGCTGCTTCGCCGTCTCCACGATGTCGTCGAGCGGGCCGAGCTTCAGCAGCCGGAACGTGCCGCGGTCGACGACCACCGAGTACAGCTGCCCGTTGTAGGGCACCAGGCTCACGAGCACGCGGTCGCCGAGCTGCTCCACGACCTCGTCCGGCGTCGCGACAGGCCGCGGCCGGCCCCACGGGCTCGTGTACCAGCCGAGCCGGCTCGCCTCCTGCCGGAGCGCGGAATACCGCTGCTCCAACACTTTCACGGGATCGCCCTCGGCCCGGGCGCGCTGGATCGAGCGCTGCAGGTGCCGCATCTCCTTGATGTGCTGTGACAGCACGGGATCCTCGATCACGGGCAGCGGCTCGTAGCGGTAGACCTGCGCGCGAGTGCGCTCGAGCCACGCGAACATCCGGCGCGCACCCGCGGCGTTGCGGCGGGCGCGGCGCAGCACGAGCTGCATCGCGAGCCGGCCGAGCTCTTCGCCGTGCACGGCCGTGCCGCACACCAGGTCGAGCCCGCCCATGCGGTCGCGGATCATGCCGAGCTCACGCAGCCCGGCGCGCGCCTGCGCGAGCGCCGAGCGCGGCCGATCCGTGGCCACGGCCAGCTCGGCGCGGCACAGCCGGAACAGCATCCGGTGGTCGACCGGCGTTGTGTCGTGCGGCTTCGGCACGCGCGCGAGCACCTTCGCGGCTTGCTCGATCTCCTTGCGCCGCAGCAGAAGCCGCACGGCGAGCAGCCGCGCGACGGAAGCCTCGTCGCGCACCCCGAGCTCCGAAAGCCGCCGGGCCAGTGCCACGAGTTCGGCGGGCAGCCGCGTCGTCGAGCGGGCACCGCGCGTGCTGAGGACCTTGTGCGCGTCGGCACGCAGCCGCGCGAGGTTCGCGATCTCGGCCCACGTCGTGTTGCCGCGCCGCAGGAACCGGCGCCGCGCGGCGGACGCGAACTTGCGCGCCAGCTCGAAGTTCCCCTCCAGCAGCGCCGCGGCGGCGCGGGCCACTTCGGCTTCGGCGAGGTACTGGCCGGACCGGTTGGCCCGCAGCTGGGGCAGCGCTTCGTCGAGGTGCCGCGCCGCTTCCTCGCCGAGCCCCGCGGTGAGCAGCGCCCGCGCCTGGTCGAGCCGGACGACGGGCAAGGAACCCGGGCTCACGCTGCCGAACAGGCGAGCGGCCAGCTCGTAGTTGCGCAGCGCCTCGGGCACGTCGCCCACGAGCTGGGCGTGGTCGCCGATGTTCTGCCGGATCTTCGCCTCGAGCAACGTGTGGCCGTGCTCGACGGCGAGGCCGAGCGCGCGGCTCAGGTCCGCGTGCGCGGCGCCCGGCTTGTTCATCGCCATGTGCACGAGCGCACGGTTGTTCAACGTGCGCACGAGCAGCACGAACCCGTCGTCCACTTCGGACTCGATGGAGGGCAGCACCACGTCGTACAGCGTCAGCGCGTCGGCGAACCGGCCCGCCCGCATCACGACGACAGCCCGCTGCAGCCTGATGATCAGCCGCAACGAGTCGCGCACCGCCCCCTGCGGAAGCTCCAGCCGCTCGGTTTCCGCGACCTCGAGGTGCGCGAGCCCGGCTGCGGTCGACGTCACCTCCGCCTCGGCCGAGGCCAGGCTGATCAGCACGCGCGTCCGCAGCTCCAGCACCTCGTCCACCTGCTCCGGAACCCGGGCCAGCCGGTTCAGCGCCTGGTGGAACAGGCGTACCGCGGCACCAGGACGGAAGTCGGCTGCCGCGGCGCGGCCTCGCGTGTAGAAATCAGTCGCTACCGCGATCACTCGATCGAGGAAGGGCGACTGCTCACGCACACGCTCTATCTGACCACATTCCAGCGACACTCCGTAACGCCCGTCCGGGTTCTACAGCACGACCGTGGGAGTCACGACAGTGCGCCGGTGCGGCCCCTCACCGAGGTGCACCAGGATCTGCGTGGTCCCGCACGGCACGTTCTCGAGGACGAACCGGCCACCTTCGTCGGCGACGGTGGAGAACGTGCCCTCGTCGGCCACCCGCACCTCCACCTCGTACTCGCCCGCGGGTGCGAGCCAGCCGTCGATGCGGTGCAGCTTGCCGATGCGCGTGAGGTTGATCATCACCGTCAGGTCGCTGACGGTGAACGTGATCGTGCCCGTGGCCGTGCTGCGGACGCCGGCGAGCTCACCGGCGCGCTCCCAGCGCGCCACCTCGACGTCGAGGTTCTCGAGTTCGAGCGCGAATTGGACCCGCTGCACCAGATCGTCCGGTGGCGGGTCCAGTTCGTCGAGGAAACGACCGAGGTCGGCCAGCAGCGTCTCGTCGTCTGGCAGAGCGCTGCCACTTCCCGGTGTGCCGATGTCGTTCATCGGCCACCCCCTTCTCCTGCGAGGAGATCGCGCATCGTTTCGAGGCAACGACCCCTGGTGGGTCCGATGCTGCCGCGTGGCATCCGCATCGCGTCGGCCACCGCCTGGTACTCGGCACGGCCGGCGAGCACGGTGAGGCGGAGCAGGTCCTGGCAGCGAGTGGGCAGCCTGAGGAACGCGCGCCAGACCCGTCGGTCGTTGTCGGCGCGCACGGCTTCGTCCTCGGGCCCGGGATGGGTGCTTTCGAGGTTCTCGGCGACCTCGTCGCTCAACGGCACCGGCTGCACGCGGCGCCCGTGCGGGTGGGCTGCCTCGCGTCTGGTGGTGGTGATGAGCCAGGCAGCCAGGGCGCGCGGATCACGCAGCTTCTCCAGCTGGCTGAACAAGGCGAGCCACACGGTCTGCACGACGTCCTCGGCGACCTGACGGTTGAGCCCGTTCGCGCGCGCGACGTGCCAGACGAGCGGCGTCAGCTCGTCGACGAGTTTCGCCATCGCCCTGCGGTCACCGGCCCGCGCCGCCTCCATGCAGGCAGCGTGCAGGTCGACGCCGGTCAGGCCTTCCCACGGCGGGTCTACCTCGGTGGTTTGCACGTCGGTCACCGTATCTGCCTCGCTCGCGAGGCGCGTTGGGTTCGGCGGCGGTGTCGGGAGTCTGTCCGGTGGGCCCGCTCGGGGAAGGAGCAGACAGGGTGCACTGGGATACATCGAGTCACTTGTTCGGGTGGTCGTGGCGGTGTGCCGGGTCAGCGGGGTGCCGCTGCGTCTCGTTCGGCCCGGGCCCGGTTTCCGGCGCAGGTTTCGGAGAGCCGGTGCGTGTCGGTTCGACACGTGCCAGCCCCGTGTCGTCCGGCGCCGGGTCTCGGCGGTCCGGCTCGGTGGGCCAGTCCTCATCACTCTCCGGTCCGCCGCGGCTCGGTCAGCCACGGTCCGGGTCTCAGTGGGCCGGCTGGGCGAGCCGACCCTCGTCTTCGTGTTCGTCGGTGTTCGGCGGTGTTCGGCGTCGTAGCGGACCTGTCCGTTGTCCACGCCTGTGGTCACCCGGCTCGGCGGCCGGCCGGGTCGGTGTCGCCGTCCCGCCCGACCGGACGATCCGGCCGTACCAGCCGGGTCGTGGTGACCCGGCCTGGCGAGCCTGCTCCCCCCGTGCGCCGGCCCGTGCTGTGCACCGGCCGGCGCGAGCGTGCACCCGCACCGACCGGCACTCCCCTCCCTCTTCTCCAGGCCCGCTCCCCATCGGGCCCGGCCGGGCGGCTCCTCCCCTGAACCCGCCCGGCAGACGGCGTCCGGCAGCCCCCTCGGCTCCCGGCCGCCGCCCGGTCTCGCTACTTCGCGCCGTCCTTCTCGTCGTACGGGTCGAAGGCTCCGTCGGGCTGCGTCGTGCCGCCGCCACCGCCGTGGGGCGGGTTGCCGGTGGTGACCGGCGGGATGGTGGTCGGGGTGGGCTCTTCTTCGGATTCGGCAGGCATCGGGGTCTCCCTTTTCCCTCGGCTTGCCCCATAGGACGCAACGGGGGTGCGCCCAGATACACGCAGCGCAAAAGTTTCCCGGAACTTTTCGTCTCCGCTGGTCAGATGGGCTGGGGCGGCTCCCTCGGATGCCGACCGAGCGTGACCTCCGGGAGAGCGGACGCCACCACGGGCGCCAGCGCGGCCGCCCAGTCGCGGTAGCCGAGAGGCCCGGGGTGGAACCGGTCCTCGGCGAACGTGCCCTCGTGCAACAGATCCGGTGTCATCGCCGAGTACGCCACCCCGGGCACCCGCGCGAGCTCGGCCGCCGCCCGGTCCAGTGCCGTCGAGCGAGCCGCCAGCACATCGCGCAGCGGCCGCGGCAACGACGGGAACGCGGCCATCGGCGGCACCCCCGCCAGGACCACCGGCACCGGACCCAACCGTCGGCGCACATCGACGACCACCCCCAGCAGGTCGCGCCGGAACCGCGCGGCCGAGTGCAGCTCGAGGGTGTCGTTCACCCCCAGCACGACCACCACGACGTCCGCCGGCTCCAGCCGTTCGACCAGCGATCGCCGGACCACCGCGGCGTTGGCCCCCGTGAGACCCACCGCCTGCCAACGCACGCGTAGTCCCCCACGCGCCAGCACGGCCGCGAGCTGTCCGGTGAGCCCGTCGGAGTGGGCGCCCACCCCGACACCGTCCACGGTGGACTCCCCGAGCACGGCGAGCCGCACCTCGGGACCGGCGCCCACGACGTCCGAGGTCGGGCCGCCGGCGCCCGGCAGCCGGGGCGTGCCGCGGCGGACGCGCAGCGCTTGCACCGCGAGGACCGGCGCCAACGCGGCGAACAGGAACAACCGGAGGAGAGCCATGTCACCGACCTTAAACAAGATCACCGACGGTCTTGGATACCGTGAGCCGAGTTGTCCACAGGTGGGGCGAGTTCCAGGCCCGCCGCGCTCACGGCCACGAACCGCGTGCCCGTGCCGCCCACCGCGGCGAGCACCGCGCGGGCACCGTCCGCGTTCACCGTGGTCGGTCGCCGGTCGGGCGCGCCGAGCGCCAGCACGATCGCGTCGCGCCCCAGCAACGCGGACGCGAGCGTGGGGTCGTCCAACGAGCAAACCGCGACGTCCAGCCGCGGATGGCTCGCAACGTGCAACCGCGAAGGCGACCGGACCACGGCCGTCACGTGCCAGCCCCTCGCCAGCGCCTCCCGCACCGCCAGCGTCCCGGTCCGGCCGCTCGCGCCGAGCACGGTGATCTTCATGGCAACTCCTCCGACTCAGGGGGTGAGTGTTTGCTCACCAGGTAGGGTGAGTGAACACTCACCCCGCTGAGAACGTCCTCAGGGAGCACCGTTGGGAAGCCGTCACGACCTCGTCACCGCAGCCGCCAAGGTCATGCGGGAGCAGGGCTACGCGCACGCGACCACGAAGGCCATCGCGCAGGCCGCGGGGTATTCCGAAGCCTTGCTGTACAAGCACTTCCGCGACAAGACAGCACTGTTTCTCGCCGTGCTGAGCGAGGAACTGCCGGCACTGGGCGCCACGGCGACCCGCCTCGCGCACCACGCCGCGGACGCCGGCCTCGAGCAGAACCTGACCGAACTCGCCCGTACCGCACTGGAGTTCTACCGCGCGAGCTTCCCGATCTCCGTCTCGATCTTCTCCTCACGCGACCTGCTGCGCACGCACCGCGACGCACTCGACTCCGAGCACGGCCCGGACCAGCCCATCGCGCTCGTCGAGACGTACCTGCGGGCGGAGTCCGCCCTCGGCCGCATCCCGGCGGGCACCGACCTCGACGCCGTCGCCCGCCTGCTGCTCGGCGCGTGCTTCCAGCAGGCCTTCCTCGACTCGTTCGAAGAGACCGACAGCGGCGACGCCATCGCAGCCCGCCTGGCGAAGACCTTGATCGCCGGGTTCTAGCCCTCCGCCGCCCGCTGCTTCGACCGCTCCTCGTGCCAGCGGTCGTAGAGGTTCGTGACCTCCTTCAGCACGAACGACAGGAAGTCCTGCATCTCCGCGAGCCGCTTGCCGGCCGGCGTGTCCGCGCCCAGCGCGTCGATACCTTCCTCGGCCGCGTCGCGCCACATGATCAGAAACCGGTCGCGCTTGAGGAAGGTGGCGTACCAGAGGTCGTCGTAGAGCCGGTAGTGGTCACGCCGCTCACCCGGCTCGCGGACCTTCGTGACGAGCCCGACCTGCTCCAGGTACCGCACGGCACCGGAAACGGCCGCGGGGCTCACCGAGAGCTGGGTCGCCAGTTCGGCGGCCGTCAGCTGTCCTTCGTCGGTCGTCATCAGGGCCGCGAACACGCGCGCGGCCATGCGCTGCATACCGATTTGCGACAGCACGAGGCCCAGACTCTCGACGTACCGGCGGACGGCGTCCTCGTCCCGCTGAGTCTCAGGCATCCACTCATCCTCTCGCACGCCCCCGGCCGTGATCACTAGATCCAGACATTTTCTTAACTTCACAACTTCGTGAAACGAGTGTAGCTTCCGAAACATGGGAAACGCCATCTCGATCGCCGGCCTCCACAAGTCGTTCGGCCGGACCAAGGCCCTCGACGGCCTCGATCTCCAGGTTCCCGTGGGGGAAGTGCACGGTTTCCTCGGCCCGAACGGCGCCGGGAAGTCCACCACCGTCCGCGTCCTGCTCGGGCTGCTGCACGCCGACGCGGGCGAGGTCCGCCTGCTCGACGGCGACCCGTGGCGTGACGCCGCGAGCCTGCACCACCGCCTCGCCTACGTGCCCGGCGACGTCAACCTCTGGCCCAACCTCTCGGGCGGCGAGGTGATCGACCTGCTCGGCCGGCTGCGCGGCGGGCTCGACCAGGCCCGGCGCAAGAACCTCATCGAGCGCTTCGACCTCGACCCTGCCAAGAAGGGCCGCACGTACTCGAAGGGAAACCGGCAGAAGGTCGCCATCGTGGCCGCGCTTGCGTCCACTGTGGACTTGTTGATCCTCGACGAGCCGACCTCGGGTCTCGACCCGCTCATGGAATCGGTGTTCCAGGAGTGCATCCAGGAGGAGCGTGCGCAGGGGCGCACCGTGCTGCTCTCCAGCCACATCCTCGCGGAGGTGGAAGCCTTGTGCGACAAGGTGAGCATCATCCGGAACGGCCGCACGGTCGAGTCGGGCACGCTGGCCGAGCTGCGCCACCTCACGCGCACGTCGATCACCGCGGAGCTCGCCGGTCCGCCCAACGGCCTGGCCCACCTCGCCGACGTCCACGACCTCGAGGTGACCGGCAACCGCGTGAAGTTCGACGTGGAGACGCGCTCGCTCGACGACGCGCTGCGCCGGCTGACCCAGGTCGGCGTGCGCAGCCTGGTGAGCCGGCCGCCGACGCTCGAAGAGCTCTTCCTGCGCCACTACACCGAAGGGGCCCGGAAGTGACCGCCACCCTCACGCGGGCGCCGGCCACGAACACGGCGCTCGTCGGCACCTGGCACCTCACGCGGCTGGCGCTGCGGCGCGACCGCGTGATCCTGCCGATCTGGATCGTGCTGCTCAGCATCGTCCCGGCCGCCACGGTGTCGAGCTACGACCAGTTCTACCCCGACGCCGCCAGCCGGGCGGCGCTCACCGCGGGCGCCGCGGCGAACCCGTCGTTCTCGCTGCTCTACGGCCCGGCCTTCGACCTCACGACGGCGGGCGGCTTCATCGCGTGGCGCATGGGCGGTTTCCTCGCGCTGCTGATCGGGCTCATGGCCGTGTTCACGGTCACGCGCCACACGCGCGCGGAGGAGGACTCCGGCCGCGCCGAGCTGCTGGCGTCCACTGTGGTCGGTCGGTACTCGGCCCTGACCGCGGCCGTCGCGGTGTCCGGCGCGGCGAGTGTGCTGATCGGCCTGGTCCAGATCGGCACGATGATCAGCGCGAAGCTGCCCGCCGACGGCGCGGTGGCGTTCGGCGCGGGCACGGCACTGGCCGGTCTGGTGTTCACCAGCGTGGTTGCGGTGGCCGTGCAGCTCGCCGAGTACTCGCGCACGGCCAACGGCATCGGCACCGCGGTGATCGGCGTCGCCTTCCTGCTGCGCGGCGCGGGGGACTCCACGTCGGACGCCCACTGGCTTTCGTGGCTCTCGCCCATCGGCTGGTCGCAGCAGCTTCGGCCGTTCGCCGGCGAACGCTGGTGGGTGCTGGTGCTGCCCGTCGCCGCGACACTCGTGCTGGGCGCCGTCGGCTATGCGCTGCTGCCGCGCCGCGACGTCGGCACCGGCCTGGTGCCGCCGCGTCCCGGGCCGCCGGAGGCCAAGGCGTCGCTGCGCACGCCGTTCGCGCTGGCGTGGCGGTTGCAACGCGGCCCGCTGGTGGGCTGGGTGATCGGCTTCGCCGTCGGCGGCGCGTTGTTCGGCTCGATCGCGAACGGCATCTCCGGTCTCGTCGGCGACACCGAGCAGACCCGCCAGATCTTCGAGCGCCTCGGCGGCTCCGACGCGATCGTCGACGCGTTCCTCGCCACGATGGTGACCCTGTTCGCCATGCTCAGCGCGCTGTACGGCGTGCAGGCGACGCTGCGGATGCGCAGCGAGGAGACCGGCGTGCGCTTCGAACCGCTGCTCGCCACGCGCGTCGGCCGGCTGCGGCTGGCGGCGAGCCACCTGGTGTTCGCATACGCCGGCACGGCCCTGCTGGTGCTCGTCGGCGGCGTGTTCCTGGGCCTCTCGCACGGCCTGCGCTCGGGCGACCTCGGCGGTTCCGTCGGCGACCTGCTCACGGCGGTCCTGGTGCAGGTCCCGGCGACGTGGGTGATCGTTTCGGTCTGCACGCTGCTGTTCGGGCTCCTGCCTCGCTTCACCGGGCTGGCCTGGGGCGCCGGCGCGCTGGGGCTGTTGATCAGCCTGTTCGGGCCGGTCGTGAACGCGCCGCAGATCGTGCTGGACATCTCGCCCTTCCAGCACCCGCCGAAGCTCCCGGGCGCGGCGTTCACGGCCACGCCGATCGGGTGGCTGCTCGCGATCGCCGTGGTGTGCCTACTGGCGGGCCTCGGCGGGTGGCGACGCCGTGACGTGGGTTAGCGCAGCGTTCCGTCGGGCGCGACGGTGATCAGGGCCTGCGGCCCCGGGTCACCGCAGGGCCGGCCGGTCGGGATCGGTCCCGGGTGGACGGTCAGATGCCGTGGCGGGCCGTCGTCGAAGGTGACCGTGACGTCGACCGGCGCGGCGGGCAGTCCGGGGATCTCGGCGAACCCGGACCGTCCGCCGGTTGGGGCGGCTTCGGCGCCGCAAGCGTTTGCGGTGCAGGTGGTGTTCACCGACACGGTGGACGGATGCAGGTCTAGGCTGCGCTCGGTGCAGTGTCCTGACCAGCAGGCTTTGACAGCGGCTCGGGTGAACTGGCCACCGGGCACGTCGAAGGTCAGGCCGGGCGGTGCGGCGATCGCGGGGCACATGACGGGTGGCGCGCCGCAGCCGGCCAGACCCAACAGGAGGACAGCGGCGCCCAGGTGTCTTCGCACGTCACCCGGACGTAAGGGCACGCCGTGGAGGTTGCATCACCACTGCGTGGACGCGTTGTTCGGCACCACGACCGATGTCGGCCGGAGCGACGTCGGCGAGCCCGACCCCGACCCCGACGCAGGCGGGGGCACGGGCGGAACGCGCGTGACGGACACCGTCGCCGTCGTCGTACTGGGCGGCGGGGGCAGCTCCGACTGCGTGACCGTGACAGCCGGCTGAGGCGGCCCCGTGACGGTGACGGTCACCGGCTGCGCGGGCGGCGGCGAACTCGGCACGGACGTACCCGTCGGGCGCGCGGGTGAGTTCCCGGCCACGAGGAGTGCCGCAACCAGGAGACCGACAGCGAAGCCCGCCAGCCCGGTCACGACGACAGAACCCCAGGTCGGAGCGGTTTTCGTCAAACCGGCACCTCCCTCGCCAGCCGACGCGCAGGTACGAGGAGTAGTCGCGTTGATCTTATGCGCCGTTACAGACGGTGCAAGTTGAGCCTGTTAAACTCAACTTTCACACGGGATGAATTTTCTCCGGTTGAGTCTAGTTCACTCAACTTTATTGACTCACTACAGGCAGCTCTGCCAGGGTGACTCCCGTGCTCGGGGGCTTGCTGCGAACCAAGGACTTCCGACGGCTGTGGCTCGCCGACGCGCTGAGCCAGGTCGGCAGCCGCATCGACCTCCTGGCGATCCCGCTGCTGGCCACGACCGTGTTGTCGGCCTCGGTGGTCGAGGTGTCGCTGCTCAAAGCCCTCGCCACCCTGCCGTACCTGACGCTCGGCCTTCAGGTCGGCGCGTGGTGCGACCGCGTCCGCCAACGGCCGGTGCTCGTGGCCGCCGACCTCGGCCGCGTGGTGCTCATCGGCTCGATCCCGGTCGCCGCGGTCGCCGGGGTGCTGACGATCTGGCAGCTGTTCACGGTCGTCCTGCTGGCCGGCGTGCTCGGCGTGCTGTTCGACGTCGCGCACCAGACGTACGTGCCCCACCTCGTCGCGCGCGCCGACCTCCCGGAGGCCAACGCGCGGCTGCAGACCAACGCATCCGTGGCCGCGGTCGTGGGGCCGAGCGTGGCGGGCGTGGTGATCCAGTACCTCGGTTACGCGGGCGCCATGGTCGCCGACGCCGCGTCGTACCTGTGGTCGGCGCTGTGGCTGCGCCGCATCGAACCCTTGCCGCGCTCGACGAACATCGGCCACAAACGGACCGTGTTGGTGCCGGGGACGGATCCAGCACAACGCGAGCCCGAACTCGCTCATGTCGGCGACCAGCGCCACTCTGCTCACCGATCTCGAACGCCGCCACGCCACTGATCCAACAGCGCACCACAAGCCCGCCAAGACCAGGCGTCCGCAACCAATCCAAGTCGTCACCGCAAGATTCCGGAAATCCCCAGCACGCGGCGCCAACCAGGCAAAACCCCCGCCTCCCAAGGGGGGCGTCCCCATCCCATTCTACCGGCCCGCACCGACAGGACGGGCGGAAAGGCGCTCCCGGCGCAGAGTTGTCCACAAGTCGGCGAAGCTGTGGACAACCATGTCAGTTCGCCAAAAGATCCTCCACAACAACAAATGCCGCGCAGGAACCCGTGCGCCTCAAGCAGAGGACCGCACTCGAACCGAGCGCTGCAGAGTGCCGCACCGGCTCCGATACACGGGCGAGCAGACCACGGAAGCTCAAGAACCCACCGCGATGGCCGTGTGCCGCCGCGGCACCAAGTCGTGACAACCGCGAGCGCCCCACGACGAGGACACCGACCAGCACAGATCGCGGAAGCTCAGGGACCTGCCGGGGTGACCGTCCGCAATCCATCCAGCAACACGTGCACCAAGTGATGACTCCCCGGCGAATACCGCTCCACCGCCAACGCCCCCACGATCAACGCCCGCAAGTCATCACCATCGATATCCCCGCGCACCGCACCCGCAGCCTGAGCCCGAGACAGCAGCGCACCCAAGTTGGCCCGAAACTCCGTACCGACCTCAGCCTTGTAAGCCGACCCCGTCGTCGCTCCCAGCGCCTCGCAGATCGCGCGGTTCAGCGAAGCCTGCTTGATCACGCGAGCGAAGTAGTCGTAAAACGCGGTGCCCGCGTCCTCTGCGTCCACCAGACCGCGCGCCTCGGCCGCGAACTGTTCCAGCCGCTCCAGCACCACGGCCTGGAAAAGCGCCTCCTTGCTGGGGAAATGCCGATACACCGTGCCCGCGCCGACGCCCGCGAGGCGGGCGATGTCGTCGAGGGGGACGGCCAGGCCGTCGGCCGCGAAGGCTTGCTCGGCGGCCGCCAGCACCCGGGCGCGGTTGCGGCGCGCGTCGGCGCGCAGCGCTGGCTTGTCCACGGGCGTCCTCCTCCATGTCGTCGACAACGCCAGCGGCCACTCCGTACCGGCGGAACCGGGTGCATCGTTCCGATTCAACCTCATTCTTCCTCGGAGAAGCCCAGGTGCGCCGAACCGTGTCAGAAATCTCGCAGCGCTGCGCCTGACCCCGCCGAGTTCACCGCGTCGCGGTCTGCGACGTCGGCGGGGTGAACAGGCGCTCGGCCGTGGACGTCGTCCAGTTCCACACCCCGGGCACCAGCAGCACGCCCACCACGACGAACGCGGGGAACACCAGCCGCTTCTCCACCTTTTTCCCGGTGCGCAGCCGGAAAACCTTCGGTGGCCGGATCTCGTACCACGTCTCGCCCGCGATGGGCAGCGGGAAGAGGAACGGGCAGCCCGACTCCGTCAGCGAGTCGCCCAGGCAATGGACGAAACAGCCGACCGCCACGGCGATCCCGAGCCAGCCCGAGATTTCCTGCAGCTGCGCGGCGTGATCGGGCGGCGCGGTGAGGTACCACCACAGGATGGCGCCGATGATGACCGGCAACAGCCAGTCACCCAGCGCGCCTTCCGCGAGCAGCAAGCCGAAGAGCATCACGCCGAACACGGCCCACGGACCGCCGGAGGAAGCGCCCCACGAAGCGAGCGCGCCCAGGCCGGCCGCGAACAAGACGGTGTGGGAGAGGTGCCGGTGCTTGCCCGTCACCTTCTCGTCGCGCGGACCCTTCGTCAGGGCGTACACGGCCGAAGAAACGCGGCGCAGCAACCACGACAGCGCCCCCGTCAGCCAGCCGAGCAGCCGGGACGCGCTCGCGCCGGGGTGGTCGAGATCGGGGAGCAACGCGTAACCGGCCGTGGTGGCCGCGAAAACCACGGCCTGGTGCACGGAGCCGGCGCCGACCGCGGGCGCGAGGGCGAGCCCAGCGCACCAACCGGTCGAGGCGTGGGTGCGCCCCATCATCGTGGATCTCCCCCAGGTCGCGAGCAAATTTCGGGTCCGCGCGACCGTATCGGGGATCAGGCGGGCGGTTCCTCCGACACGCTCAGGTGTTCGGCCACTCCCGTGAGCTCGATGACGCGGCTCACGGCCGAGCTGGGGACCACCGCGAGCTCGACGTCCTGCTCACGGGCCTGTCGCTGGGCGTGCAGGACCACGTTCAACGCCGAGGAGTCGAAGAAGGTCACTCCGGTCAGGTCGGCCACCACACGCTGCGAGCTCTTGTCCGCGATCAACCCGGCAAGAGCCTCCTGCAGCTGCGGGCTGGTGAGCAGGTCGAGCTCACCGTTGACCACCACCCGTGGCTCGGCGGCCTCGGTGTCCAGCGTGATGCCGAACCCCGGCGGGGTGGCGTTCTGGTCGGCTGCGGGCATGCAGTTTCTCCTCGTCAGGCGCTGCTGCTGCGCCGGTACGCGCCTGTGTCTCAAGCGGCTACCGTTCACGGTTCCAGGCGTCTGGAAAGGCCAACCCTAACCCAGTGGGTGACCGTCGCCGCGTGGGCCGCCACTGTCCCGGAAAACGGTACTGGCGGGCAAGAGCCGGACGGCGGCACCCGCATACCGGCGAACGGCTGCGCGCACAGCGACCCGCGTGCCGACGAGGCACGCGGGGCGGAGTTCAGGGCTGGGTCAGGCGGACAGCGCGTCGCGTTTGGCGGCGCGGCGCTCGCGCATGAACAGCTCACGGCGTTCGATCTCGCCGAGGCCACCCCAGATGCCGTACGGCTCCTGTACGGTCATTGCGTGCTTGCGGCACTGGGCCAGCACGGGGCAGGTCTGGCAGATCGCCTTGGCGCGCGACTCCCGACGCTCGCGTGCGGACCCACGCTCGTTGTCGGTGTGGAAGAACAGGCTGCTGTCCGCACCACGGCAGGAACCGCGCAGCTGCCACTCCCACTCCTCGGCGACCACACTGGGCAGCCGGCTCACGTCAGCCATCTCGTCCCCACCTTTCCCGGGATCTGCTCTTCGACCGCTACATGCCCGCCGGTCGCGCGAATCAAACCCGGGTTTGGTTTGCTCACACCCCGGGCATGAGCAGACCGGGCAGTACAGGACACGGCCGAGTGAGCCGGAGAGAGGACCGCACGTGGAGGACAACGCCCCGCTCGATCGGGAGGACGCCCAGCTCATCGAGGTGCGGACGGCGGCCATTCCGCACGTGGTGCCCACGCTGCGCACGATCGTCGCGGACATCGCGATGCGCCAGGACTTCGACCTCGACGCGGTGGAAGACCTGCGGATGGCGGTGGACGAGGCGTGCTCGATGCTGCTTCCCTCCGCGGCCGACGGCAAGCTGACCTGCGTGTTCTCCTGGATCGAGGGCCGCATCGAGGTCACCGTGTCGGTGATCGCCGACACCCCGGAGCACGCCGACGACACCGGTCTGTCCTGGCAGCTGCTCACCGCATTGGCCACTTCGGCGCGACGCACCGTGACGCCGGCCGACGGTCGTTACCTCTCCCGGGTGCAGCTCGTCCGGGAGAGTGAGGTGGCCCGCCCGTGACCACCCCCGCCGAGGGCGACGAGACCGATGTGGCGTCGCTGTTCGACGAGCTGGCCCAGCTCTCCCCCGGTTCCCCGCAGCACGAGGCCATCCGGGACCGGCTGGTGCGCGAGCACCTCGAGCTCGCCCGCAACCTCGCGCGGAAGTTCCGCAACCGCGACGAGGCGATGGACGACCTGGTGCAGATCGCGACGGTGGGCCTGATCCACGCCGTGGACCGGTACGACCCGTCGCAGGGCACCGACTTCCTGGCGTTCGCCGTTCCCACCATTTCGGGGGAACTTCGTCACCACTTCCGCGACAACAGCTGGTCGGTGCGGGTGCCGCGGCGGCTCAAGGAGCTGAACGCGTCGATCTCCGCCGCCCGCGAAGAGCTCACCGTGCGCCTCTCGCGCGCGCCGCGCCCGAGCGAGATCGCGCAGCACCTCGGCGTGCCGATCGAGGACGTCTACGAGGGTCTGCGCGCCGGCCAGGGCCGCTACGGCGCGTCGCTGGACAACCTGCTCGAGAACTCCGCGCACACGCGCTTCGGCGCGCCCGACGCGAACCTCAGCCAGGCGGAGCTGCGTGAGGCGCTGCGGCCGATGCTGGACAGCCTGCCCGAGCGGGAACGCAAGATCGTCGCGCTGCGGTTCGGGTCCGGCATGAGCCAGTCGGACATCGCCCGCCGCGTGGGTGTTTCGCAGATGCAGGTGTCGCGGCTGTTGGCCTCCACGTTGAAAAAATTGCGCACGGGACTGGTCGAGACCGACATCACCGAGGGCACCTGATTCGGGGTCACTCCGCTTGGGTAGTAAGCCGGTGCGAGTAACGGACAGGTCGGGAGGTGGAACGCCATGACGACGTCGAAGATGCCGACGCGAGGCACCACGACACCCGCCACCGTGCGCCTGGCGCTTCCGGACGACGTCACCGCGCCCGCGATCGCCCGCCACGCTGTCCGCGCCGCGCTCGATGAGCTGGCCGTGGGCGATCAGTGGCGGGACGACGTGCTGCTGGCGACGTCCGAGCTGGTGACCAACGCGTTCGAACACGGTGAGCGGCCGGATCGGCTGGAGCTGCGGCTGTCTGAGGGACGGCTGGTGGTGTGCGTCTTCGACGCCGGCCACGAGGTGCCGCGGCTCAAGGAACCGTCGCCGGAGGCGGCGCGCAGCCGGGGGCTTCAGCTGGTTCACGTGCTTTCCCTGGAGTGGGGCTACGAGCCGTGCGCGGGCGGGAAGTACGTGTGGGCCGCGTTCGCGGTCGGCTCCGCTGAGTGAGGCAGTGCCCGATTCAACCGTTCGCGCAGACCGATCGTGCACGGTATGACCGGGATCACCCGACAGATTTCGGACCTGATCGAGTGAGCGGCGGGGCCACTCTCCGCTCACGTACGTCCGCTTAGGATCGCCGGCATGGAGACTCGCAAGATCACCCGGCTGGGGCGTGAAGTGTCCGCCGTGGGCCTCGGGTGCTGGCAGCTCGGCGCCGACTGGGGCACCGTCGACGAGGCCGAGGCCATGGGCGTGCTGCACGCGGCGGCCGACGAGGGCGTCACGTTCTTCGACACCGCCGACGTCTACGGCGACGGCCGCAGCGAAACCCTGGTCGGCCGCTTCCGGCGCGAACGCGGTGACGGGGTGTTCGTGGCCACGAAGATGGGCCGCCGCGCCGAGCAGGTGCCGGAGAACTACGTCGAGAAGAACTTCCGCGACTGGAACGACCGGTCCCGCCGGAACCTCGGCATGGACACGCTCGACCTCGTGCAGCTGCACTGCCCGCCGACGCCCGTGTACTCGTCCGATGCCGTGTACGACGCCCTCGACCGAATGGTCGACGAGGGCCGCGTCAAGGCCTACGGCGTGAGCGTGGAGACCTGCGACGAGGCGCTGACCGCGCTGGAGCGGCCGAACGTCGCGTCCGTGCAGATCATCCTCAACTGCCTGCGCCTCAAGCCGCTCGAGCGCGTGCTGCCGAAGGCCATCGAGACGGGCGCCGGGATCATCGCGCGCGTGCCCCTGGCGTCGGGCCTGCTGTCGGGCCGCTACACGGCTTCGACGACCTTCGGCACCGACGACCACCGCAACTTCAACCGCCACGGCGAAGCGTTCGACGTCGGCGAGACGTTCTCGGGTGTGCCGTTCGAGGTCGGGCTCGAGGCCGTCGAGCGGCTTCGCGGGCTCGTGCCCGAGGGGCAGACGGTGGCGCAGTTCGCACTGCGGTGGATCCTCGACCAGCTCGGCGTTTCCGTGGTGATCCCGGGCGCGCGCAACGCGGAGCAGGCGCGGGGCAACACCGTCGCGGCCGGGCTGGCGCCGCTGCCGGAGGAAGCAGCGGCCGGTGTGCGGGCGACGTACGACGAGCTGATCCGGCCGCTGGTGCACGACAAGTGGTGAGCCGTTGAAAAAGGGGCGTCCTCGGTGGATTTCGAGGCCGCCCCTTTTTCATTCGACCGTGAGTGTCAGCCGCTGCACGCCCCAGTCGTTGGCCTGGTTGCCGGGCAGCCAGACGTCGACGATGTCGCCGGAGATCCAGCTGCCGATGTCGGCGGCGTAGCAGTGGCCGTAACCCGGGACGGAAATCCTGGTGCCCCAAGGGATGTTGCGCGCGTCGACGGCGCAGAAGCCCGGGCCGGCCTGGTAGCCGAGGGCGGTCTGGGCGACGTCGTTGTAGGCGGTGACGCGGTAGTTGAGCGTGGTGCCCTTGGCGAGGGCGTACGGCGCGAGCTTGCCCGCCGAGTCCACGCGGTAGGCCGAGGAGATCTGGCCGAGCGAGCCGGGTGAGTTGTCCTCGGCGGTCATGGCGTAGAGCTGGTAGTTGGCGTTCTGGCAGGGGCTCGCGTCGGTGACCTGCAGCGTCGGCTGGCCCCAGTCGCTGATCCACTGCAGGGCCTGGCCGTTGCGGAACGCGCGGTACGCCTTGGCGCCCGCCACACGGGAGAACGTGAAGGTGACCTTGCCGTCGCTGCCGAGGCCGCCGGTGACGAGTGCGCCGAGCGCGAGCACGGCGGTGGCGAGTGCTTTCACCTTCATTCGGGACCTCCGGGGGGACCGGGGGTGGAGGAACCCGTGCACGGGACACCGACGTTCGGGAGCGGTGAACCAGGCCGTCAATAGGTCTGGACCATCCGGCGGCTACCCGGTGTCAGAGCGTGGCGAAATACCGGTCGAGCCGCTCGGCCAGCTCAGCCGGACGGCTCAACGCGACGCAGTGTGATCCGTCGATCTCGTCGGCTTCGCACCCGAGCCGCTCGCGCGCGACGCGCCGCTGCAGCTCGGGTGCGAAGAACTTGTCGCCGCGGCAGAGCAGGGCCCGCGTGGGCACGGCCGGCAGCGCCGGTTCGGGCCACGGCTCGTGGTACTCGGCGCTCGCCTGCTCACGGCCGCGGCGCACCAGCTCCTCGGCGAGCTCCGGCGGCACGTCGGCGAAGTACTGCTGGGCAGTGGACAGCCCCTCGCCGGGGTTCTCGTACCCGACGTTGCCCCACCAGTCACCCGGCGCCTCCCCGGGCGCGGGCACCATGCCCGCGACGAACACGAGCAGCCGCGCGCCGAGCCGCCGGGCCGCGATCGGCGCCGTGAAGCCCCCGTATGAATGCCCCACGACCACGACGTCGGACGCGCCACGGACGGCTTTCACCGCGGTGTCGGCGAAATCCGCGAACTTCGCCTGCGGATCTTCGATGGGCAGATCCGGCGCGACCGCTTCGTGGCCTCGCGCACGCAACTGCTCGGCGACCAGGTGCCACTCCCAGCCGCTGCCGCCACCGCCGTGGAGCAAGAGGAACATCGCCATGCCGGGAGCGTAGCGGCGGACACCGACAGTCTCGGTCGGCTCAGGTTCCCGAGGGGCGAGCGACGACGATGCCTTCGCTTTCGACCAAGTTGAGCACACCGCACGCGGGCACCGGGCGGCCGTCTCGTTCTGGTAGCGGACACCGTCGAGCCAGTCCGCGCCGCAACGGCCACAGGTGATCTCGGCGATGAAGTGGGTCGACGCCGGCTTCGCGCAGCCGGGAGTTGGCCGCTTCCTTCTGCTCACGAGTGGCGAAAGTGATCTGCGGTGGCTCCTTGCGCCGCGAGAACCAGCCCATCGAACGCGTCCCCATGTCCCGGTTCGATCACCCGGGACGGTACTCCCGGACCTCAGGCCGGGCAGCGCTTCAACATTTCCTGCAGGGCCGTCTTCTCGCCGTCGGTGATCGTCAGGCCGTAGTAGTGCTTCACCGTGACCCAGTCCGTCGCGTAGGTGCACCAGAACGACACGAGCGGCGGCTTCCACTGGTCCGGGGCCTTGTCGCCCTTCTGCTGGTTGAGGTTGTCCGTCACGGCGAACAGCTGGGGTCGGGTGAGGTCGTTGGCGAACTGCTCGCGCTTCTCCGTCGTCCATTCGCGCGCGCCGCTGGCCCAGGCCTGGCCGAGGGGGACCATGTGGTCGATGTCGACGTCGCCGGGTTTGGTCCAGGTTTCGGCGTCGTACACGCTGAACCAGGTGCCGGCAGTCGGGTTGCAGTCGGAGCCGGCCTTGACGTCCTTGCCGTCGCGTTTGAGCACGAGCTCGCGCGTGTTGCAGTTGTGCCCCTGGTTGTCCCAGTGCGGGAATTTGTCACGGGAATACCCGGACATCGACGTTCGGGGCGCGATTTTCAGCTCCGCCAGCTGTTGCGTCACGTCGGCGGGAGCGGCGCCGGTCGGCTGGGCGTTCGTGGTCTCGGCACCGCTTTGGTGCCCGGCGTACCAGATCCCGGCGACGGCGGCCACGAGAACCACGACGACCAGCAGGATCCGCTGGGTGGGGGACGTCCGGGCCATGCGCGCGCGATCCTCTCGACGGGTTCGGGAGGCGGCAGTATGCCCCGGCGCGGGGCCCGTGACCGTGCCGACACTCTCAGCAGCGCGCGAACCGTGTCCGGGACCACGTGTCACGTCCGCGGCGCGTCGAGCGACTACTCGGTAAGGGGAAGGCGGAAGGGAGCGTGGCCGATTGACCGGGCGGCTGCGGAAGTGGAACTCGCGCGTCGACGACTACCTGCAACGCAAGGCCGCGGAAGGCGGCAACGTCGTGGCGATGACCCGCATCGGCGCGTCACTGCGCGAGCGCGGAGAACTGGCCGAGGCCGAGACGTGGTTCCGCCGCGCGGCGGCCGGCGGCGACCGCATCGCGATGACGGCGCTGGCCAACCTCCTGGCCGAACGCGGCGTGCTCGACGAGGCCGAACGCTGGTACCAGGAGGCCGCCCACGCCGGTGAGCCGCGCGGGATGCTGGGCCTGGGCCGCGCGTACGAACGGCGCGGCAGCGTCGACGACGCCGAGTACTGGTTCCACGAAGCCGCCGTGACCGGCGACGTCGAGGCCGTGAGCGCGCTCGGCCACCTGCTCGCCGAACGCGGCCGCTACGACGAAGCCGAGGACTGGTGCCGCCGCGCGGCCAGCGCGGGCAACACGTCGGCCATGATCGACATCGGCATCGTGATGCGCGAACGCGGCCGCTATCGCGAAGCCACGCGCTGGTGGCACGAGGCCCTGACCGGCGGCGACCTCTCGGCGACCTGCCTGCTCGGCCGCCAGTCCGAACGCTTCGGCAAGCTCGCCGACGCCGAATCCTGGTACCGCCAGGGCGCCACCTCCGGCAACGTGGAGGCCGCTGTCCGCCTGGGCCTGCTCCTGCACCGCCGCGGCGACGTCGACGAGGCCGAAGCCTGGTACCTCGACGCCGCCGAATCCGGCGACCCCGCCGCGATGACCAACCTGGGCGTCCTGGCCCGCAACCGCGGCGACGAGGGCGAAGCCGCCGCCTGGTACCGCAAGGCGGCCGAGCACGGCAGCATCCCGGCCCTGACGAACCTGGGCCACCTGGCGGAAGCCCGCGACGAACTGGCGAAGGCGGAACGCTTCTTCCGCGCGGCGGCGGAAACCGGGGATGTGCAGGGGATGTTGAGCTTGGCGCGGATGCTGCAGGCGCGGGGGGCGGCGGAGGAGGCGGACACGTGGCTTTCGCGGGCGGAGGATTCTCAGGGGGAACATGACCGGACTTGAGCGCGGCCTGCGTTTGGTGACCCTGGTGGTGTGGTTCCGTGTCGTGCCGGGTCGAGTCGGTCTGCTGTGGAGTGACGGTCTGCTGTGGAGTGACGGCGGTCGAATCACGGCGGTGGGATGACCGCGCTGGAGTGGCCGGCGCCGGATGTACCGAGCGCGCAAACAAAGCACTGCCCAGCCATCCGGGGGAAGACAGACCCCCACCCTCCCGGGGGCGTCCCTGCTCCATTCTATCGGCCCCCACCGACAATTCCGCGAAAACGTCGCCAAACCCCCGCAGTTGTCCACAACTCATTCCGCCTGTGGACAACCGCACGAAATCCCACCCCGCCTCGCGGCAAACCAGGCGCGCCCCCACGGGAAGAGGACTTGATCCGGAGTGCGGCGCCGGTGCGGGGTTGGTCTTCGGTGTACGTGGTGCGGGCCCAGCGGAGTTCGTTTCCGATCTGCCAGCCAACTCAGGGCCACCTGTGGGCAATCGCGCGAAACCCACCCTGGAACCGGGCCCGCCCAGCCATCCGCCACGCAGACCAACCTCAGCCACCACTCGGGTGAACTTTCACCACCCCCGCAACCTATTGTGTGATCCACCTCACAGACCTAATGTGAGGGCGACTGCTCCCACCACCGAGCGCAGGGAAGTGCCGCCATGGTCGGCTCTCCGAGGACTTCTCCCGGTGCGGTGGCGGCGCCCGGCGAGCGCCGCGTCGCAGCGGGTGGTGGGCTGGGCGGAAGAAATTCCACTGTGGACACCCGAGCCGCGGAGCGGGCATGACGCGGAGCCTGCGCGGATTCCTCACGCCGGTCGAGCGACCGGCGCCCGGTGAGCGCTGCGACGTCTGCAGCGAACGCGTCGGACTCGGCCACGGGCACGTGATCGACCTCGAGTCCCGCACCATCATGTGCACCTGTCACGCCTGTTACCTGCTCTTCACCCGCACCACCGCGAGCCGGCGGCATCGCGCGGTGCCGAGGCGGTACCTCCACACCGAGCCCTTCCCCGCCGGCGCCGCGCTCTGGGAAGCGGCCGGAATCCCCGGGCGTATGGCCTTCGCGTTCTACAACTCGCCGCAGAACCACGCGGCCGTGTGCCACCCGATTCCCACGGGCACGAAGGAATCGTTGCTGCCCAAGGAAACCTGGGCCGAGCTGCTCGACACCCAGCCGGACGTCGCCCCCGATGTCGAAGCGATACTGATCAACAAGCGCGACACCGGTTTCGAAGCCTTCCTCGTGCCGATCGACGTGTGTTACGAGCTCGTCGCCCTCATCCGCCTGCAGTGGTGCGGCCCGGACGGCGGCCCCGAAGCCCACGAAGCCATCGACCGCTTCTTCACCGAGCTCCGCGACCGCGCGGAGGCCGCCGATGGGTGACCCGCACGTGCTCGACCAGGCACGCGCCATCGCCGACGCCGTGCTGTACGAGGGGTACCTCCGCCACCCGTACCGCGCGTCGGCGAGAAAGCACCGCGTGCCGGAAGCGCTGGTGCCGGGCGCCGCGTCACGCATCGAATGCCTGCTCGAAGCGGCCGCGCACGCCTCCGTGAGCCTCATCCTGCGCTTCCTCCAACCGCAGGAACGCCTCGTCCACGACGGCTACGGCTTCGTCGACACCGCAACCGTCGGCAACAAGCACTACTCGACGCGGGACGAAGCCGTGGAGCACGAGCTGACGTTCGTCTCCCCCGTTGCCGAGCTGCTCGCGTCGCCGGTGCGGCACCCGTTTTCCGTTCCCCCGGCCGAAACGCGCCTCTGCGTCGGCGAGCATTGCACGCTCATCCGCCGCTGCGCCGCGCTGACGGGCGTGCTCACGGCCCGCCTCGACGCGCTCGACGGCCCCTTCGGCGGCACCCGCCTGCGGGTGGACCTGCGCAACACGAGCCCATCGAACAACGACCGTGCGGCGTTGCTGGCCGCACACGTGATCCTCGCGGTGGACCCCGGCCACTTCCTGTCGATGATCGACCCGCCCGCGTGGGCGAAGCCGGCTGTCGAGGCGTGCGTGAACGAGCACGAGTGGCCGGTGCTGATCGGCGGGTCGTCGCGAAGCGGGGTGGTGCTGGCGTCCCCCATCATCCTGCACGACGACCCGTCGATCGCGCCCGGAGCGCTGTTCGACGACACGGATTCCCGCGAGATGGAGCACCACTGACTATTCCACAGTGGACATTTCCCGGCCCTCCCGCGGTGACCCCCGGCAGTAGTCTGGTCCTCTGGCGCCGTAGTTGTCCACAGCCATTCGGTGGATATGGACAACTATGGCGTTTTCGCGGTTCACGGCCGGTTCCTGTCGGACGACGGCGGTAGCTTCTGCAGGCATGACCCCCTTCCAGCTCAGCCCGATCGCCCACGTCGAGTCTTCGTTGAAGGACCTCGACGGGGCGCCCAAACAACCCGACGAAGGTGCCCCCGCCGCGTGGCTCGTGTTCGAGCCTTCGATGGCCGAGGGCCTGCGCGACCTGCGGCCAGGACAGCACGTGCTGGTGTTCACGTGGCTGCACCTGGCCGACCGGTCGGTGCTGTCCGTGCGGCCGCGCAGCGATCCGGCGCGCGCGATGGCGGGCGTGTTCAGCACGCGCTCGCCGGCGCGGCCGAACCCGATCGGGCTGCACCGCGTGGAGATCGTGGAGATCGACGGGTTGCGGGTGTTCGTGTCGCACCTGGAAGCGATCGACGGCACGCCCGTGGTCGACGTGAAACCCGCGCGTTCTCCAGACGACGGGTGACTCCTCGGACGAGAAATCTTCGCGATCGGTGAACCACCCGCAGGTCGGCGTCCGTTTTCGAAGTATCGGACGAGAGGGTGGTGACAGATGACCGGGATGCGAGCCCGCGCGCAGGTGGCCGACGAGGCACTCGTGAGGACGTTGTTCGCCGAACACGGCAAGGCGATGCTCGCCTACGCCACGCGGCTGCTCAACGACCGCGCGGCGGCGGAGGACGTGGTGCAGGAGGCGCTGGTCCGTGCGTGGCGCAACCCGGACAGTCTCGTCAGCGGGAAGGGTTCCGCGCGGGCCTGGCTGCTCACGGTGGTGCGCAACCTGGTCGTCGACCGGATCCGGGCGCGCGCCGCCCGGCCCGCGGAGGTCGCGGAGTCGCCGGCGACGGTCGCGATCACCCGTGACCACTCGTCGGCGGTGGTCGACTCGATCGTGGTGCGCGAGGCGCTCGACGGCTTGACGCCCGAGTACCGCGAGGTGCTCGAGCAGGTGTACCTGCGCGGTCACACCGTCCCGGAAACGGCGGCACGCCTGGGCATCCCGGCGGGCACGGTGAAGTCGCGCTCGCACCGCGCGCTGCGTGCCCTGCGCGAATCGTTCGGCGCCCCGCAGCCAGTGGGTGCGGCATGAATCGCTTTGATCACCGCCCTTTTGACCAAACCCATGTGACGACCTGCGAGCACTGCCGGAAGGAGGTGGATTCAGTGCGCGAGATGCAGGAGTTCCTCGAGGCGATCCCGCCCGAGCTGCTCCTCAACGGCCCGCCCGACGACGCGGACCTACTGCTGCAACGCACGTTGCGACAGGTCCGCGCCGAAGCCTCGGGCACCCGCCGGCGCGGCAGAACGCTGGCCGCCACGGCCGCCGTGGCCGTGGCGGCCGCCGCACTCGGGCTCGGTGCCCTGGTCGGCCACGCGGGCACCAGCGCGCCGCCCCTGCTCCCGGCCGCCGCCCCGGACCCGGACGTGGCCGTCGCGCCGTCGCACCCCGACCCCCTGCTGTTCACGGGCTCGGCCGGCCCCACCCACCTCTCCGCCGAAGTCACCGCGGCCCACGGCTGGGTCCGCGTGGAAGCCCACGTCCAGGGCCTGCCCGACGGCACCCGCTGCCGCCTGGTCGTCCTCGGCAAGGACGGCACCCGCCAGGCCACGGGCGGCTGGCAGTTCTCGACCACGCCCTCGGGCGCCGGGGCGGAGCTGTACGGCTCGGCGAGCATGCCCGCGTCGGACATCGCCGCGGTGACCTTGGAGGACATGTCGGGCCACGAATTCGTACGGACGGGGGTGTAGGTGGAGACCGCTGAGTGATCGTCGGGGTCGGTTGGAGTGGGAGAAAGGAGGGTGTCGGGGGCCGTGCGAGGTGCGGCAGCCTTGCTGGGTGAGCTGTGATCCGGTTGTCTGTTTGTCCGGGTGTCCGCTTGGCGGCCGCAGGCACAGAGCCGAGGGCAACGGCATGACCCCGCCGCGAGCAACGCCCCAGTGCTGGCCGAAACCACGCTCATCGCAGGCAACGGCGCCACCCTGCGGCGGTAACGCCTGCGCCGCAGGGCTCATCGAAACCCGTGTTCACCGCGGACGACACCGCCCGACGGCCACGGACAGCGCCCCGGTAAGCCCCGCCCATGGCGGGGCGAAGCCGGAGTGCTCGGCGCTGCCCGTCTGGCCGGACGCTGCCGGAGTGCTGGGCGCACCCGGTCTGGCCGGGCAAAGCCGGTCTGGCCGGACGCTGCCGGAGTGCTGGGCGCACCCGGTCTGGCCGGGCAAAGCCGGTCTGGCCGAGTGAAGCCGGTCTTGCCGGGCGTCGCGGGCTCGTGAGCCTCGGATTGCGGGTGTCGTGGGCTGGGTGTTGCACACGAGAGCGGTCGGTGCTGCCAGCACAAGGTGGTGGAAGCACCTCGGACCGGGCCGGTGGTCCGGCGCTCGGGCCACCGGCGCGTGCAGTCCCGTCGGAAGGTGGCGGCCGGAGGGGCGGTCAGGACTGGGTTTTGTACTCGCGCAGGAGGCCGCGGCTGATGATGGTTTTCTGGATTTCGCTGGTGCCCTCGCCGATCAGCAGGAAGGGTGCCTCGCGCATCAGGCGTTCGATCTCGTACTCCGTGGAGTAGCCGTAGCCGCCGTGGATGCGGAAGGCGTCCTGGGTCACCTCGGCGCAGAACTCCGAGGCCAGCAGCTTCGCCATCCCCGCGCCGA
This sequence comes from Amycolatopsis sp. NPDC004368, assembly GCF_053602515.1. Lineage (NCBI taxonomy): Bacteria > Bacillati > Actinomycetota > Actinomycetes > Pseudonocardiales > Pseudonocardiaceae > Amycolatopsis > Amycolatopsis sp. NPDC004368. The sequence continues at coordinate 22,282 of NZ_JBSGDT010000004.1, read as the reverse complement.
CGTCGTTGCGGATGCCCGAGTCCTTCAGGCGGGCGGCGTTGACCATCATCAAGTGCGCGGCCTCGACCTTGGTGCCCATCTCCGCCAGCTTGAACGCGATCGCCTGGTGCTCGGCGATCGGTGTGCCGAACGTGCGCCGCTGCTGGGCGTAGGCGATCGCCAGCTCGAACGCGCGGATCGCGATCCCGCAGGCCCGGGCGGCGACGTTGACCCGGCCGACCTCGACCCCGTCCATCATGAACGGGAAGCCCTCACCGGGGGCCGCACCCAGGACCTGGTCGGCGCCGATGCGGAAGCCGTCGAACACCGCTTCGGTCGTGTCGACGCCCTTGTAGCCCATTTTGTGCAGCTTCGGCGGGATCGTCAGACCCGGCAGCACCTCCCCGTACCCCGCGGGTTTCTCCACCAGGAACGTGGTCAGGTTCCGATGCGGCTTGTCGGCACCCTCATCGGTGCGGGCCAGGAGCGCGATCAGGGTGGAGGTGCCGCCGTTGGTCAGCCACATCTTCGCGCCGTCGATCACGTAATCGTCGCCGTGGCGGCGGGCGCGGGTTTTGATCGCGGCGACGTCGGAGCCCAGGTCCGGTTCCGACATCGAGAACGCGCCCCGGACCTCACCGGTGGCCATCCGCGGCAGGTAGTACTGCTTCTGCGCCTCCGTGCCGTGGTGGGCAAGCATGTGGGCCACGATGAAATGCGTGTTGATCACACCTGACACACTCATCCAGCCGCGGGCGATCTCCTCAACCACCAGCGCGTAGGTCAGCAGCGACTCGCCCAGACCGCCGTACTCCTCGGGAATGGTCAGCCCGAACAGGCCGAGCTGCTTCATCCCCTCCACGATCTCCGCCGGGTACTCGTCGGCGTGCTCCAGCGCCTGCGCGTGCGGAATGATCTCCTTGTCCACAAACGCACGCACCGTCGCCAGGATCTCCGACTGCACGTCGGTCAAACCGGCAGTCTGGGCGAGACGGGTCACGACATCTTCCTTTCCAGTTCTGCTTCGGCCACGCGGCCGACGGTGGACTCCTCGATGTCCTCAAGACTGCGCCGGCGCGTCTCGGGGGCCAACAGGACCACGGAGATGGCACCGATGAGGCACACGCCGAGAACACCGAGGAACACGCCTTGCACGCCAGCGCTCTCGAAGGTGGAGCTTACGAGGAACGGCGTGACGATGATCGAGCCGCGAGCGCAGGCGTTGGCCAGGGCCGAGCCCTGGATGCGCAGCGGGGTGGGGAACAGCTCGGGGATGTAGCTCGCGATCTGCACGGAGATGGCGAAGCTGGCGAGGAACACCCAGGCGATCCCGGAGACGATCAGCTGCGTGGTCGAGTGCGAGTAGCCGTACCAGATGCCGACCAGGCCCATGAGCACGAACAGCGCGGCATTGATCCACTTGCGCCCGAGGCGGTCGCCGACGAGGCCGCCGATCAGGCAGCCCGGGATGGCCCCGAGCTGCATGAACACGGTGATGCCGAGGCTCTTCTCGACCGAGAGGCCCTGCCCCACCAGGTACGTCGGCACCCAGGACTGGAAGGTGTAGAACGCGATCTGGTTGCAGACGGCGATCAGGATGCACGCCGCCGTGATCTTGCCGAGCGGCTTGCGGAAGAGGGCGCGGAAGTCGGGGCGCACGAGTGCCGGGGCCGGGGGTGCGAAGCCGGCCGGCGGGTGCTCGGGCATGTCCGGGTTGTACTTGCGGGCGATCCGGTAGGCCTCCTCGTGGCGGCCGCGCGACTCGAGCCAGCGTGGCGACTCGTCGAGGAACTTCACCTGCAGCACCCAGATCAGCGCCGCGGGCACACCGCACACGACGAACATGGCCCGCCAGCCCCACGACGGGATCACCAACAGCCCGGCGATCGCGGAGGCGGGCAGCGCGAGGTTGACGACCATCGCGAGCACGCCGGCCCACGACGCGCGCCGGCGGTTGGGCACGAACTCGTTCCACGTGCCGTACCCGGTGATCAGCACCGCGCCGAGGCCGAGGCCCGTGGCCACGCGCAGCACGGTGATCAGGCTGTGGTTGGGCGCGACCGCGGTCAGCAGCGTGGCCACGCTGTAGAGCGCGAGCGAATACAGGTACGTGGAGCGCCGGCCGAAGCGGTCACCGAGGTAGCCGGCGACGAGTGTGCCGACGAGCAGGCCGAACGACGTCGCCGACAGCAGGAGCGCGTTCTGGCCCACCGTCGAGAACTTCGTGGCGAGCATGGCGGCCAGCACGGAGCCCGACAAGTAGATGTCGAACGCGTCGAAGAAGCCGCCTCCGCCGAGCAGGGCCAGCTGCTTGACGTGCGGGCGGCCCACCTTCGCGCGGTCGAGATAGGCCCCCACCGAAGACGGGGACCGGCGAGAATCGGACATCACGAATTACCTCCAGCTCGGCGTTGAGACAGGCAGGACTAACCGTTTTCGGTGACGCACACCAAGGCGTCGAGCGCCGTGGCACCTTCACCCGGGCCGAAGACGCGCAGCGGGTTGACCTCGGCTTCCAGCACCTCCGGTGCCGTCGTGGCCAATGTGGACAGTGCGACGATCGCGGCGGCCAGCGCACCGACGTCGCCGCTGCTGCCGCGGAAGCCGACGACCGGCGTGAGGCCCTTGACCTCGCGGATCATCTCGTGGGCGGTGGCGAGGTCGACCGGTGCGAGGCGCAGGCTCGAATCGCGGTACAGCTCGGCGGTGATGCCGCCGGCCGCGACCATGATCAGGGGGCCGACCTCGTCGCTCACGCGGTAGCCGACCAGAGCGTCCACTCCGGACGGTGCCATCGCGGTGACCAGCAGCCGTTCGGCCACCCCGCCGGAGCGGCGCACGCCTTCCACGATCGCGCCGGCCGCGGCAACCAGTTCGTCGTCGCCGGACACGCCGAGCACGACACCGCCGGCGTCGGTCTTGTGCGCGATCTCGGCCGAAAGCACCTTCACGGCCACCGGGTACGGCAGGCCGGCCGGTACCCGCCCATCGAGCACCGCTTCGACCGAAAGCTCGACGCCGGGTTGAGCCGAGATGCCGAGCTTTTCCACCACCCGGCAGGAGTCGAGCTCGTCGAGCACCTTCCGGGCACCCCCGGCACTTCCGGACCACCGCCGGTACGACGGTGCGGCCGGGCGGGAAGCCGCCGCGGCGATGGCCTCCACGATCGCCTCCGGAGTGCGGAAGGCGGGCACGCCGGCTTCGGACAGCGCGGCGAGTGCCTGCGGGGCGTCCGGCACCGCGAACGCGGCCAGCGGCGTCGGACCGTCGGCCCGCTCCACCACCGCCCGCACGGCGAGCTCCGGGTGGAACCGCGCCGAGGAGCCGACCACCATCACGACCAGGTCGAACTCGCCGCTGCGCTGTAGTTCGTCGAGCGCGCCGCTCACGATCTCGTGCTTCGCACCGGCGAGCGTGAGGTCCATGACGATGCTGTCGGTGATCGGCGCGCCGAGCGCCTGGATCCGCTGCAGCAGCGGAGCCGACGGAGCCCGCACGCTGATGCCGCGAAGGCCGAGCTGGTCGACGATGAGCGCCGCGCCACCCCCGGTCGTGGTGAGCACCGCAACCGAGAAGTCGGCCGGGCTCTTGCCGGCCGGCACGCGCTCCAGCAACGCCGGCGCCTCGATCAGCGCCTCCAGGTTGTCGACGCGGCTGATGCCACACGCCCGGAAGAACGCGTCGGCCTCCTCGTCGGAGCCGGCCAGCGCGCCAGTGTGCGAGACCGAGAGCTGCGCGCCCTGCGCCGAGCGACCGAGCTTGTAGACGACCACCGGCTTGCCGCGTTCGGCCGCGGCCAGCGCGAACTCGGCGAGGTCTTCACTGTGGTGCAACGACTCCAGGAACAACGCGTAGGAAGCGATGCCTTTGTCATCCACTGTGGACAGACAGATCTCACCGAGGCTCAGGTTCGCCTCGCCGCCGGTGGACACCAGGCCCGCGAACGAGATCCCCCGCTGCTTTCCCCGCGAGACCAGCGCACCGATCACGCTGCCGGAGTGCGACGCGACGAACACGCCACCCGGCGCGAGGTCGGTTTCGGCGAAGGCCGCGTTGGCGGTGAGCAGCATTCCGTTGCGCGGGTTGACCACACCCAGGCTGCTCGGGCCGAGCACCCGCGTCGACCCGGCCGCCGTGCGCAGGCGCGCCTCGCGTTCGCGACCCTGCTCGCCTTCCTCGCCGAAGCCGCTCGCAAGCACTGTCGCGACCGGCACACCGAGGCGCCCGCATTCGCCCACGGCCTCGATGGCCTGCTCGGCGTCGGTCATCACGTAGACGTGGTCGGGCACTTCGGGCAGGTCCGAGAGCGAGTGCCACGCCTGCTCGCCCGCCACGAACTCCCGGCGCGGGTTCACCGGGTAGATGCGGCCGGCAAAGCCCGACGAGCGCAGGTACCGCAGCGGACGCGAGCTCGTCTTCTCCGGATTGTCGGACGCGCCGACCAGCGCGATGCTGCGTGGCCAGAGCAGTGCCCCGGCCAGTTCCGCGGTGTTCGTCATCGGATGACCCCCTCGTCCACGAGTGCCGCGATCTCCGCCTGCCCCAGCCCCAGCTCGCCGCTCAGCACGGCCTCGGTGTCCGCGCCGAGCACCGGCGCGGGCTCGATGACGTCCGGCGCCGCGCCCGGCCAGCGCACCGCGCCACGGGCGGCGGGCACCGGCCCGATACCGGGCTGGTCGATCTCGCCGAGCAGCGGTTCATCGGCGCCGGCAGCCACCTCGGTGAGCGAGCGGTACCGCTGCCACAGCACAGCCGTCTCCGCGAACGCGCTGGTGACGGCCGCGATGTCACGCTCGGCGAACCACGGCGCCAGCACGGCCACCAGCTCGTCGCGCAGCCGGTACCGGTTCTCCTCGACGTCGAGGTCGAGCCCAGCGCGCTCGCCGACGCCCGCCAGCAGCGAGGTGGTGCCCGTGGCCTCCTGCAGCGCCCGCCACTGCCGCGTCGTCATCGCCACCACGATCACGTGTGCGCCGTCGGCCGTGCGGAACGAGGTGCCGAAGCTGCCGTAGATGTGGTTGCCCTGCTTGGGCCGGTCCTGCCCGGTCAGGCGAGCTTCGGCCAGCCAACCGAGATCGGCGACGGCACCGAGCGCGACGTCGGACAGCGCGACCTCCGCGTAGCTGCCCTGCCCGGTCGACGCGCGGTGCAGCAGGCCGGCCACCACGGCGTTGACCGCCTGGCTGCCGGTCAGCAGGTCCCAGGCGGGCAGCTGGTGGTTCACCGGCCCGCCCGCCTCGGCCGGGCCGGTCAGGTCGGGGACGCCGACCGCGGCGTTGACGGTGTAGTCGAGCGCCGGGCCACCGTCGCGCCGGCCCTGCACGCGGACGTGGACCAGGTCGGCCCGCAGGGCACGCAGCCGTTCGTCCGCGAGCCACTCCCAGCCGACGGTGTTGTCCAGCAGCGTGCCGCGTTCGGTGACGAGCGCCGTCACGAGCTCCTGGCCGCGCGGCGACCGCAGGTTCACGGCCACGGACCGCTTGCCCTTGTTGAGCCCGGTCCAGTAGAGGCTGCCGCCGCCGGGCGCGAGCGGCCAGCGGTGGTGGTCGCTCGCGCCGCCGAGCGGGTCGACGCGGATGACGTCCGCGCCGAGCCGCGCGAGCGCGAGCCCGCCCGAGGGCGCCGCCACGTAGGTCGCGACCTCCACGACCCGTTGTCCGGTCAACGGTTTCATGCGGCCAGCTCCGTCAGGAAGGAGAGGTCTTCGAGCGCGCGCACGGCCTCGATGGTCTTCGTGATGCGGTCCTCGCCGAGCGACGGCGCGCACAGCCGGCGGAACTTGTCCTCCAGCGCCGCGTCGGAGACCGGGTTGTCCGGCTCGCCATACGGCTGGGCGACCCGCAGGCTCAGCGGCTCGGCGCCGTCGAGGTCGATGGTCACGCGCGCGGGGCGCTCCACCGGGTACACGGCGTCGGCCTCGGCATCGGCGGTCACCTCGACCTTGGCCGTGAGCGCGCGGACGTCTTCGCGGCCGAACGTCGCCGGGTCGAACTCGGCCAGGCCGACCTCGCCGACGAGCAGCGCGACAGCGACGGCGTGCGGGATGCTCATCTGCGCGCCGAGGAAGCTGTCCACTGTGGTCGCATTGTGATGGGAGGCCACCGTGTAGGTGCCGACGGCGACCCGGGTCACGCGGGTGACGTCGAAGCCCCGCTCCTCGCGCAGCTTCAAGGCCGCGTCGATCGGGCCGTGCAGGTGCCGGCAGCACGGGTAGGGCTTGACATACGTGCGCAGCAAGGCCCAGTCACGACCCAGGCCCTCGACGACCACCCGCGGGTCGTGGTCGTTGTGCGCGAAGGCCTCGAAGTAGCCCTTGGCGCCTTCCAGCACTCCGGACGGTCCGGTCAGCCCCCGCGCGGCCAGCTCCGCGCTCGCCAGGGCGTCGCGCGCGGCCTTGCCCGCGTGGAGGCGTTTGACCTCGGCGTCCTGGCCGAGGAACGCGAACAGCCCACCGGCGTGCGACGCGGCGATGCCGAGCGCGTGCTCCGTGCGGGCGGCGTCGGAACCCAGCACCGTCGACACCCCGGCGGCGGCCGCGACGACACCGGCGAGCGGCGTGTTGTGGAAGCCGTTGCGCCAGGTCGCGGGGTGTCCGGCGGCGGCCAGCCGACAGGTCAGCTCCAGGGCCACCGCCGCGCCGGAGAGCAGCCGCTCGGCCGACGCTCCGTGGCGCTGCGCCGCCGCGAGCACCGCCGGGAACGCGACCGCGCTCGGGTGCACGCTGCCCGGTGTGTAACCGTCGTCCACCTCGAGGCTGTGCGCGGCCGTGCCGTTGACCAGCGCCGCGCCTTCCGCCGACCGCCGGCCGAACCCGACGGCCGTGGCTTCGGTGCCGGGGTTGGCCACGGCGGCGTAGTCAGCGACGAGCTTCGCCACGGGGAACCGCGAAGCGGCGACGACTCCGCCGAGGTGGTCGAGCAGCAGCCGTTTGACGTGCGTGACGACCTCCCCGGGCAGCTGCTCGTCACGCTGCCGCGCGGCCCAGGTCGCGATCTCCGCCGTGGCCGTCACCGCGCGGCCTCAGGACGGCGCTGGCTGAACCGCGTGCCGAACACGTCCTGCGCGATGGTGTTGCGCAGGATCTCCACCGAGCCGCCGGCGATCATCCAGCCGCGGATCCGGCGCATGAAGTACTCCATCGGCAGCTCGGTCGAGTAGCCCATGGCGCCGAACGCCTGCAGCGCGTCGTTGGCGACGGCGAAGGCAACCTCGTTGGTGTGCGCCTTGGCGATCGCGGCTTCGATCGGGTCCGGTGTCTCGCCCGCCGCGTTGGCGACCGCGCGGTAGATGAGCAGCCGCGCCGAGTCGAGCTTGATCCGCATGTCGGCGAACTTCCACTGCAGGCCCTGGAACTCCATCAGCGGACGGCCGAACTGCTTGCGCTGCTTGACGTGCTCCACCGCCCGCTCGTACGCCGTCTCGGCGAGCGCCAGAGCCCGCGACGCGTTGCCGAGGCGCTCGACACCGAAGATCGACAGCATGTTCTTCACCGCGTCCGAATCGGCCAGCACGTAGTCACGCGGCACACGGCACTCGTCGAAGTTGAGCGTGCAGTGCTGCTCGCCGGACATGTACCGCTCGGGCCGGCCCTTGCTGAAGCCCGGCGCGTCGACCGGCACCACGACCGCGCCGATGTCCCTCGTGCGCGGGCCGAACCGGCACCACACCACGGAATGCGTGATCTCCGGGCCGTGGGAGTTCCAGCACTTCTGTCCATTGAGGACGACCGAGTCACCGTCGTAGCGCGCGGTGGTGCGCAGGTCGGTGAGCGCCGATCCGGCCTCCGGCTCGCTCATCCCGGCGCTGACCAGGCCTTCACCCTTCAGCAGCTTGGTCAGCACCTCGTCCTTGACGCGCTGCGAGCCGAAGTTGGCGATCTGGCGGATCGCACCGAAGTTGCTCGCCTGCAGCGCGTCGCCGCTGTGCGGGCAGACCTTGGTCACCGCCTGCATCACGAGCACGGCGTCGAGCAGCGACGCACCCTGGCCGCCGTCGGCCTCGGCGATGGTCAGGCCGGTGAACCCGTTGTCCGCCAGCGTTTTCAGGCTGTCCCACGCGAACGATTTGCGCTGGAACGCGCGGGCGCTGAACTCGCGGCGCGCGAGGGTGGCCGCGGCGTCACGCAGGGCGTGCTGTTCGGGGGTGAGTGTGAAGTCCATCAACTCTCCTGTGTGTCGATCGTGGCCAGCGCCGCGCGGAACTCCGCGGCGGCCAGCCCGGCGAGTGCGGTGCTGAAGCTCGAGATCCGGCGGACGGCACCGCTGTCGTGACCGCCGACGCGCACGCACGCCGCGGTCTTCTCCTCGACCTGCGCCGGCGTCAGCGGGCACGAGGGCGACCCCGGCATGTCGGCGCGCCGGCGTTCGACCGAGCTGTCGGTGCGGTGCAGCTCGACCTCCGCCGGTGCCATGCTGACCTGCGACGGAAGGTCCTGGGCAACGTGGACGCGGGCGGCGAGCCGTTCGATCACGGGGTCACCGAGCACCGGATCCCGCATCGCGGTGAGGTCCACGGTGCCGGTGCGCAGGGCGGCGGCGACCAGCCACGGGATCGAGAACTGGACGTCGGCCACCGGCTGGCCGCGCCACCGGAACGGCCGCGCGACCTTGGCGTACGCCGGTCCGGCCGGCACGTGCACGACCACGCGCTCCAGGTCTTCGGCACGTGCGCCGGCCACGGCGGCGATCGCGGCGTGCGCGTACCGGCAGGCGGGGTAGGGCTTGAGGGAAAGGCGAGCTATTTCCCAGCCCGGCGCACTGATCTCGGCCACAGCGTCCGCCGGATTCCCGTCGCGCAACGCGAGCACGCCGTACTCGCCGTCGAGCCAACCGGACGGGCCGGGCACCCCGTGCGCGGCCAGCAGCGCCGCGGAAACCCCGGCCTGCACCGCGAACGACGGCTGCAGCCGCTTGGCCGGTGAACCTTCGGCGACGACCTGCCGGGTCATCGCCGAGCCCGTCGCGGTGAGCGCGAGGCCGAGCGCCTGCGTGAGCTGCTCGGGCCCGAGGCCCAGGGTTCTCGCCGCTGCCGCGGCCGCGCCCAGCGCGCCGAGGCCGGCCGTGCGGATCACGCCTCGCCGGCCACCGATCGCCGAGGAAACCCTGGCCAGCACCTGGATTCCGACGACCAGCCCGGCGACCACGTCGGCTCCGGACCGCGCGTGCGCCGAGGCCACCGCGAGTGCCGCCGGCAGCGCGACGCAGCTCGTGTGCACCACCGCGGCATCGTGTGTGTCGTCGAAGTCCCACGCGTGGATCAGCGCCGACAGCGCCGCCGCAGCCGCCGGCGCCGGGAGGCTCGCGGCCGTCCACGGCAACCGGACGGGACCTTGGCCGAAGTCGGTTTCCCAACCGGCCAGGGCACTTCCGACACCTGGAGCCGTGCGGCCCGCGGCCGCGATGCCGAGCGCGTCGGCGACGAGCACCTCGACCGCCTGCCGCTCGCGTTCGCCCAGGTCGGCGACGGAGGCAGCGCTCAGCGCGGACGTCCACGCCGTGACCGGGTCACTCACCGTCGCACCTCTTGCTTCCTCGCGGGATCAGTTGCCGACGGAGGTTACACATTTTATAAAATGCTGTCTATGCAATACGCTGAGGTTCCGTCAACGAAGATCGGAGGAACCGGATGAGCTCGACAGTCGGTGTGCTCGGCGCGGGGATCATGGGCCGGGGCATCGCCCAGGTCTTCGCCGCCGCCGGGCACTCGGTGGTGCTGTGCGACGTCGACCAGGAGACGGCCGAACGCGGCCGCGCGGCGGTTCGCGCCGGGCTGGAACGCGCGGCCCGGCGCTCCGGAATGCCCAGCTCCGGAACCTCCAGCGCCGTGGCCGAAACCGTCGACCGGATCAGCACCGGCGCGGACGTGTCCGCTTTCGCGGGCAGCGACCTCGTGGTGGAAGCCGTGCCCGAGGTCCTCGAGCTCAAGCACCGGATGCTCACCGACGTGGCCGCGGTGACCGGCCCGGACGTGGTCCTCGCGAGCAACACCTCCGCGCTGCCGATCACGGCGATCGCCGCCGGTGTGCCCGAGCCGCAGCGCGTGATCGGCCTGCACTTCTTCAACCCCGTGCACCGGCTGCCGCTGGTGGAGATGGTGTGCGGGCTCCAGACGGCGCCGGCCACGGAAACGCTGGCGCGTGAGCTGTGCGAGTCGGCCGGCAAGGTCGTGGTGCGCGTGGCCGATCGGCCGGGTTTCGTCACGAGCCGGGTCAACGTGCTGATCGGCAACGAGGCGTTCCACATGCTCTCCGAAGGCGTCGCGAACGCCGAGGAGATCGACCTCGCACTCAAGCACGGCCTGAACCACCCGATGGGTCCGTTCGAGCTCGTCGACCTCGTGGGCCTCGACACTCGCTTGTCGGTGCTGCAAGGGCTGTACACGTCGCTCGGCGAACGCTTCCGGCCCGATCCGCTGCTGGTCAGCCTCGTGCAGGCCGGCCGGCTCGGCCGCAAGACCGGACAGGGCGTCTACCGCTACGACCAGGACGGGGCCCGTGTCCCGGGATCGGGGAACCTGCAATGAGCGTGCGCACCGAAGTCACCGACCACGCCGTGACGATCTGGCTCGACCGGCCTGAAAAGCTCAACGCGCTCGACCTCGAGATGAGCGCCGGCGTCGACCGCGCCGTGGCGGAGTTCGCGGACAGCGAGCGGCCGCTGGTGCTGCGCAGCGCCGTGCCAGGCACGTTCGTCTCCGGCGCCGACCTCAACGAGCTCGCGCAACGCACCCGGCGCGAAGCCCTGCAACGCGTGAACCACCGGCTCTTCACCGCGATCGAGGAGTACCCGTGGCCGACCATCGCCCTCGTCGGCGGACACGCGCTCGGCGGCGGCTGCGAGCTCGCGCTGGCCTGCGACTTCCGGCTGTCCTCGACCACGGCGACCTGGGGTCTGCCGGAGGTGCGGCTGGGCATCATCCCGTCGGCCGGTGGGCTCTTCCGCCTGCCGAAGATCGTGGGCCGGTCCGCGGCGAAGCGCCTGATCTTCACCGGCAAGCGGATCGGCGCGGCGGAGGCGCTGGCCATCGGCCTGGTCGACGAAGTCTCCGACGACCTCGACGCCGCGCTCGCGCAGTTGCTCGGCGAGCTCGGCAAAGCGTCGATGACGGCCGTGCGCTACGCGAAGGAGGCCGTGCACGCTCCCGGCGACCACCGGCGCATCGCCGACGCGGCACTGCAGGCCCTGTGCTTCGAAAGCGACGACGCGCGGCAACGCCTGGCCAAGGCCGTGCGTAGGTAGTCTGCACTTTACACAATGTGAAGGAAGTAGGGCTGACGCATGGCACGCGCATCGGAGATCGCGGACGGCACTCCGGCACCTCCGCAGAGCCGCACCGACTACGTGGTGACCCGGCTCAAGCAGGACGTCGCCAATGGCACGCTGCAACCGGGACAGGCGCTGCGCCAGGTGCAGATCGCGCAGCGCTACGGCGTGAGCGTGACACCCGTGCGCGAAGCCCTGCGCATTCTGGAAGCCGACGGCACGATCAGCTACTCACCGCACCGCGGCGCGACCGTGAAGGACGTCGATCCCGAGACCGCGGACGATCTCTACCGCCTGCGCGCCGCGGTGGAAGGGCTCGCGACGCAGATCGCCGTCGAGCGCATTTCTGCCGAGCGCCTCGAAGCGATCGAAGCGGCCCACGCTGCGCTGCGGGCCGCCGAGGCCGCCGGAGCCACGAGCGCCGAGCTTTCGCGGCTCAACAAGGAATTGCACTACACGATCTACCAGGGTGGCGCCGCCGTGCTGCTCGACCACATCTCCAGCCTGTGGTCGCGCTTCCCGACCAGCGTCACGCTGTGGGACACCGACCACAACGTGTCGGCCCTGGACTCGGACCACGTCGGGATCATCGACGCCATCCGGGCCGGCGACGCGATCCGGGCCGGCGCGCTGATGTCGGACCACATCCACCACGCCGGAAGGCTCCGCGCCGGCACCGACTGACTTTTTTTCTCCGGAGGAACCCGTTCATGGAGCTTCGTCCTGCCCTCATCTGCTCGCCGCTGCGCACCCCGGTCGGCCGCTTCGGCGGCGCGCTCGCGTCGGTGAGCGCGGCCGACCTCGCCTCGACCGTGCTGCGCGCGCTGCTCGACCGCACCGGCCTCGACCCGGACGCGGTCGACGACGTCGTGCTGGGCCAGGCCTACCCCACGTCGGAAGCACCGGCGCTCGGCCGCGTGGTGGCACTCGACGGCGGCCTCGGCCTGCGCAGCGGCGGCCTCCAGCTCGACCGCCGCTGCGGCTCCGGCCTGCAGTCCGTGCTGCACGCGGCGATGCAGGTGCAGACCGGCGTCAGCGACCTGGTGATCGCCGGCGGCGCCGAGAACATGAGCGACGCGCCGTTCTACAGTGTCGGAATGCGTTGGGGCGTCAAGGGTTCCGGTGTGATGCTGCACGATTCGCTCGCGCGCGGCCGCGTCACGGCCGGCGGCCGGAACCACCCGGTGCCGGGCGGGATGCTGGAGACGGCGGAGAACCTGCGCCGCGAGTACGGCATCGGGCGCGCCGAGCAGGACGCGCTCGCGCTGCTCTCGCAACAGCGGGCCGCACAAGCCCAGGAGTCGGGTGTGTTCGCCGAGGAGATCGTGCCGGTGACGGTGCGCACGCGGCGCGGCGAGCAGGTGATCGACACCGACGAGCACCCGCGTCCCGACACCACGGCCGAGGCCCTCGCCGCGCTGAAACCCGTGCTGGGCAAGAACGATCCCGACGCCACCGTGACTGCCGGCAACGCCAGCGGCCAGAACGACGGTGCCGCGCTGTGCATCGTCTGCACGCCGGAACAGGCCGAGGCACACGGCCTCACGCCGCTGGTCCGGCTCGTGACCTGGGCGGTGGCCGGCGTCGCGCCGGAGACGATGGGCACCGGGCCGGTGCCGGCCACCGCGGCCGTGCTGGCACGCGCCGGCGTCGAGCTGGCCGACGTGGACCTGATCGAGATCAACGAAGCCTTCGCCGTGCAGGTTCTCGCGTGCCTGCGCGAGTGGAAGCTCTCCGACGACCTCGACCGCGTCAACGTGCACGGATCCGGCATTTCGCTCGGCCACCCCGTCGGCGCCACCGGAACCCGCATCCTCACGACGATGAGCCGCGAACTCGTGCGCCGGAAAGCCCGCTACGGCCTGGAAACCATGTGCATCGGCGGCGGCCAGGGCATCGCGGCGCTGTTCGAACGCGTGGCCTGAACACTTGCCCACCCGGCCTGACAACAGCCGGGTGTGACAACACACCAGAAGGTTCTCCGCCGAGGTGCTGTGCTCGCCGGCGCGGTGGTTTTCGCCGCGAGCACAGCACCTCCGGCGTTCGCGGCGACGCCGTCGCGGGTCGAGTTGCCGAGTCCGAACCCCGGCGTTCTCACCGGCACACCACGTCCGCTCGACGCGACGATGCCCGTCGCCCTGCGCGTGTACTTGGCCGATCGACCGGGGCTCGCCGACGCCGCCCGCGCGGTGTCCGACCCGGCCAGTCCGCGCTACGCCCACTTCCTCACGCCGGCACAGGCTGCCCAGCAGTTCGGTCCGGCCCCGGGGCAGGTCGGCGCCGTCGAGTCCTGGCTCGCCGGCCAGGGCATGACGGTCACCGCGACCACCGAGCACTACCTCGCGGTGAACGCGACGGTGGCGCAGATCGACGCCGCGTTCGGCACACAGGTGAGCGAGTTCGACCGGACGGTGACCGAGCCGAAAGGCGGAACGCGGACATTCCGCGACGCCGGTGTCGTGGGCGGGTTCTCCATTCCGGCGGCGGTGGCGGCGGACATCGTGAGCGTCACCGGGATCGACCAGCTCGAGCTGAGTCCGATCGTCGGTGGCACCACCGCGGCCGGGGCCCGCACGGCAACACAGCCCACCGACTTCCCGTGTTCCCACTACTGGGGCGAGCACACGAGCCCGATCCCCCCGGCGTTCGGGCACACGACCGCGCCGACGCAGCTGTGCGGGTACGAGCCGAAGCAGGTGCGTGACGCGTACGGCCTGTCCAACAGCCCTTACACCGGCAAGGGCAAGACGGTCGCGATCATCCTCGACGAGCACTCGCCGACGGAGCTCGCCGACGCCAACCGGTTCTTCGCCGCGCACGGCGAGCCCGTGTTCACGCCGGGGCAGTACGTCGAAGACATCAGCCCGACCTCGGACGCTTCGTGCGTAGGCAGGGAGAGCGGTCTGGAGGAGTCGATCGACGTGCAGTCGGCGCACCTCGGGGCGCCGGACGCGCGCATCGTGAACGTGATCGTCGATTGTGCCGACTTCGCACCCCAGGAGCTGCAGTCCTGGCTCGACGGAGTTTCACGCGTGGTCGACCGGCACCTGGCCGACGTCGCGAGCACGTCGGCCGGGCTCGGCGAGGACTCGCTGTCGCCGGCGGGCAGGGCGCCGTGGGACCTGGTGCTGCAGCAGGGTGCGCTCGAAGGCATCGGCTTCGACTTCTCCAGCGGTGACGGCGGGGCCGAAAACCTCCACCAGGCCCAGTTCCCGGCGTCGAACCCGTGGGCCACGGCCGTCGGCGGCACGAGCCTGGAGATCGGCGCGCACGGCGAGGTGGTCGCCGAGCACACGTGGGGCGATCACCTCCTGCCGATGAACTCGGACCGCACCGGGTACGACGAAGATCCGCCCGGCGAGTTCGACGGTGGTTCCGGCGGTGGCCTCAGCACGCTGTTCGCCGAGCCCGGCTACCAGAAGGCGGCCGTGCCGCGCAGCCTGGCGACGGACCACGGCACCACGGCGGCGAAGCGCGTGATCCCGGACATTTCGGCCGACGCCGGCAACGCCTGGCTGATCGGCGCCACCGACCTGGACGGCAGCGGCGGCTACGCGGAAGTGCCAATCGGTGGCACGAGCGCGTCTTCCCCGCTGTTCGCCGGCATCGAGGCCGACGCGATGCAGACCGCGGGCCACGCCCTCGGTTTCGCCAACCCGGCTATCTACCGCCTGGCGGGCGGCCCGGCCGTGCGCGACATCCTGCCGGTGGACCCGGCCGATCCCCCGATCGCTCTCGGATACCGGCTGGACGACGAGTTCGACCCCGCGTTCGTCACGACCTTCGGCCAGGACAAGAGCCTCCCCACCACCCGGGGCTACGACGCGGCGACGGGTCTCGGTGCCCCGACCTCCTCGTTCACCCTCCTTCTGGGCCGGCGCTGAACGCTTTCGCGCCGCATCGGCAATTCCCCCATGGAAGGTCAGGGAAGAAGCGAGGAGTGGCATGACTTCGGACGCGGAACTGATCGGCAGGTCGCTGGAGGGCGACCAGGAAGCCTTCGTGGAGGTGATCAGCCGGCACGAGGGCGCGATCGGCGCCTACCTGGCTCGTCGGGTGGGGCGCGACGCGGCCGAAGACCTGCTCGGTGAGGTGTGGGTCGCGGCCTACGCCTCGCGGGGCACGTACGACAGGTCGTTTCCGGAAGCCCGGCCGTGGCTGTACGGGGTGTCGCTGAACACGATCCGCCGGCACTGGCGGTCGCGGCCGGCAGAGGACCTCGTGCCAGACGTGCCGGACCGCGGTGCCGACCCGTGGTCTGAGGTCGACGCGCGCGTCGACGTCCAGGCGGTGCTGCGGGCGGCGTTGGCGGAGCTCAAGCCGGAAGAACGCGAAGTGCTCACGCTCGTCGCGTGGGAGGACTTGACCGCTGCCGACGCGGCGCGGGTGCTCGGCGTGCCGGCCGGCACGGCGCGCCGCCTGTTGCACCAGGCCAGAAAGGCGCTGCGGAAGGCGCCCGAAGTGGCTGCACTCCTGACGAAGCCGGCCCCTGTGAAGAAAGGCGCTTGACCGTGGACGAGATGGATTTGGTCCGCAACTTGAAGGATGTTCAGCCGTTGCGCCCCGAGGCGTACGGAAAAGCACGCGCAGCCCTAGGAGCAGCAATGTCCGAATCCACCACCACTCCGGCCCGCCGGGCGAAGTTCAGCTGGGCCAGCCCGGGTGTGCCGGGCAAGATCGGCCTCGGCGCCGTCGCGGCCGCCGCCGTGGCCGCTGCCGTGGTGGCGACCTCGGTGCCGCAGCCCCAGGCCCAGGCCCCGGCGTCGGTCGCCGACGCCCCGGCCGTCACCTCGCCGCTAGTGAGCCTGGCGGCCAACGTGACCACCAACGCCGGTTCGGTCACCGGCGACGCTTCGCTGGTCATCCGCAGCACGAAGGCGCCGGACGGTTCGCCGTACGTGGTGTACAGCCTCTACACGGACAAGGGCGAGGTCTACCTCGCCGAAGACGCGAAGTCGCTGCCCGGTGTGATCGCGAGCCACGCCAACCTCGCCGAGCCGAACGACGCGGCCGACGTCGCCGCCGCCCGCTTCGCCGCGACCGGCGATCTGAACGAGGCCCGCACGAAGATGGTCAACGCGACCCCCAACGGCTTCGGCCTGGGGCTCAGCGACGCCGCCGCTCAGAAGGCGTGGGCCGATGCCATCGCCAAGGAAGCCGACATCTACCGCGCGAAGGGTGTCGCGGTCCCGACGCAGCGTCCGACCGGCAAGACGCTGGACAACCTGGTCGACAACCACCTGTGGACCAACGCCGTCAACGCGCTCAACCTCGGCGCGGCCAACCCCCAGGTCCGCGCGGGCGTGCTCCGCCTGCTCTCCACGATTCCGGACGTCACGGTCACGAAATCGACCACCGACGGCAAGCCGACCCTCACCATCACCGCCGGCGCCGCCCTCTTCTCGGGCGAGGCCGAGGTGCTGACCGTCGACGCCGCCACGGGTCTCCCCGTGAGCAACGGGTCGAAGTCGGCGATGGCCACGTACAAGTCCTCGCGCGTCACGGTCGCCGACGTGCAGGCCGGCAAGTTCTGAGCCACCTCCCGACGACGATGCGGGCCGCCCTTGATCGGGGCGGCCCGCATTGCTCTTCGGAGAGCGCTTCAGCCGGCACGGCTCCGTCGAAGCCGGCCAGGAGACCTCGACCGGCTCCGCCCTGCGAGCGTCAGCAGAACCCCGACCGCACCCGCACCCGATCCTGCGAGGCACCGAACTCCGCCGGCTGGCAGGTCGTCTCCAGGACCGACATCCACAGATCCCCATCCGGGTCGACCTGGTTGCGGCGGCTGGTCATCAGCGACAGCGGCACGTGGACGAAGCGGCGCCGCCAGCGCGCGACGGCGGCTTCGGTGTGGCCGGCCATCGCGGCGTGGACCGCGGCGTGGGCCAGGCGCAGGCAGTAGACGGCGTCGTAGGCGTTGGCGGCGATGCTGCGGACCGCGTAGCTCGGGTCGATGTAGCGCATGGTCGGCGGGAGGCCGACCGAAACCAGGTGGGCGGTGATGCGTTCCTTGAGCAGTTCGCCGATGTTGCCGAGTTTGATGTTGCCGGAGGCGTCGGTGCCGCGGCCGTTGAGCTGGGGCAGGCCGTGGTCCTCGAGGAGGTCCTGGCCCGCGCCCTCGGCGAGCACGATCACGACGTAACCCTTGGCTCTCACGCGTTCCTCGACGTGGGCCAGCAGGCCGTCCGCGCCGCCCAGGGCGAAGGGGATCTCGGGGATCAGCACGATGTCCGCGGCGTTGGCGGACAAGGCAGCGTAGCTGGCGATGAATCCCGAGTGCCGGCCCATCAGCTTCACGATCCCGACGCCGTTCGGGCTGGCGGCGGCCTCGACGGCGACCGCGGAGATGAAGTCGGTGGCCCGGGCGAACGCGCTCTGGAAGCCGAACGACTGGTCGGTGAAGGGCAGGTCGTTGTCGATCGTCTTCGGGACGCCGATGACGGCGATGTCGAGGCCACGCGCGCGGATCGCCTTGCTGAGGAACGTGGCCGCGCGCATGCCGCCGTCGCCGCCGATGACGAACATGATGTCGACGCCGCGCAGGACGAGGCTGTCGACCATTTCGTCGGCGTCCTGGCCGCCGCGGGAGCTGCCCAGGATGGTGCCGCCGGCGTTGTGGATGTCGCGCACGCGCTCGGGAGTCAGTTCGACGGTGTCGTAGCGGTGCTGCTGCGTGAGGCCTTGCAAGCCGTTGCGGAAACCGAGGATCCGCTTGACCTTGTAGTGCACCGCGAGCTCCTGCACGAGACCGCGGATCACGTTGTTGAGCCCCGGGCACAACCCCCCGCAGGTGACGATCCCGGCGGTCACGCGCGCGGGGTCGAAATAGATCTTCCGGCGCGGCCCGGCGGCTTCGAAGCTCGGCACCTGGGTGGGCGGGAGGCTGTGCTCGGCGAGCATGGAAACGGTGTCCTCCAACAGCACGCGGTCGCCTTCCGCGACGTAGTGCGGGGAGGTCTGCTTGGTGGAGAGCATCTCGGAGATCGGCGAGTCGTACCGACACTCGCCGAGGCGGCGAACGCCGAGGTCGTCCAGGTGCAACGTCACCGTGTCTCCTTGATCTCGGTGGTCGAACGGAAAATCATGCGAAGGTCGTGTGTGTCACGTGGCGAACTTCTCCCCGGGAAATCAGGAGCGATTCGGTGACGGTCGTGCCGGCGATCCTCCGCGGCCGCCCGACCAGCGGCCCGCCGTTCACACCCGTGGCGACGAAAAACGCGTCGCCGGTCACGAGCTCGGAGCACTCGTACACGCGGTCGAGGGACATGCCCGCGGCACGGATGGCGTCGGCTTCCTCGGGGCGTTGGGGGGCCAGCCGGCCGAGCATCCCGCCACCCAGTGCCCGCACCGCGGCGGCGGTCATCACGCCCTCGGGCGTGCCGCCGACGCCGATCAGCAGGTCGACGTCGTTCGTCGGCAGCAGCACCGCCAGGCTGCCCCCGACATCGCCGCCCGCCGGGGTCTGCACGGCCGCGCCCGCGTGCACCACGCGCATGATCAGGTCCTGGTGGCGCGGCTTGTCCATGATCATCACGCGCAGCTCGCTGACCTGCTTGCCCAGCGCCTTGGCGACGTTGGCCAACGTGACCTCGGCCGGGTCGTCGAGATCGATGACGTCCTTCGCCGCGGCGGGCACCACGATCTTGTCCATGTAGAACCCCGGCCCGGGTGACCACATGGTGCCCGCTTCGCCGAACGCGATCGTCGCGAGCGACCCCGGCAGATCCTTCGCGCAGAACGACGTTCCTTCAAGAGGATCCACCGCGATGTCGAAGTCCGGGCCGTGCCCGTTGCCCACCACCTCACCGTTGAACAGCATGGGGGCGTCGTCCTTCTCGCCCTCCCCGATGACCACAGTCCCACGCCCGGGTGCGTCGGCCAGTGCCTCGCGCATGGCCGCGGTCGCCGCCGCGTCGGCGCCCTTCTGGTCGTACCGGCCCACCCAGGCGAAGCTGGCCACCGCCGCGCGGGAGGTGGCGGCCAGCGCCACCGCCTCCAACGTGTGGATGTCACCGCGGGCCCGCGCTTCGGACATTTTCGACTCCTCTTAGGACTGTCTCATCAGGGCTGTTAAAAGGTGCGGTCACTCCAGGTTCGCGTGCAGCCGCCACAGTTCCTGGGCCTGGCTGCCGCTGGTCTTCCACAGCGTGTGGAACAGCGCGTCGGTGGTCAGCAGCACGGACTGCTCGAACAGGCTGCCGGCGTACTGCACCGACGCGCCGCCGTCGAAGTCCTGCTTGTCCGCGGCCGGGATGATCAGCACCTCGGTCGCGGTCTCGGCCAGCGGCGACCCGGCCGCCGTGGTCAGCGCGATCACGTCCGCACCCTGCTCACGCGCGGTCTGCGCGGCTCGCACCACGCGCGCCGTCTTGCCCGAGCCCGAGGCCGCCACCAGCACATCGCCCGGGCCGATGGCCGGTGCGGTCACCTCGCCGACGACGTGGGTGCGCAGCCCGAGGTGCATGAACCGCATCGCGGCCATCTGCAACGCGAGCCCGCTGCGCCCGGTGCCGATCGTGAACACGGCCGGGGCTTTCAGGAGCAGCGCGCCGGCGCGGATCCACGACGGCGACTGCACCGCCGTGCTCACGCGGTCGACCTCGCCGATGACCGCGCGCGTCGCGTCCGTGAAAAGGCCGGGGTCGAGCTTGTTCGAAATCGAGTGCGTCACCGCGATCTTCCTCCACAAATCGGGTCAGGACAACGAATTCACGGCACGCACGCTGCGCCGGGCCGCTTCGGCCACGGCCTCGGTGGTGATGCCGAACTGGCTGAACAAGGTCTTGAAGTCCGCCGATGCACCGAAGTGCTCCAGCGACACGATTTCGCCCGCGTCGCCGGCGAACCGGTGCCACGGCTGTGCGACACCCGCCTCCACGACCACCCGCGCACGCACCGACGGTGGCAGAATCTTGTCCCGGTACGCCCGGTCCTGCCGGTCGAACCACTCCACGCACGGCATCGACACCACGCGGGCGGGCACGCCTTCGGCCTCGAGCACCTCCCTGGCCGCCACGGCCAGCTGGACCTCGGAACCCGTGCCGACCAGCAGCACCTCGGGACGCCCCGAAGACGCCTCGGCGAGCACGTAACCGCCGCGGGCCACCCCCTGCGCCGACGTGCCCTCCAGCGTCGGCAGGTCCTGGCGGCTCAGCGCCAGCCCGGCCGGCCCGGCGGTGTCCTCCAGCACGGCTTTCCAGGCGTACGCGGTCTCGTTCGCGTCGGCCGGGCGCACCACCGACATCCCGGGGATGGCCCGCAGCGACGCCAGCTGCTCGACGGGCTGGTGCGTCGGGCCGTCCTCGCCGAGGCCGATCGAGTCGTGCGTCCACACGTAGATCACGGGCAGTCGCATCAGCGCGGCCAGGCGCACCGCCGGGCGCATGTAGTCGCTGAAGATGAGGAAGGTGCCGCCGTACGGGCGGGTTCCGCCGTGCAGCGCGATGCCGTTGAGGATCGAGCCCATCGCGTGCTCGCGGATGCCGAAGTGCAGCGTGCGGCCGTAGGGGTTCGCCTGCCAGGCGTTGGTCGAGATCTCGACCGGGCCGAACGAGTCCGCGCCCTTGATCGTGGTGTTGTTGCTCTCGGCCAGGTCCGCCGACCCGCCCCAGAGCTCCGGCAGCACCGCGCCGATCTTGGCCAGCACCGCGGCTGACGCCTTGCGCGTGGCCACGCCCTTGGCGTCGGGCTGCCAGGTGGGCAGGTCGTCGGCCCAGTGCGCCGGCAGCGCGCGCCGGCTGAGACGGTCGAGCAGGGCCTTGCGGTCGGGGTTGGCCCTCGCCCAGGCGTCGAACTCGAGCTGCCACTTCTCGCGGTCGACGCGCCCGCGCACCACCACCTCGCGGGTGTGGCGCAGCACGTCGTCGTCGACCTGGAAGCTCTGCTCCGGGTCCAGGCCCACGGCGCGCTTGACCGCGGCGATCTCCTCGGCACCCAGCGCGGCGCCGTGCGCCTTGCCGGTGTTCATCTTGGTCGGCGCCGGATACCCGATCACGGTGCGCAGCACGATCAGGGTCGGGCGCTTGGTCTCGGCCTTGGCCTGCTCGATCGCGTCCAGGATCCCCGCCACGTCCTCGCCGCCGTGGACCGTCAGCACGTGCCAGCCATACGCCTCGTAGCGCTTGGCGGTGTCCTCGGACAGCGCGATCCGGGTGTCGTCCTCGATGGAGATCTCGTTGCTGTCGTAGATCACCGTGAGGTTGCCGAGCTGCTGCGTGCCGGCCAGCGACGACGCCTCGGAGGTGACGCCCTCTTCGATGTCACCGTCCGAGGCGATCACGTAGATGTGGTGGTCGAACGGGCTCTTGCCCGGCTCGGCGTCCGGGTCGAACAGCCCACGCTCGCGGCGGGCGGCCATGGCCATCCCGACCGCGTTGGCCAGGCCCTGCCCCAGTGGGCCGGTGGTGGTCTCGACGCCCTTGGTGTGCCGGTACTCGGGGTGACCCGGCGTGAGCGAACCCCACCTGCGCAGGGACTTGAGGTCCTCGAGCTCGAGGCCGTAGCCGGAGAGGAACAGCTGGATGTACAGGGTGAGGCTCGAATGGCCGGCCGACAGCACGAACCGGTCGCGGCCGAGCCACGACGCGTCGGCGGGGTCGTGCCGCATGACCCGCTGGAACAGCGCGTAGGCGACGGGCGCGAGACTCATGGCCGTGCCGGGGTGCCCGCTCCCGCAGTGCTCGACCGCGTCCGCCGCCAGCACGCGCGCGGTGTCCACCGCACGCCGGTCCAGCTCGGTCCAGTCGTCGGGGAGCCGCTTGGTCGTCAAGCGGACGAGCTCTTCAGCTGATTCGATCGCGCGGGAACGGGAGATCGATCCGTTTGCTGCCATGGACGCGCACTCCTGACAATTCTGACTCGACACATTCGGAGCCAAATTCTGAAATGTGATTTCGGGGCTGTTCCGCTGTGTGCCGAGCCGATGCCCGGCACACAGCGAGTGGGTTCGGTCAGGCGGCGCGCTTCTTGAGTTCCTTCGCGGCGGCGGCGGGGTCGGCGGCGTTGTAGATCGCGCCCCCGGCCACGGCGACGGTCGCTCCCGC